>JAGRHQ010000262.1 GCA_020444905.1 Candidatus Competibacteraceae bacterium
CTTTGCAGACAAGCAGTCAGGGTGCGGCCATTGTTATAAGTGGTGATGAATGCCGAAAGCCGGATGCGGTCGGTCATGAATCAGTAGGTCCTGAACGGAAATTTCATCTACAGTATGCCCCAAATCGCTCATTAGTGGCGCGCTTCATTTCAGCGCATCAGCGTTTTCATCGGGAGATCATGATCACATCGGCGCATATCATCGGCGGCAGATTCCTCGGCGGCGCCGAATTGTTTTATGCGCGTCTGGTGAGCGCGCTGCATCGGCATGGCCACGCCACGCTGGCGGTAACGGTTCCTGGGAGTTTGATTACGACTGAGATCCCACCCGAGATTCCCCGGATTCACATCCCGATGTGGGGCGTTTGGGATCTGTGGTCACGCTGGCAAATCCAAAAAGCCATGCGCGAACAGGAACCGGATATCGTGCAAACCTATATGGGCCGCGCCACCCGCCTGACCCATTTGCCGCCGGGCCAGCGTCCTGTTCACATTGCCCGGTTGGGCGGGTATTACGAACCCCACGGTTATCGGCATGCCCATGCCTGGATTGTGGTCAGTCCGGGCATTGGCGATCACCTGATTCGACATGGATTTCCCAGGAAACGCATTTTTCATATCAGTAATTTCGTTGCGCCTTGCGCACCCAGCTCTCCGGACACTCTGCAACAATTGCGTCGAACGCTGGCGATTCCCGAGGATGGCCTGATCGTAGTCGCGGTCGGACGCCTGCATCCCATCAAAGGCTTCGGTGATCTGCTGAACGCCTTTGCCGCCATTCCTGCTTGCATTCATGACCGGTCAGTTTACCTGGTCATTGTCGGCGATGGATCGCTGGCCGCGCAACTCAAACGCCATGCCGAGCAGTTGGGCATCGCTGATCGCGTACGCTGGCCGGGTTGGCGGGATGATGCGGGCCGCTTCCAGGAACTGGCCGATTTATGTGTCTGCTCGTCACTGCAAGAGGGGGTCGCCAATGTGATTCTCGAAGCCTGGGCGCGGCGGCGGCCCGTTGTCGCGACCCGTACGCTTGGCCCCGTGGAAATCGCTGTTCACCAGGAAGACGCCTGGTTGACGCCGGTGGGCGATCCGGTCGCGTTAGCGCACTCGGTGGAACTGCTATTGCGCGATGAAGCGCTGCGCCGCGAACTGGCCGATAACGGCTATCGCACTCTGATTGCCCGGCATGGCGAGGAAGCCATCATTAACGCCTATCTGGATCTTTATCAACAACTGCTGGCGGTCTAACTCCCTCTAGGCGCAGGCCACTCAAGGCTGTCAGAGATCCGAAGGCGATAAACAGGTAGCAAGCCAGTTGCCGGGAAGTATAGGAAAAACTGAGCAGCCCGGTAGTCAGCAGCGCCGCTGCCGCCGCCAGCCAGATCCCGGCGCGCTGTCGGTCCGGGACGGACAAACATCGCCAAATCCGAAGGAGTCGCACAAAGACCGTACTCATCAATGCAAGCAACAGGCTTACACCTAACAGACCGGTTTCATACCAGGCATCTAGGACGAAGTTGTGCAAATGCTTGACCTGGTGGTTATGAGCACCGAGTTGAAAACCGAGCACTTCCTCGCCAGCGTGCGCGCCATTGCCCATGCCAATCCCCAACCATGCGCGGGGTGGTGGGTGCGCCAGCGCCTGTCGCCAAAGCGCCGTTCGCCCGGCAGTAAAGGCATCCAGCGGTTGTTTGGGATCGAGTTCCATCTTCAGGAAGGGGCTGATATTGACCGCAATGGCGATGGACAGCACCAATAATGCCAGCAGCGCAATCAAACGTAGACGCCATCCCAGCACTAAACTGGAAAAAACCGTGAGCGCTGCAATGAGGCCGAGCAAGGCCGCTCGTCCCTCGGCAAGGACTATATACCCCAGGACCAGCGCAACGACGCTAACCATTGCGACATATCGCCAGCGAGGTGGGCCGCGCCGCCAAAGCCAAGCCAGCAGAAACGGCGTCAGAAACGGCAAATTATCTTCCCGTAATTGCGTTTCGTGATCGAAAGGCTGACCGGATAAGCCGAGCAGATGCCAGGGCAGCAATAGGGAGAGTCCTGCTAGGGTCAGCGCACCGAACAGCGCCATGCCGTCCAGTAACCGGTCGGGATTCGTCGGCGATTCCCGAAGGGCAAGCGGAATCAGGAGTAGCGTCATGCTTTGCATCAGGAAACCCAGCCAGGTGCGCACTCCCGCCACCGGATCGACCGAACCGGGAATCGTCAGCAGGAAAACGCCCAGCAACGCCAGATAAAGCAGTAGCGTCGGGCGATCCAGCCGCTCCCGGCGACGCCAGAAACTGAGCAGTCCCCACAGCGCATAGAGACTGGCCAGGGTGTTGAACAACCCGCGTCCGCCCAATTGCGTTAAGGGCAATACTACTGGCGACAGCCAGCCCCAGCCAAAAAATGCTTCCTGCAACCGGTCAAGCAGACGGATCATCGTCAGCAATTTCCTGATCGATTCGCGAAAATGCTTCAAGAACGCGGGCAACCGTGATCGCGGTCATGCCGTGTTGGCCTGCCGGAGAAGTCATCGCGTGAATAAAACGGGAATGGGTCAGCGGCGATGAACCGCCAAACAGTCCCAATGCCGGCGTTCCCAGTGCGGCGGCCATATTCAAAACCCCGGTGTCATTGCCAATGTAGCAACGACTGCTCGCCAACAGGGCGGCTGTTTGCTCCAGTGGTAAAGCAACCGCATCCGCCGCCACGCCGCCGCTGTCTTGCACCCGGCGCAGAATCTCGTCGGCCAATGCTCGTTCCCCTGGGCCGCCAACGATGAAGATCGAACCCGCGTAGTGGCGAGGCAACGCAAGCGCCAATTCCGCAAAACGCATTGCGCCCCACTGCTTCCAGGGTTCGCTGCTGCCAATGCCCAGCGCAATCCAGGGTTGAGGCCAGCCGGCGAATCGTTCCGCCACGGCGTGTCGCGCTGTTGCCAGAACCGGTAGTCGAGGTTCTGGTTCAAACCGGGGAATCCCGAGCACATCCAGCAAGGCGTCGCCTCGAACCATAGGCGGTGCGTGGCGGAATTCAGCAGGCAGCTTTACGGGAATACTCAATAGCAGCGGTTGCAAACCGATGCCGTAACCGATCCGTTCCGGGATGCGGGCCAGCCAGGCGGCCAATACATAGCGGGCGCTGGCGTGCAGGAACCATACGCGCTGATAGCTTGTCCGTCGCAGCAGCGCCGCCAGCCGGAGCAGGCCCCGGACGCCGGCATGACCTGCATCGCGCTCCAGCCAGAGAATGCGGCCCACACAGGAATCGGCGCATAACAAGCGGTCGGCCTGGGAGCGCGGTTTGGTCAGGATGTCCACCTGTCCGGTCGTGGTCGTCGCGGCAATGGCGTGGATATGCGGCAGATGCCAAACCATATCGCCGATGCCGGGCAAGGGCTGCACAATCAGCGTTCGACCGGAAGGGGTGAGCGTCATGCGCGACTCCGGGGAGATTGACTTAGCGTTTCATACAGGTTCAGCGTGTCATCCAGCATCCGTTGCCGGGTAAACACGGGTTCTGTGGGAACCTGTGGCGCGGTGGCCAGCAAATTCAGCGTGCGTTGCGTCAACGCATCAAGGTTGCCAACCGGCGTCAGCCCAGCGGGGTAGATACGGCGCAGGATTTCGCCAACGCCGCCATGTTCGTAGCCAAGCACTGGCGTCCCCAGGCTCAGCGCCTCTAACACGGTGCGGCCAAAGGATTCAGGCTTGGCCGACAGCGACAACACCAGGTTGGAGGCTGCGTAAATCTCGCGCATGTCAGCGCGGTGACCGGTAAACAAGACGGTATCGCTTAATCCCTGTGCTTGAACCTGACGTTGCAGTTGATCGGCATAGCGTTGCCGGCCCGGCTCCACGCCACCGGCGATTAAGCCATGAACCGGCAG
>JAGRHQ010000263.1 GCA_020444905.1 Candidatus Competibacteraceae bacterium
TATGTGCTGATGAACACGGAAGGGCAAGATACCGGTTTGACTGGCGGTGGAATTGAACTCAGTCAGGCCGACCGCTGGATTCGCTCCTGTTTGCAGCGGACGATTGAAGAAACCAACGCCGCTGTACGGGACTACCGCTTCGACCAAATGGCCCAAGCGCTGTATGAATTTACCTGGAACGAGTTTTGCGACTGGTATCTGGAACTATCCAAACCGGTGCTTAACGATCCAGCCAGCTCCGAAGCGGCTCAACGCGGGACCCGGCAAACGCTGGTTCAGACGCTGGAAACCCTGCTGCGCTTGCTGCATCCCTTGATGCCTTTCATTACCGAAGAAATCTGGCAACGAGTCGCGCCATTGGCGGGCAAAATCCCCCCCAACCCCCCTTTGCCAAAGGGGGGAGATTTAGGAAAGCCCCCTTTGCCAAAGGGGGGAGATTTAGGCAAGGGGGGTGCGAACGAAGCAAGTGCGGGGATTTCCATTATGCTCCAACCTTACCCGCAGGCTGACCCAACGCTGATCAACGCAGCGGCAGTAGAGGATATCGAATGGTTGCGGCAATTCCTCAGTGGGGTGCGCCGCATCCGCGCCGAAATGAATATCGCTCCCGGCAAACCGCTGTCGGTATTACTTCAGCACGGTTCAGATGAAGACCGGCAGCGGCTGGAACGGCATCGCCGGGCGTTGGCGACGCTGGGACGGCTGGACACGGTGGCCTGGCTGAACGACGATGAACCGGCGCCGGAAGCGGCGACAGCACTGGTCGGCGGGATGAAAGCGCTCATCCCGCTGTCCGGTCTGATCGACAAGGCGGCGGAAACCGCCCGGCTCGACAAGGAAATCGCCAAGCTGCGCAAGGATGCGGAACGCGGCGCGGCCAAACTTGACAATGCCGATTTTTTGGGCCGCGCCCCGGTGGCGGTCGTGGACAAGGAACGCGCCCGCGTCGCTGAACTCCAAACCGCTATCGCCAAGCTGGAAGAGCAGTTGGCCAAGATCCAACAATTGTGAACATCCACCCGAACAAGGAACCCACGATGACCGATCCATCTTCCCCATCCGCGAATAAACCGAACCTGGGTAATAAAGTCACTAAGGTTGCCACCTATTACAATCCGCGCACCTGGAAAGAGAAGGGTTTGTGGTGGACGCTGGGCCTGTTTCTAATCACCTACGTCATTGTCGTGATCGTGCTCGGCTTTATCTGGTCGCGTTCGCCCGGCGAGTTCGACGTTCACCAGAGCGCATTGGCTATGGCGAAGAACGAACAAAAGAAACTAGTGCCTGGCTACGTGACGACCGCCACTGCGATTCGCATTGCCGAAACCCTGTTGGACAAACCCGGCGGTTATCTCAGTAATGATGTGACCCCGCCAGGAGTTTATCTGGATAACATTCCCAACTGGGAATTTGGCGCTCTGACTGAACTGCGAGATCTGGCGCGCTCGATGCGTAACGATTTCAGCCGCTCCCAGACCCAGTCCGTTGAGGACAAGGATTTGCAGGTTGCCGAGCCGCAATTCAACTACGATTCGGAATCCTGGATTCTGCCGTCTTCCGAATCGGAATACCGCAAAGGCATAAGCGCTCTGTATCGTTATCTGGAGCGATTGGCTGATGAAAAAGCCCATGATGGTCAGTTCTTCACCCGCGCCGACAATTTGAGCGTCTACCTGGCGGTCGCCGAAAAGCGGTTGGGCAGTCTGGCGCAACGGTTGGCGGCCAGCGTGGGACAAGCCCGCATCAATACCGATTTGGCTGGCGATCCCAACGCTCGCCAGTCCACACCCACTCCGGGTCAAGTTGAGGTAAGAACCTCCTGGTGGAAAATCGATGACATTTTCTTCGAGGCGCGTGGTTATGCCTGGGCGTTGCTGCACACGCTGAAGGCCCTGGAAATCGATTTCCGCGATGTCCTCCAGAAAAAGAACGCCCTGGTCTCTCTCCAGCAGATTATCCGCGAACTGGAAAATACTCAGGCGTTTATCTGGAGTCCGATGATTCTCAATGGCACCGGTTTTGGGCCAATGGCTAACCATTCGCTGATCATGGCCTCTTATATATCCCGCGCCAATGCAGCTATTATCGACCTGCGCAATTTGTTGCAGCAGGGTTGAGAACCGGGGCGGATGGCTGATTTCAACACCCACCTGATCGGAGCGGCGGCGGTCAGTGGCTTGGCCGCCACCGTGCTGGTCATGACCGGCCAGTTTCCCCACCAGGCGATCATTGGCTACTTCGTGCTGGGCGTGATCGGCGGATTGTTGCCGGATATCGATTCCCCGCACTCCATTCCCGTTCGCCTTGCTTTCATGGCGCTGGCGGTGATCGCCGGCTTTCTGGTGGTGTTTACCTTCGGGTCCCGCTATTCCCTGACGGAACTGATCCTGCTATGGATCGGTTGCTTTGTGCTGATTCGCTATTGCGTCTTTGAACTGCTCGATCACTTCACTGTCCATCGCGGGTTGCTTCATTCCATTCCAATGGGCGCTTGCTGCGGATTGATCACTACCGTCGTTGCCTATCATGTCTTTAATGCGTCAGTCACTCACGCCTGGCTGTGCGGCAGTTTTATCACTCTAGGCTTTCTCGTCCACTTACTGCTGGACGAGTTTTACAGCGTTAATCTGTTCGGCAAGAAGTTGCTGAAGAAATCCTTTGGCACCGCTTTCAGCCTGGGCAGTATGAAGCAACCCTTTGGCACGATGACTCTGTATCTGGCGGTGATTGGCCTGTTTTATCTCTGCCCCTCGCCTCGCCCCTTTGGCGAGATGATGCTGAGTCAAAAGACCTATCGCAGTGTTGCGCAGCGCCTGCTGCCCGGCGAGACATGGTTTGCAGGTTTTCTGCGTCGGGTGACGCCGACCCAGTTGCCTGCGCTTTAGAAACGGCGCAGCGTATCTCAAGACATAAGACGCTGGCTGCGCTATGCCCACCAGTCGGGCGAACATATTTCAGCCGCGATGGATCGGCTTGAGGAACGGGTTACGCAGAAATTACGCAGAGCTGAAAAACGCTTGGCGGGATAGTGGCGTAAGGCGTTGTTTATGCTGGTGCCGGAAAGAGGAATCGAACCTCCGACCTGCTAATTACGAATCAGCTGCTCTACCGACTGAGCTATTCCGGCGATTTTTGGAGCGCAAATGATAGCTTGTTGAGCGCCATAAAGACAAGAGTGGTTTTAGATCCGTGCGTATTCGCTACCCTCTTCTTCCCACGCATTCAAACCTCCTTGAAGAATTGGCGAATCGCTGGAAGATGGCGGCGACTCACCTCCAGCCGGTCGGGGATGTCGTGAAAAACCAGCGCTACGCTCCCATCAGCAGCTTTCTCCAACCCGGCGATATGGACTGCCACCGCCAACGCATTACGATGAACCCGCACCACCCGCGCCCCCAGTTCCTGTTCCAGGTTTTTCAACGATTCCTCAATCAACGCCTCGCCGTGGCGGTAGCGCACCGTGACATACTTCTGATCCGCCTGGAAATAAAACACGTCCGCCAACGGAATCAAATCCAGACGCTGCCCAATCCGAGCGCGAATATGCGCGCGACCGCCATCTACCGATTGGTCCGCCGCCAACCCGCTTAACTGTGCGCGATTGACGCGGCGGGCGCTGGTCAGCACCTGCTCCAGCCGTTCCAGCCGCACCGGTTTCAATAGATAAGCAATCGCCTGAGCATCGAAAGCTTCCAGCGCATAATCGCTGTATGCGGTCGTGAACACTACCGCAGGCGGCTGCTCCATTTCCGCCATCCGCCGCGCAGTTTCCAAACCATTCAGCCCCGGCATCTGAATATCCAGCAGTACGATATCGGGATTAAGCCGTTGCGCCAGGCGCAGGGCATCAGCGCCAGCGCCTGCCTCGCCGCAACA
>JAGRHQ010000264.1 GCA_020444905.1 Candidatus Competibacteraceae bacterium
AATTCATAAGGAAAGATCATTATTAGAAGATGATCTTTTACAGGTTGCTTAGGTAATAGAGTTTCAATACAGCTTCTTAATCTCAATGAGTCTGATCCCCCACTGATTGCTGTGCACCATCTCTCTTTTCACTACCTTGAGGAGTTAAACAAATGAACTTGCCCTTATTATGTAAAAAAGTCCTGTATTTTTTCATCATTTTCATTGCAACGGGTTTTGGAACAATCGCTACTTCCGCTGAAATGTCAGCAACTCAACAAAAGGTTACACCGGAACCAAAGCCTCCAATCAGCGAACCCAATAAACCGCCTTCCTTTGTTGAAGGGGAAGCGCTTGTCGTATTCAAAAGCGGAGCAGCTAGCGATAATGCCGTTGAAAACATGCGCGCTGAGGGTTTTGAGGTCAAAGAAAGCTACTCTGCCCTACAGAGAGTCATGGGGCGCGCCTATCTGCATGTTAAAGGACCCAGCGACGGTCGTAAGGGTATTATTGAGCGACTGAGCCGTAACCCAAATGTGCAATCAGTTTCTCCCAACTATGTAGTCACCCTTGACGCCATGCCTAATGATCCTCGGTTTAATGAATTGTGGGGTTTGCATAATATAGGATCGAATGGTACTGCCGATGCGGATATCGATGCTCCAGAGGGCTGGGATGTGCAAACCAACTCATCCAGTGTTGTGGTTGCAGTGATTGATACAGGAGTGGATTATAGCCATCCAGATTTGGCTGCAAATATCTGGAGTGATACCGATGGTAGCCATGGTTACGACTTTGTTAATAATGATAATGATCCAATGGATGACAATCGTCATGGAACGCACTGTGCGGGTACTATCGGTGCTGTTGGCAACAATGGTATAGGTGTCGTTGGCGTTAACTGGAATGCCAAAATCATGGCGTTGAAAGTTCTGGGTAGCAATGGAAGTGGTTCGTCTTCAGGCATCTTAAGCGCTTATAACTATGTGATCGCTAAAAAACAGGCAGGAGTGAATATCAAAGTAACCAGTAATTCCTACGGAGGGGGTGGTTTTTCACAGGCGGCGCAAGATGCCATTACAGCCATGAATAATCTGGGAATTATCTTCATAGCTGCAGCAGGAAACGACGCAAGTAACAATGATCTTTATCCGCACTATCCTTCTAATTATGCTAATGCAGTCTCGGTTGCAGCAACCAACTCATTAGATGGAATAGCTTATTTCTCTAATTATGGGGCAAATACTGTGCATTTGGGCGCGCCTGGACAAAACATTCTTTCTACAGTGCCGAACAATAGTTATGCATTCTTCAACGGCACATCCATGGCGACTCCACATGTCGCGGGTGTAGCAACGCTGCTGGCCGCACAGTATCCTAATGAAAATGCGACGCAAATCAGGCAGAGAATTTTAGACAGTGTTGATATCTTGCCCGCGTTGGCCGGAAAAACGACAACTGAGGGGCGACTCAATCTTTACAATGCCTTATTAGGTAACGTTACTCGTTATACCCTGAATGTTAACAAGACAGGATATGGCGTTATAACTAGTGCGCCATCCGGTATTGATTGTGGTTCTGACTGTTCAGAACGCTACAATAGTGGAGAGATTGTCAATCTCACAGCCGCGCCATTAGGAGGGGCCACCTTCGCTGGATGGGGAGGTAACTGTAGCGGGACTGGCGCCTGCCAAGTCATTATGAATAGTGACCAGGCCGTGACGGCAACGTTTACCGGAGGTTCGGAACTATTTCCACCCAATGGAGAGTTTCCTGCCGATTGGATAACGCCTGGTGGTTCCAGCGCCTACTGGTTGGTTGACGACACGAATCCTGCCTATGAAGGTTTTTCCAGTCTGCGGTCAGGCGCTATCAGCGATGGTCAGATTAGCCAAGTGCAGTTTACCGGCAGCTTTACCGGGGGTACGGTGAGCTTTGCCCTGAAAGTATCCAGCGAAACTTATTATGACTATCTGCGTTTCTACATTGACGGCGTTCTGCAAGACCAGTGGAGTGGCGACATTCCTTGGGCAGTGGTCGACTATCCATTGACTGCAGGCACTCATACGCTCCTGTGGTCCTATGAAAAGGATTATTCCATAAGCAGGGGTGCTGACGCGGCTTGGATTGATCAAGTCGCCTTGCCCCTGAGTGGCGGCGATCCTGATTTTCCGGATTTGATTGTCGATCAAGTAACTGCTGGAAGCTCGGTTGTAGTTGGAAGCTCCCTGGAAGTGTCAGCGACTTTAATCAATCAGGGAACCGCAGCAGCAGGATCAAGCTGGATGGGGATCTATCTATCCAATGATTCTGATATCACACGATCCGATATTCACACTGGCTATGGCTGTTATATGGGCGGTCTTAATGCAGGTGAAATGAGTAGTTGCGGCGGCGCTATCGTGATTTCTTCGGATACCCCTCCTGGCGTCTACTATGTGGGCTTCATCGCTGATGATAACGAGCAGATTGCTGAGAGTAACGAAACTAATAATGCCGCAGCATCGCCTACTACAACGGCGGTTAATCCTGGCAGCAATGTCTATACTCTGACTGTTGCTCGTCTCGGTGTAGGTAGTGGTTCTGTCACTAGCGATCCGGCAGGCATCAATTGTGGAATCGATTGCTCGGAATCCTACAGTAGCGGTATTCCGGTCATACTCGAGGCCATAGCAGATTCTGGATCATCATTCAGCAGTTGGAGCGGGGGAGGTTGTTCAGGGAGTACTGTTAATAAGTGTACGGTCATCATGACAGGCAGTCAGACTGTCACCGCTAATTTTGACCAAGACAACGGTGGTGGTGATGATGCTTTCCCACTCAATGGTGTTTGGCCAAGTGGTTGGACCACCCCCAGCGCTTCTGATGCTGAATGGGCCGTCAATCATGTCGATCCGGCTGACGAAGGTAGCTACACCCTGCGTTCGGGGGTGATCGCCAACAATCAAACCAGCCAAGTCGAGGTCAGCGGTAGCTTTCAGGCGGGTGCCGTCAGTTTTGCCCGGCGGGTATCCAGTGAGTACTACTACGATTACTTAAGATTTTTTATTGATGGGGTGCTACAGGAGCAATGGAGCGGTGAGGTGCCCTGGTCAACAGCCAGTTATCTTCTCACCGCAGGGGTACACACCCTACGCTGGTCCTATGAAAAGGATGGTTCGGTTTCCACCGGTAGCGATGCAGCCTGGATTGACAGTGTATCCCTGCCTCCAAGCAATGATGAGGCCTATCCACTCACGGTCACTGTCAGTCCCAGTGGCGCAGGTTCAGTGACCAGTACACCGGCGGGAATTGATTGTGGTGTGGATTGCAGCGAAAATTATGCTGGCGGCACTGTGGTGAGTTTGCAAGCAACCCCCCTCAACGGTTCTACCTTTGTTGGTTGGAGCGGCGCTTGCGTGGGTACTAACACTTGCACAGTCACCATCAATGCTGCTGAGAGCGTGACTGCAACCTTTACCCCTCGAACCGGGAGCAACAAGCCCAATGACTTCAACGGCGATGGGATGAGCGACATTCTCTGGCGGCACAGCACGACAGGCTACAATGCCCTCTGGCTCATGAATGGCGCGACGATCACCAGTACTCTGGCGATTATACGGGTTGCCGATCTCGGTTGGCAGGTTCAGCCTTTAACCAGCAGCATTCTGTCCGGTCTGACGCTGAATCACGCTCCTGATGTGGGAATGTCTCCCACGCTCAAGACCAGCTCAGCCCAGCCCGACGGCGAACTCTCTTGGGAAATCCCCAACGCCACCGACCCCGATGACTCCAGCGCATCAATGGACTTGGAACCGATGGATAAAGTCCTGCCGATGATACTGGAACCCGGTGATCCGGCTACCGTTCCGTAAACTTG
>JAGRHQ010000265.1 GCA_020444905.1 Candidatus Competibacteraceae bacterium
CAGGCGCATGACGATCACCGGCGTGGAGGTCGCCAGACCGTCGACGCGCAGGTACAAGAGGGTTTCGTGACCCAGGTATTCCGCATCCTGCACCGTGGTCCGCAGTCCTTCATCCTTTTCGGCGGCCAGACGCAGATGCTCCGGGCGAATGCCAACGCTGAGCGGCGTTTCCAGCCATTGCCGCCAGAGCGCTGTGGTCGACCCGGATAAGGCCAGCGGCAGGTTTTGTTCACCCACGCGCAGCCGTAGTCGGTCCTCGCGGGTCGCTGTCAACCGCGCTGGAAGCAGGTTCATCGGCGGGCTGCCAATGAACTCGGCCACAAACGTGTTGGCGGGGCGTTCGTATAGTTCCTGGGGGGAAGCGATTTGTTGCAGGCGACCATGGTCCAGCACGACGACACGCTGACCCAGGGTCATAGCCTCGGCTTGGTCGTGGGTGACATAAAGCGTGGTAGCGCCGGTTCGCTCCAGCAGTTCGCCAATCTCGGCGCGGATTTGCCCCCGCAGTCGAGCATCCAGGTTGGACAGCGGTTCGTCCATCAAGAACACGCTGGGTTGTCGCACCAGCGCTCGCCCCATCGCAACCCGCTGGCGTTGGCCACCGGAGAGTTGGCGGGGCAAGCGATCGAGCAAGCCGCCAAGGCTCAGCAGTTCGGTAACCCAGTGCACCTGCCGTTCGATTTCGGCGCAGGGCAGATCGCGCATCTTCAAGGGAAATTCCAGGTTGCGCCGCACGGTCATGTGTGGGTATAGAGCATAGTCCTGGAAAACCATGGCCACATTACGCTGTTGTGGCGACTGGTGATTGACAGCCTCGCCGCCGATGGACAGGAGACCGTTAGTCGGGGTTTCCAGCCCGGCCAGCAGACGCAGCAGAGTGGACTTGCCGCAACCGGAAGGACCAACCAGCGCCACCCGTTCACCGTCAGCGATGGTCAGGCTGAAATCGCAGATAGCCTGCGTCCCATCCGGATAGATTTTATCGATATTTTCGAAGTCGACGTGGGCCATAGAGAATCTTTGTTAATCAAAAAAACCGTTCCGCGTCGAGCAGTGGCAACACCTGTTGGATAATCGGATCAGCAGCGAAGTAGCGTTGAATTACGCCATTTTTTAGATGATTCGCTAGCGCAATGAGGATCATGCTCTGATCCAGGGCCAGGTAATTGTACGCCACTTGGCCGGTTTGCGGATCGACTGCATCGTAGAAACCGAAATCGCCATAAACCGGGTAGCGCTGCGCCAATTGACGCAGATTCGCTGTCGCCGCCGCCGGATCGACCATCAGAGCCAACGCCGCCGCATGGGGCGTCACCGCGCCGGCCCGGTAACCACGCACGCCCAGAATCCGCACTCCAAACTCGCCGTAACCGCCGATTGGCTTGGAACTGGGCGATAGGCCCCATACCGGATAGCCCAGATGCTCTAGGGCAAAGCGGCGCTGAATTTCCGTGTGGGCTACGGCATTCCGACCCAGACTGGCTGGGGCATACCGTTGCTCGTCCAGCACCAGCATCGGCATCAGCGCCTCAAATAAACTACCGCCCCACGAAGGCACAAACTTCAGCTTCTTCCAAGCGTAATAACCACCGGGAAAGGCATAGCCATTGACCGTGCGCTTAACCCGCTGCTTGGGAGACTGCGATTGCCAGTCGAAATAGCGCGGGAAGGTGCGCGCCATACGGTACCAGTGTTCTTCTGGAACCTCACCTTTGCCGATTGCGATCAGACTGCCCAGCCTCGCCTCACTATACAACAGGCCATAGTTAAATTCCGCCCGGTGCGGTAAATGGACATAGTAGCCATGCATCATCAATTGATCGACCGGGTCGTAAAATATCCCGTAATCCTCCCGGTCGATTAATCGGGTGCAGCGCTCGGCGAGTTCGGGCAGGGCGTTGCGCGCGACTATTAATCCGGCGCTCAACCAGGCCGAGTCGACGAAAGATACAAAATGACTGGTGCGTTCGAGAGTCGTCGTGTCGTAGTAGTTAAAGAAAAATCCCTGCCAGGTTTCCAGCTGCTCCAGGCTGTCGAGCGTCCGACTAAGCCGTTCTCGTGCTTCATGCGGATCAATCAGCTCCAGTTCCCGCGCTGCGATGATGTCGATGAGATACAAACCGATATTGGTCACATTCGTGTAGTCGCCCACCCAGGCGCGTTCGGGCGCAATCGAGCTGTTGAAACGCACCGTGTCCAGCGGCAGGCCATGCTCCCGGTCGCTGAATGCCGCCAGTCCCCGCCAGGTATCGCGCGCCAACTGCGCCAGAAACGCCTGGTCGTTCCGGGGCAGTTCCGTTGCGGGAACGATCAGTCGCTCCGGCCAGCCCGTCAGCCGCGCATGAATATGGGGTTGTGTGGCTTCCTTGCCGCCAAGAGCCGTTTCCCAGGCGGTTTTCCTCGGTGGGATCACCCGATCATAAATGCTGGGGCCGGGCTGACCGGTCTTGACCAGCGCCAGATCATCCAGCCAGTAAGCGCCCTGGATCACAGGTGACCGGCATGGTTGCAACACTAGGGCGAATTGGCGCAAATGGCCCCAGTCTTCGATACCGCTCATCCAGCGCAGCGGTACCTGAAAACGCTGCCAGTCGCGGGTGATCCCCTCCACTACGGTGCTGCCTTGGCGCAATAAACCGAATGGACCGCCGGCTAGAGGTTGCTTGAATTGCAGTTTCAACGTCTTGGCGAAACCGGTCTGTTCATCACCGCGAATCCACAATTCCAGGTGATCGTAGGCCGATGCGTCGAGATCAGGCAGGCTGAGCTGCCAACCCATCGCCTCGGTTGCGCCAGAATTGAAATGGTACTGGAGATAGAGCGCCTGGCGACTCTCCTCGCGCTGTACGGGTTCCAGTCGATAGCTAATCCGCCCGGAAGGAAGGTCGGGATCAGTCGTCCAGGCGCTCATCGTGATTCCCGGCGTGGGGCTAGCGAAGCGCTCAAAGTCGTGCAGGATCAGGGAGGAGGCGGAAAGAGCCGGCCAAACAGAACCTAGCAACATGCTGAATATAATGGTTTGTTGAAGAAGAGCAGTGGACATAGTACCGTTTCTCAATAGATTTTGAATCGCGAATTCCTCCCTTGAAACAGGGGGTCGGGGGATTCGCCAAAATGGCGGGAGCCTTTGCCAAAGGAGGGACTGAACGGTTGCGAGCTATGCAGAGGGTACTTTGGGTTGATGGCCAAAGGGAGCATAGCGATTCGGCGCCGGCTGCGAAAACTCTCCCTCTTTGCTAGAGTGCAAGCATTTTAACATCCAGTTTGAGAAGCCCCTGCATCTTGATGCTACAAAGACCTTATTAGTGGATATGGCTTACAATCATGCAACTTTTTGAATTTTTTAATTACCTCTGATAGTTATGATTTTACTGACTGACGCCCATGTTTCACCATTCTTATCCGTTTGATCCGACACATGGTTATGATCTGAAGGCGCTGCTGGCCGTTGCCGCGCCAGAGCCTCTGGCGGATTTCGACCCCTTCTGGCGCGATCTGCGGGCGTGCGCCGACGCCGTGGCGGTCGAACCAATGCTGTGGGAACGGCCTAGTCCACAACCACACACCCGGGTATTCGAGATCGCCTTTACTTCATTGGACGGAATACGAATAGGCGGCTGGTTGACCCGACCACGCGATGAGCCGGTCGAGCGGGGCGTGGTGGTCAGTCACGGTTACGGCGGACGCGAAGAACCGGACTTTCATCTCCCTTTCCGGCGGGCGGCGCTGATCTTTCCCTGCGCGCGCGGCATTTCCCGCAGCGCTCGCGCCGATCTGCCCAGCAACCCGGATGCTCATGTGCTGCATGGCATTGAGCGGCCCGAAACCTATATCC
>JAGRHQ010000266.1 GCA_020444905.1 Candidatus Competibacteraceae bacterium
GGTTTCCTCAATCGCTGGATGCGCGCGCAACCCCCGGGCCAGTCGCAGCGCGTATTGACCGATGCCAGTCAGGGGGTGGGTGATGGCATCGACATTCAGAATCAGTTTCATAAAGGAAGGTGACCGTTTTCCTTGTCAGGTGCTTGCGGAATCGGGGGGCAAAACGTTTCAGGAAATGTCTCTATTCAGCCCGATGGCAAAATCGAATTGCAAAGAATACCCGGAATGGCACTCATCGAAAAGAACACTACCCGTCAATTTGTGGCGCGGCAAGACCAGGGTTTCAGTCATCCCACGCTTCTCCCGTTATCAGGCCACAATCAACACTGCTAATTCCTTCGGCCCATGCACCCCGAAGGTCAGGGTCAGCTCAATATCTGCCGTCTTGGACGGGCCGGAAACCAGCAAAGCGTTGGTCGGCATCCCCTGTTCCAGCCAGCCCTGCTGGTCGATGGCCTCGGCAAAGGTATTGAAAATCGTCCCGGCCTCCAGCACGGCGATATGCAAGCCGGGCGTCAACGACATCAAGCGGGGTTCCGCTGCGCTGGGCCACAGGATCAACGCCCCATTTTCGGCAATCGCGCCCTGCGTGGAGGTGATGCCCGCATCGACGTTGAATAACCGTTCGCGGCACTGCTCAACCGGTTCGACGTAGGGAACCAGCGGCGGCAAATTTTCCTCCCAGGCGGCTTCCAGCGCTGCGCCCAGTGGCGTCCCCGGTCCGTACAGCAACCCATTCAAGGTGCGGACACGCAATCGGGCTTTCAATTCGTCAAGCCATGCCACGCTGGACACAACCCACACCTCAGCGTGCATGGTCTCCAGCATCCGGCGCAAGCGGTCGATGCGTTCCTCCAGATTCAGCGCCAACCCGGCGATGGCCGGCGCATCCGGTACGGCAAAGGAACCCTGGGCGGTCGTAGCGCGCAAGCGGGACAGGATGTTGGCGCGGGCGTTAGCGGTCATGGTCGAGTCCTCGTTCCTGGGCCAGTTGATGCAAACTCTTCGGGGCGAACGGCGGCGAGGTGCGGGTGCGGGTCCATTCCTTCAGCGGCCCGATCATTGGCAGGTGCTGGCCCAATTTACCGAGAATCTGCGAGCCGATCCGCGCCAGTCCCGGACTGGTGTTATATAGCGCCCAGCTTTTCCAGCTCAGCGCCTCGACCGTCGTGTAGCGGTAGCCGTGGCCCTTGACATCATGCTCGGATTCACCCCGTGCGTAAGCCTCGTTACGCAACATGCGCAGGATTTCGGTAAAGGGAATTTTGACCGGACAGACCTCCTCGCACGCGCCACAGAAGGTGGAGGCGCTGGCCATCACGCCCGCTTCGTCCAATCCTTCCAGTTGTGGGGTCAGAATTGAACCGATGGGGCCGGGATACACATGGCCGTAGGCATGGCCGCCGAGCCGGGTATAAATCGGGCAGTGATTCAGACAGGCCCCACAGCGGATGCATTGCAAGGTGGCGCGGCGCTCGGGATCACCGTAGATGCTGGAGCGTCCGTTGTCCAGGATCACCAAATGCACTTCCTGCGGGCCATCCCGTTCATCTGGCTGGCGCGGCGCAGTGATCATGTTGAAATAGGTGGTGATCGGCTGACCCGTGGCGGACCCGGTGAGCAGACGGAGTAGAGGGGGTACGTCCTGCAACTTCTCCACCACCTTCTCCAGACCCATTAACGCGATATGCACTGGCGGCGCGGTCGTACACATGCGCCCGTTGCCTTCATTCTCCACCAGGCACAGCGTACCGGTTTCCGCGACCGCAAAGTTGACGCCGCTGACGCCAACCTCGCCGGCCCGGAACTTTTCGCGCAATTCCTGCCGGGCGATGGCGTTCAGTTCCTCGACCACTTCGGTATAGGGAGCGTTCGGAATGCGGTCATGGAACAAATGGGCGATTTGATCTTTGTTTTTGTGAATGGCCGGCACGATGATGTGCGAAGGCGTCTCACCGTCCAATTGAATGATGTACTCGCCCAGATCGGTCTCCAGCGCCTCGATGCCCTGCTCTTCCAGGAAATGATTAAGATGCATCTCCTCGGACACCATCGACTTGCCCTTGATAACCCGCTGCGCGCCATGCCGCCGGATGATGTCCAGGCAAATCGCGTTCGCTTCCGCAGTCGTTTCCGCCCAATGCACCTGAATGCCATTATCGGTGCAGCGCGCCTCCAGTTGTTCCAGCAATTCCGGTAACCGGCTTAACGCTCGGCGGCGGATGCTCTGGCCCTGGGCGCGCAACTGCTCGAAAGCTTCGGCATCAGCGAACAGGGCGCGGCGGCGCTGACTCAGGGTGGTCATCGCACTGCGCAAATTGCGGCGCAATTGCCCGTCGTCCAGGGCCTTGGTGACATTGCGTTCAAACGCGACGACATCGGCGGTTTTGGTCATTAGGTGCGCTCCAGGATGAATTCGGCCAGATGCTGAGTGGGAACATTCAACTGGCGGTAGCCAAGCGTACCCGCGATGTTCAGCAAACAACCGCAATCGGTGGACAGCACCCGCGCTGCGCCGGTTTGCACAATGTCATTGACTTTGTCACCAGCCATCGCCGCCGAAATCGCCGGTTGCTTGACCGAGAACGTGCCGCCAAAACCGCAACATTCCCGCTCATTTTGCAACTCCACCAACTCCACCCGCTCCAGTTGCCCCAGCAACGTCTTGGCATAGGGGATAATCGCCATTTCCCGCAGGGCGTGGCAGGAGGAATGCCAGGTCACTTTGATCGGCTCGCCGCGATCCTCCAAGCGCACCTGGAGCACCTTGACCATGAATTCGCTCAACTCATAGATGCGGCTGGAAAAACGGCGCACTTCATCGAGGTCGGGTTCATGAGCGAACAGGTGAGGATATTGGTGTTTCAACATACCCGCGCAGGAGCCGGAAGGAACCACAATCGGATCGTCTTTGGGAAATGCCTTCAACTGATGGCGCGCGACCCGGCGGGCTTCGTCAGGGAAGCCGGAATTATGCGCCGGCTGACCGCAGCAGGATTGCGCCTGGGGAAAAATGACGTGTACGCCTTCCCGTTGCAACAACTCGATGCCCGCCAGTCCCGCCTGGGGAAAGCAGGCATCGATGACGCAAGTGCCGAAATAATAAACCTTGCCGGGACGGGGAATGGATGCAGGGGATGGGTCGTTCATGGCGGCGATCTCGCAGTTCGGGAGTCCCCTAAACTTTAGTTCAGCCGTTGCGAACTTACATTAGAAGCAGTTACCCGCGAATCAGCGTCCCAATACCGGCGTCGGTGAACAACTCCACCAGCGCCGCGTGTTCGATCCGCCCATCGATGATATGCGCCGCCTTGACTCCGGCGCGCACGGCGTCCAGGGCGCAGGCGATCTTGGGCAACATCCCGCCGTGGATCGTGCCGTCATCAATAAGCGCCTGTACCTGACGGGCGCCAAGACCAGTCAACAAATGGCCTTCCTGATCGAGTACGCCGGTGGTATCGGTCAGCAGAATCAGCTTCTCGGCGTGCAGCACCTCGGCGATCTTACCGGCGACCAGATCGGCGTTAATGTTGTAGGACTCGCCTTCATTGCCCACTCCTATGGGCGCAATGATAGGGATAAAATCATCGTGAATCAGTGTGCTGATAATTGATACGTCGATGCTGGCCACTTCACCGACATGACCGATGTCGATAATTTCCGGGGCTTCCAGTTCGGGACTCTTGCGGGAAATGGTCAGTTTGCGCGCATGGATCAGGTCACCGTCCTTGCCCGTTAAGCCCACCGCGCGACCGCCATGCCGGTTGACGTTATTGACGATTTCCTTATTGACCAGGCCGCCTAGCACCATTTCGACCACATCC
>JAGRHQ010000267.1 GCA_020444905.1 Candidatus Competibacteraceae bacterium
GCGGCGAGGTGGCCGGTCTCAAGGAAATCATGGAGAAAGCGACCGGAATGGGTATGCAAACCTTCGATCAGGCATTATTTGAACTGCATCGAGCCGGCAAGATCAGTTTCGAGGAAGCGATCAAGAATGCCGATTCCGCGAATAATCTCCGGTTACGCATCAATCTGTCCAGCGGTGCGCCGGGCGCCGAAAAATCCGGGGGTTCGGGACTGTCGCTGGAGGCGCTGGCTGAACCTGAGGAAGAAGAGGAGAAACCAGCAGCGCCCGCCGCTGCTCCGCGCGCCCCGTCCAGACCGGCGGGAGCATGAGTACGGCGACCGGGGGCACATTGCCGGAATTTGATGTGCCGGCCTGGATTCGGGGTCTGATTTTCGATTGCGACGGGACGCTGGTGGACACCCTGCCCCTGCATTACGCCGCCTGGGAGGAAACCTTTGCTGAATGGGGCCTGTCGTGCCCATTGGAATTCCTGCTTCGCCACAATGGCAAACCGACAGATTTGATTGTCGCGTTGTACAACGCTGAATTCAGCCAGGCGCTTGATATTAAAAAGTTCACGGAAGATAAGGAGCGCCGAACCTACGCCCTGCTCGATCAGGCGCAGCCGCTGGAACCGGTCGCGGCCTTAGCCCGGCGCTACCACGGACATTTGCCGATGGCTGTAGTTTCCGGTAGTAACCGCGCCAATGTGGAACGGGCGCTGCAAGCGGCGGGACTGTGGGCGTTGTTCCCCGTAGCGCTGACCGCGGACGATGGCCTGCCGCCCAAACCGGCACCCGATCTGTTTCTGGAGGCCGCGCGCCGCCTCCAGGTCGAACCCCGCTATTGTCAGGTCTTCGAGGATGCCGATTCCGGTCTGGAAGCTGCCCGTTGCGCCGGAATGCTAGCCACGGACGTGCGATTTATTGTGGGCTACCCTGAACTATAAAACGCAATCGGCGCTGGAGGAATTCCAGACGCGCAAGCAGATCGCCGCCTCCAAAGGCGTAGCCGACGCCAAGACGCAGCAGGCTCTGGCTCGGGAGCTTTGGAAAAAGCACCGCGCTATCTTCCAATTGCGCCCGCAGAGTATATTCATACTGGTGATCCGACATATTGTCGCCACAACGACTGATGTGCCCCTCCTGGTCAGTCGCTTGTACCCTACCGGTCATTCTGAACGGCTGAATCTCACCGGGCTACTCGATTTGGCCCACTGGGTCGAGTGCTAACCCCTTCATAACGGCTCTACCAGGGTTCTATTCCACCTATTCCCTCGTCTTGAGCATCAGTAAGAGAATGCCACAACGTGGTCTTCCGATCTTCTCTACATGGCATGTCTATTGCTTCATCGAGAGAAAGTTCACCGTTTAGGAGGAGACCCGAGATGTACGACGCTTCGCTGACCATTGAACCTGGATACCTCGCGGCCGGCCCCCGGTTCCGCCGCCTGCCAGAGCGCATAAATCCTGCCCTCATTCAGCGCATGGCGGCGCGGATGGCGCTGGAAGCGCGGCGGATTGACCGAATCGCGCAGGAGGCAATGCCGGAAGTCTGGGAAGAACCGGTCCGACCCGCCGCTTTTGCGATCCCCGCCGCCTAGTCTGGAGAGAATGACGCCATGAGCAACCTGGGCTTTCCGGTCTCCCTCACTTGGCGACTGGCCGATCTATCCGCCGCCCTGGCTCGCCAGGGACTCGGCCTCTATTGGGATGTCGCTCGCCGCACTGTGGTTGTGGCGGCCCTCAAATCATATTGATTTATATAAAATTTACATCAAATGCTTAAAATTGATAAAATTTATGAATCAAATACATGCCATGTAATCTGACAAAGTAGAATTACATGGACATGATGCATTCTGATTGTCATCGTTTATAGTTAATCTGCTTTTTATACATTGATCACTCATTACAATTCGGAGAAGCAGATTATGTCATTTCCTTGTTTAGCGATCTTAAAGGTGCGCCTTTGGTCGTTTTTTTCCAACCGATGCTTGCATGGATTTGCAGTCTGTTGCCTGGTGGCTATTGGTGGGGTAACCGGCCTCAATCCAGCAATGGCTGCTGGCATTCCTCCGGAATTCGACCACCCCGAGCATTGGACGATGCACCGGGATCGTGACCGCGAAGCCTTTCATCGACAGCGCTTGATGCGCGAAGCAGCTCCACCGGATGTACAAAGTGCTGAAACAGAGTTTGCGCCCTTAGCCGAAGGTACCTGTGGTAGCAATTGGCAGATCGCGTTGCGCTTTGATGATCTGAGTGATGTGGCATTTGGCAATGGTATCGTGGTGGCGGTGGGCGCTGACAGCACGATTCAAACCAGCCATGATCAGGGCGTAACCTGGACACGCCGCGACGCCGGCCTCGACAGCAATTTTTACTTTCAGGCGATTGCCTGGAATGGCCGCTTGTTCGTCGCTGTAGGTAGCTCGACCATCGTCACCAGTCCGGATGGCATCACCTGGACACGCCAGGACACGGCCACGCTTGATTACCCCTACCTGAACGACATCATCTGGACGGGCGCCCAATTTGTTGCCGTGGGTGGCGATTACGTCAATGGAAGGTCTATAGGTGTGATCCTAACTAGCGCTGACGGCCTCACTTGGCAGCGGCGCGATATTGACCAATTTGATGGCTCTATTCAGAACATTGCCTGGAGTGGTGCTCAGTTTGTCGCCGCTGGTTATGACTACGGAACTGATTCGCTGGTCATTCTTACGAGTTCCGATGGCGCAACCTGGAATAGCGTCTCCCTGAACACGGGCATGCGGATTATTGAAGATATGGCCTGGGGGAACGGTCAATTCGTAATTGCAGGGTATAACTTCGATGAGTACGAGTATTCGATACTGACCAGTCCAGATGGCCTCATCTGGACACCGCGCCAAGCAAGTGGACGTATCAATGGCGTCACTTGGAGCAATAACCAGTTTGTCGCCACCGGATATGACAACATCCTGACCAGCACCGATGGCTTCACGTGGAGAAGTTACAGCACCGGTACTCGCAATAGTAGTCTGAGTAACGTGGTGTGGACCGGTCAACAGTGGGTGACGGTCGGCAGCGGCGGAACCCTCCTGACCAGCCCCAATGCGATGGACTGGACGCGCCGCGACCCAGCCATTGTCAAAGGCGCTTTGCAGGCCGTTGCCTGGAACAGTCAGCAGTTCGTTGCCGTCGGATACAATGGCGCTGTACTAACCAGCGCCAACGGGTCAAGCTGGACGCCGCGCAACAGCGGCAGCTCGAATAGTCTTTATGATGTCACATGGGGCCACCAGCAGTTTGTAGCCGTGGGCTACGGTCGAGAGGTCTTGACCAGTCCCGATGGCGTGACCTGGACCCATCATACCCTCAGCGACTCGAGCATTACTTTGTCTAGCGTGGTCTGGAGCGGCAGTCAGTTTGTTGCTGTCGGAGGTGATCGGGTCGGAGTGGTCTTGACCAGTCCCGATGGTTTGGTATGGACTCGCCATGACCTCAATGATATTTCCTATCTCTCTGACATCACCTGGAACGGCAGCCAGTTTGTCGCGGTCGGTAGTAGGGACTTGTGGGCAGGTGCTACCATCCTGACCAGCCTGGATGGCGTCACCTGGAGCGCCTCTCCCATCACCGATTTTCAATTCCTTTATGAGATCGCCTGGGGCAATGGCCTGTTCGTCGTGGTCGGCGCTAACCCTTCAGAAACTGTATTAAAACTAAGTTATTGATTTTCATAGAGCCAAAGAGGGTGAAATCGGGCTAAAACAAGGCTATTATTTTAATTTCAAAG
>JAGRHQ010000268.1 GCA_020444905.1 Candidatus Competibacteraceae bacterium
CCTTGCTTAACATACGCATACCTCGAATCGCGCTGGGTGATTTCGGACTTAGGCTTCTTCCATGGTGCATAACAACGGATGTTGATGTCGGCGGGAAAATTCATTCACCTGCGCCACCTTGGTTTCCGCAATATCGTGAGTGAAGACGCCACACACCCCGCGGCCGCGAGTGTGAACATGCAGCATCACTTGCGTGGCTTTCTCACGGCTCATTGCGAAAAAGTGTTCGAGAATCCGCACCACGAAATCCATGGGAGTATAGTCATCGTTGAGCAGGATCACCTTATAGAGCGGCGGCTGCTTGAGCGCGGGTTTCGCCGGTTCAACGGCGAGGTCGCGGTCTTGATCGGGAGACGATGAATATTCCTTACTCATGGCGTTAGCACTGCATCTGTCGAAGGGATAATGTTCGAGCGTCTGGCGGCGGCGGCCAAACTTGGCCGCCGCGCGTCGTCGGGTCGATAGTTAGATAATACGCAGTCCACAAGTTTCCTCAAGGGCGTGGATGCAAATCATCAGGTTCCCGGCGCGGGAAAGTCGCCCATTGGACCGAGTGGTTGCGCATCCCGTTGAAACAGCGGCCTGCTCTGAATGTAGGCGAGTAGCAGTTCGCCCAGCGCTAACAATGAGTCGACGTGGGTGCGCTCGTAACCGTGGGAAGCATCAAGAGCAAAACAAGTGAGCGCGGTGCGGATGTCGTTGCCGGCTTCCAGCGCCGCCGCCGCGTCGCTGCGATAGTAGCGGAAGACATCCCGGCTGTGCTCAATGCCATACGTTTTACACAGACCGAGCAAGTGTCGGGTCAGATGCCAGTCGAAAGGACCCGACGAATCCTGCATGGCGATGGTCACCCCATATTCGCAGGTATTTTGTCCTGGGGCGATGGTGCCGTTATCGATGGAGACCAGTTCCGCCACGTCGCCGTGCAGGATGTGGGAGGCGCCAACGCCAACTTCTTCGGAAATCGTGAACAGTAGATGGCAATCCACCGGCAGGCGGAGGCCACAATGCCGCACGGCGCGCGCAACCGCCAACAACACCGCGACCCCGGCTTTGTCGTCGAGATGCCGGGCGTTGATAAACCCGCTGTTGCTGATTTCCAGTTGCGAGTCGATGGCGATGGTGTCGCCAATGTTAATGCCCAAAGCTTGCAAATCCTCTGGACGATTGCAACGCTCATCGACGCGCAGTTCCAGGTTGAGCCAGCTAATTGGCTGCGTATCGACTTCTTCGTTGAAGGTATGGCCGGAAGCCTTGCAGGGTAGTAATGTACCGCGATAGCGCCAACCGCCGTCACAGTAGATGGTAACGCGCGCGCCCTCGGCGAAGCGCGCCGACCAAGTGCCAATGGGCACAACTTCCAGCCGCCCATTCGGTTTTAATTGAAAAATTGACCATCGCGCCCAGCGTATCCAGGTGGGAGACGATGGCCCGATCCGGGCTATGGCGCGCGCCTTCCAAATCGGCGCGGATGGCCCCGCGCCGGGTCAGACTGAAGGGAATGTCCAGCGCCATCAGTTCCAGACATACGATATGCACGATTTCATCAGTCATGCCGGAGGGGCTGTGCGTCGCCAGCAACCGGCTCATCATGTCCAGCAAGTAGGTTTGATCAAGAAGGGTCTGCATTTAGTGCTCGATCCGGGAGTGGGGAAAAAGAAGATCGACAAAGCGCTGGGCGGTCGGTTGCGGCTCATGGTTGGCCAGCCCTGGCCGTTCGTTGGCTTCGATAATGGCGTATGGTTCGCCCGCCAGATCGGGAACCATGAAATCAAAACCGACGACGGGAATTTCCAGGGCGCGAGCGGCTTGTTCGGCGACCTCTCGCACTTGGGGATGCACTTGGTCGGTCACATCATGGATGGTGCCGCCGGTGTGCAAATTGGCGGTTTTGCGCACCCGCAGGTGCTGACCGGCGGGTAGCACCGAGTCCAGCGTGTAGCCCGCTGCTTCAATGCAGCGCAAGGTTTCTGTATCCACCGGGATATGGCTTTCACCGCCGGTGGCGGCCTGACGCCGGCGACTTTGTTTCTCAATCAGGGTGCGAATGTTCTGGTGGCCATCGCCGGTAATTTCCGCCGGACGGCGCGTAGCGGCGGCGACGATCTGGTAACCGATGACGATGATGCGCAGGTCCTCGCCATCCACCATTTCTTCCACGATCACGTCGTCGCAGAAGCGCCGGGCGGTGGTAATCGCCGCCTCGACCGTGTCCGGGGTGCGCAAATCGACCTGGACGCCATGACCTTGCTCCCCACGAGCGGGTTTGACCACGACCCGTTGATGGTGGGCCAGAAAGTCCCGGACGGTTTCCGGGTCGTCTGCGAGAATCTGTGCGGGCATCCTCAGTCCAGAAGCCGTCAGCACGTTGCGCGTCACGCGCTTGTCATCGCAGCGGCTCATGGCGATTGCTGAAGTCAGCTCGCACAGGGATTCGCGGCAGGTGATGCTGCGTCCGCCTTGGCTCAAGCGGAAATAGCCATGTTGCGCATCCAGAATGTCCACGGCGATGCCGCGCCGGCGGGCTTCATCGACGATGATGCGCGCATAAATGTTCAAGTCGCTGTAGCGGTCGGGACCCACGAACAATTTCTCATTAATCGGATTCTTGTGTTTGACGCAGTACACCGGCACCCGCTGGAAACCCAGTTTCTGGTAGAGGGCGATGGCTTCGGCGTTATCGTGCATCACGGATAGATCGAGATAGGTGCGTTGCCGCGCTTGGAAGAAAGCAGCCAATGCTTTAACCAGACTGGCGCCAATCCCAGGGTAGAGGCATTGCGGATCGACCGCTAGCGACCACAGACTGGCGCCCTGATCGGGATCGTTGAAAGCCAGGACATGATCGACGCCGGTGACGACCCCCAGAATTTCGCCGTGGTCGTCCGTTTCAGCGACCAGGATCGCCAGCGCGGAATTACGCAGATTGTGGTTGAGGAAACCGTCTTGCACCGGCACCATGCCGCGCACCTGGTAGAGACGGTTAATCGCCGTTTCGTCCTGAGCGGTATCCGCGCCCTCTGTGATTTGGCGAATGCGCCAACCTCGGTCTTCGCTGATGTCGAGGGCCGCATCGCGCAGGGGCAGGCGGAACGTATGGGAGGGATCGAGGAACAGTTGTTGTGGGTCGAGCGCAACGACCACATGAGGGTCGCGGATGTACAGCGCCACATCCCGGCGTCCGGGCGCTTCGCGGCAAATTTCTCGCGCCAGCCGATCCGCCGAGGCGAAGGTCTGGCCGAAGATCAGTCGGCCCCAGCCGCAATCCACGGTCGCTTCCGAGCGCATATCTTCCAGCGTGGTGTGTGCAGGCAATTCTCCCCAGTGCTTGAGGGTCGCCATGCGGACCGGATCCATCGGGTTTTCGATCCGCAATGCTTTGACAGTCATGGCGTTTTACTTCCCTTAAGAGGTCAGGTCAGAGCAGGTGGGTTTGCAGCCATAATTCCAGAAGAGCCGCTTGCCAGCGTTTGGATCTGCCCCGAATAGCGAGGCGGGTTAAAAAAAGGTCTCATACAACGGCGTGGGAGTCAAATGGCCGGGGTGGCGTTGCGCTGAATGGCATGGCGCGTTCTGCTTGACTGTCGACTTTTTTTACACTGACCCAATGGCCGGGATTTTTCCAGACTAGATTAATTTTCGATTGAACTTCATTGCATTATTGTGAAAGGCAGCGGTTTTCGGTGGCGGATGGTCGGCCTGGATGGTTAAGGGAGTGTCGGAATTTTTTAC
>JAGRHQ010000269.1 GCA_020444905.1 Candidatus Competibacteraceae bacterium
GCAAGGCGATGTTCGGATGTTCGCGCGCGCGCGCTTCCAGGGCCGTCTGAATCGCCCGGCCGGTCGCATCCGCCGCGTGAACGATGCGGCGATGGCTATGACCGCCTTCGCGATGCAAATGATAATCAACGATGCCTTCCGTATTTGGTTCACGAGTGAAGGGTACGCCCTGTTGGCTGAGCCATTCAATCACTTCGCGACCGTGTTCGACGGTAAAACGAACTGCGTCGGCATGACACAGGCCGGCCCCGGCAATCAAGGTATCCTGAACGTGGGATTCAATCGAGTCGCCGACATCCAGCACCGCCGAGACGCCGCCCTGGGCATAATAGGTGCTGCCCTCGTGCAGAGGACCTTTGGCGAGCACGGCAATGCGAGCGCTATTGGCCAACCGCAGCGCCAGGCTAAGACCGGCGGCGCCGCTGCCAATAATGAGTACATCGAAGTCGGCGAGCGAAGTCATGACTTGTGAGCCACTCCAGGAATAAGGTATTGTTCCAAGGCGCTGGGGTTACTGCATTGGACGCTAGTGCAGCGTCATGTTTTATTCTTAATCACGCCACAACTATAACCCTATCCCGGCGAGTCTGCGAACTTATACCCAACACCGATAGGCAGGAGTCCGCTTGTCCCCCCACCATCGCCGCGCCCTGACCCTGAGCATGGGTTTCACCGCCCTGTTGTATCTGGGTTTTGTGCTGGTCGCCGACCGTGAAGCGGTATTCGCGGCTTGGCAGCGCGCCAGTTTAACCATGCTGCTGGGGATTTTCGCCCTGTCGTTGCTGAATTATCTGCTGCGATTCTGGCGCTGGCAACGCTATATGGCGGCATTCAGCCATGCCTTGCCGATCCAGCGGCATTTTCTGTATTACCTGGCGGGTTTTACGTTGACAGTTACACCGGGCAAAGCCGGCGAGGCGGTGCGGTCATTGTACCTGCATCAGCATGGCGTGACGTATGCGCAAAGTCTGGCGGCGCTGTTCGTAGAGCGCTTGCTGGATGTGCTGGCGATGAGTCTGCTGGCGTTACTGATTCTGCTGGCCCGACCGGATTATGCCTGGCTGGCGGCGATGGCCTGGGTATTGACTCTGGGACTGGGTAGACTGGTCACGCGCCCGTGGTTGCCGCAGAAGCTTCGAGACTGGGGACACAATCATCGCTATAGCCATCAGTTCGAACGGCTGGCCCGTTTGCTGGATGCGGCGGCGACGCTGTTGCAATCCGGCCATCTACTATTTGGGTTGAGTTTGGGCGTTTTGTCCTGGGGGCTGGAGGGATTAGCCTTGTATTGGATTGCGCAGGATATCGGGGCCGGGATCAATCTGGCGACGGGTCTTGGCGTCTATGCCATCGCGGTGCTGGCCGGGGCGTTGTCGTTTTTGCCGGGTGGGCTGGGGGGAACCGAAGCGGTGATGGGATTGTTGCTGGTGGCCTTCGGCGCGGATGCAGCGTCAGCGGTCGCCATTACCCTGCTCTGCCGGATTGCAACGCTCTGGTTCGCCGTGGCGCTGGGTGGGGTGGCCGTGGGGGTGTTGGGTATCAACAGACTGCAATCAACGATTCTCTCTGATCTTCACTGATCCAACCACCCGGCGCTACGCGCCACCCCTCATTGAAAAGGATGGGAAAATGGCTTGCAGGTCAAGACCTGGATTGATCAGCTTACTGGACAATCCGTGCTCAATCTTCACAGAGTGAGAGACGTTTATTCGATTTGCCTTGGTTCAGGCCAGAGTATCGCCTGCAACAGCGCTTCAGCCGCTGGCGGCGCGAGCGGTCGGGACAGGTAGTAACCCTGACCATAGTGGCAACCCTGCGCTTTCAGACAGTCCCATTGCTCGGCGGTTTCGATTCCTTCCGCAATCGTCTGAATCCGCATTTCCTTCGCCAGAGCAACCAGCGTCTTGATCAATCCAGGTGGTTCGTGACTGGCGGTGATCCTGGAGACAAACGATCGATCGATCTTGATCGCATCGACCTGAAAAGTATCGAGGTAGCTCAATGAAGAATAACCCGTGCCAAAGTCATCCATGTGAATTTCAAAACCCAGGTTTCTCAGTTGCTTAAGCATAGCGGCGGCATCCTCCGTGTCTTGAATCAGCGCGGTTTCCGTGACTTCGATGGCCAGTGCCGAGGCTGGCAAGCCGGTATCGGCCAGGATTGCCGTCGCATGCTGTACGAACGGCGCATGCTGAAATTGCCGGGCTGACAGGTTCACGCTGATTTTGAGAGATGCGGCGGACGGATAACGGCGCCGCCAATCCGCCAACTGGCGACATGCCTCTTCCAGTATCCAGAGACCCAGCGGGACAATCAGTCCGGTATTTTCCAGCGTCACCATAAATTCACCCGGCGCGAGTAAGCCGCGTTCTGGATGCTGCCAGCGCAATAATGCTTCAAAACCATGAATTTCTTCAGAAATCATCACCAAAATTGGCTGATACCAAAGCCGAAATTCCCCAACTTCCAGCGCCCGTTTCAGCTCGGTTTCCAACACCAATTGCCGCATAATCTGGTCACGCATGCCAATATCAAACAGTTCATAGCGCGCCTTGCCCAATGCCTTGGCGCGATACATAGCGATATCGGCGTCCCGCAGGAGTTGTTCCGGCGTCTCATAGGCCAGCGAACCCAGAGTAATCCCGATACTAGCGGAAATCGTGACCATCTGTTGTTCCTGAAGAACCCGCGGCAAGGCCAGGGCTTCAAGCAAACGATCGGCGGTCTGTAGCGCGTCTCGGACATCACTGATATCCTCGATGAGTAGCACGAATTCATCGCCCCCCAGACGAGCCAGGATATCGGTTGTGCGGATGCTGCGGCGCAGGCGCTGGGTGACTGCAATCAAGAGCGTATCGCCTGCGTTATGGCCTTGCGTGTCGTTGATAAGTTTGAAGTGGTCCAAATCGAGAAATAGGACGGCGTACATCCGGTCGGAAAACCGCTTATGGCGCTCAATGGCCTGACGCAGGTAGTCTATGAAAGCGGTGCGATTGGGCAACCCGGTCAACGTATCGTGTAAAGCCTGGTGCCGAAGTTGCTCCTCACTCTGTTTGCGGCGATCGATGTCGGTGCTGGACCCGGCCATGCGATAGGGCGAGTCGTTGCCATCACGCACCGCCAAGCCGCGACTGAGCACCCAGAAATAGTGTTGATCCTTGTGCAACAAGCGGTGTTCGCATTCGAAGTAGGGCGCATGACGGTCCAAGTGAGCGGTGAGCGCGTCCTGCATGTGGCATCGGTCAGCGGGATGGATGCGCGATAGCCATTCGATGGGATCGTTGCCCAAATCATTTTCCGTATAGCCCAGCATTTCCTTGAAGCGTGGCGATAGATACAATTGCTGGCGTCGCAAATCCCAGTCCCATAAACCGTCGTTCGCCCCGTGCACGGCGAGACTATAGCGCTCCTCGCTTTCCCGCAGCGCTTGCTCGGCAGTGCGCTGCGCCTGCAAGTTTTCCATAAAAAGATTAAACCAGCGCGTCAATTCACCGATTTCGTCCTGGCTGTTCACCACGAGGCGGGTATTAAGGTCCAGACGTTCATCCCGCAGGCGCTTAAAACCGTCGATAACGGCTTGAACAGGCTTTACAACGTGCCGGGAATACAGAGTCGCTACCAAAGCCACCA
>JAGRHQ010000026.1 GCA_020444905.1 Candidatus Competibacteraceae bacterium
ACTAGGGGATTTGATCAACACCTTGGGCAAGGTGCTGAATCAGGATGAGGAAGAGCAAACGGAAATCGTTGACCAGCTCAATTATCTGAAAAGCGTGATCGAGAGCAACGCATCGCTCGATGATATCAAACGCGAAGCAATTCAGGTGATCAACGCTATTGGCTGTATTGCCGAATCCCGTCAGCATACCCATCAAAGTTTGCTGGAGGAGTTGACGAACAAGCTCAAAGCCATGCGAGCCGAGTTGAGCGAAGCGCGCCGGGAGATGGAGTTGGATGGACTCACCCAGCTTTACAATCGCAAGGCTTTTGACCAGCAATTGCTACGTACTTTTGATTTGGGCAGGCTTTCCAGCCAGCCGGTGTGCCTGATCATGGTAGACATCGATCATTTCAAGCGGATCAATGATCAATTCGGTCATCCCGCTGGTGATCTGGTTCTCAGGCAATTTGCCGATTGTTGCACTCAAACTTTTCCGCGGCGCAGTGATTTTGTCGCGCGCTATGGCGGCGAGGAGTTCACGATTATTTTGCAGGAAACCGCGATGGACGCCGCCGGGATGCTCGGCGAAAGACTTCTGCAGGCCGCGCGCAATTTGCGTCTCGACTACCTGGGTCAGGAATTGCGCTTTACGGTCTCTGTCGGCATCGCGGAACTCAGCGTAGCGGATAAGGATGCATCAAGCTGGCTGCACCGGGCGGACAGCGCGCTGTATCGCGCTAAACAGAGTGGAAGGAATCGGTTGATCAAGGGGCTTAATATTTAAAAGCGTTTTGCATCGAATCTTTAAGCTGGAGAAAATCCGCGTGAACGATGAAAATGCCCAGCTCAAGCAACGCATCGCCGCCCTCGAAAGGGAAATGGCCATCCTAAAACAACGCGGTTATGGTTATCGTGGCATTCGCAAGCGTTCGGCAACAATGCTTTGGGGTCTGCCTCTTTACGATATCGCTATGGGCCCCGACCCGGAGAAGGGTGAATTGCGCGGCCATGCCCGGGGCATTATCGCCGTCGGCGATTTCGCTACAGGAGTGTTGGCGATCGGCGGCATTGCCTGGGGCGGGATCGCGATCGGCGGATTGGCGTTGGGCTTATTATTCGGGATAGGTGGCCTTGCTACCGGGTTGCTGGCGATTGGCGGACTGGCGATTGGCGGCATTGCGGTCGGCGGCGGCGCACTGGGAGGCATCGCCATTGGCGGCGGCGCAGTCGGTTATTATGGCGTGGGCGGCAGCGCTTTCGGCGCGCATGTTATCGACGGACTGCGACAAGATCCGGAAGCTCTGCGCTTCTTTAACGAATGGCTGCCATTTCTCCAGGACACTCTCGGCCCTCGCCGGGGCGGTTGAAATCGCGTTCTCTGGCCTAAGTACGTCGCAACAACACGTAAACTGCGCCCGTTCCTCCATCTACTGCGCGTGCCGAACAAAACGCCAGTATGTCGTCACGCTGGCGCAGCCAGTGATTGACCTTTTGCTTGAGGATCGGCCCGCGGTGACGGGAACCCTTGCCTTTGCCGTGAATGATCCGCACGCAGGAAATGTCCTCGCGACGGACGTCATGCAGGAAAATCGTGAGCGCTTGCTTGGCCGCCGCGACGCTCATGCCATGCAAGTCCAGCGCCGCTCCAACCTGAAAATGCCCGCGCCGCAACTTACGTAATACGGCTTGTTGCACCCCCTCGTGGCGGTAATACAATTCCTCGCCGGTCTCCAGATCCGCAGGTTCGAAATAATCGGAGATCATGTCAGCCAGGACCTGTTGTTCGTCCGCCTCACTGAAGTGAGGAATCGGCGCGGGATGCATCGGAACGGGGTCAATCCGGTCGCAACACACTGGCTTGACCGCCCCGACCGTCTGCCGGAACAGTTCCCGATCTTTGGGATCGACGGTCAATGGCGGGTCGGTTCGGGCCACGGTGGATCAGTAGCGGCGATAGCGCCATGACTTGGCTCCGGATACGCAACACCGGTCGCGGCGCGCGCGCGGGACCGCGTTTTTCAAAAGGCAACGCGGTCGTGCGCCGTACAGCGTATAGGGTTTGACATACGTCCAGGACCGGCAGCGACGATCATTCAGACAAGCGCGCTGACATATCTCGGGCGAGGCTACGCGCAAATTGAACGAGCGATAGGTGGCCCCGGGACGAATCGTGTTCCATTGCATGGCTTGCGCCTGCATTTGCACTCCGAACGCCATAACCAGTCCCGCAGTGGCCAGCATCAGGCTTTTCTTCATGGTGAGCACCTCGTCGTGGATTCATCGATTAAAAGATAGGATGAAAATTAACGCGGTCGCAGTGAATACGGCCTGAATCGCCCTGGTTTCAGGTTTTGACGGTTTCAACTGCAGGTTCTCCAGCCTGCTTATCCTGGTCTGGCTCCATCCACGCGCGAAACCGGGTCAACAACCAGAGACCGGGAAGCGCAGTCAGGGTACAGAACCAGAAAAACCCTTCCCAGCCGAACAACTCGGCCAGATAACCAGTGGGCGCGGACAGAATCACCCGGGGAATGCCCATCAGGCTGGAGAGCAGGGCGTATTGAGTCGCGGTGAATTTTTTGTTGGTCAGACTGGCCATGAACGCAATGTAGGCGCTGGTGCCCATGCCGCCCGCCAGGTTTTCACCAGTGATGACCAGCGCCAGCACCGGAACGCTGTGGCCCGCCTGGGCCAGAATGACAAAACCGAGAATGGTCACCATCTGCAACAAGCCACAACGCCACAGCGACCGGTAGATCCCCCAGCGCAGGATGAGCATCCCACCGATCAAGCCGCCAATCACCGTCGCCCAGAAGCCGAACAATTTGACCACTGCGCCGATTTCGGTCTTGCTGAACCCGAGGTCCAGGTAAAACGGCGTGGTGATATAAGTCGCCATGGTATCGCCAATCTTGTAGAGCAGAATGAACAGCAAAATCCACACGGCGTTCCGGCGGGAGAAGTATTCCAGGAACGGTTGCACGACGGCTTCGTACAAAGTTTTCGGCGTCCCAACCGCTACATCTGGCTCGTGGGCGAATAAGGTAGTGACGATACCCGCCAGCATGGCGACGGCCATCAGGAAATAAACCCAGGCAAAGGGGATGAAATCGGCCAGAATCAGTCCGCCGCCGGAAGCCAGTAGCATTCCTACGCGATAACCGTTGACATAAAACGAAGCGCCCAGGCCCTGTTCATCGTCGGCCAGGGACTCGCGACGGTAAGCGTCAATAACGATGTCCTGCGAGGCCGAGAAAAAGGTGACGAGCAAGGCGGCGATTGCGACGCCGAATGGACTGGCGCTGGGATTCACCAGACCGAGACTGGCAATGGCCAGGGTTAGCAGGAGTTGAATGAGCAGCAGCCAACCGCGCCGGCGACCCAGAAACGTGGATAGCGTATAGCGATCCAGGATAGGCGCCCAGACAAATTTGAGCGTATAGGGCAGGCCAACCAGGGCGAACAGGCCGATCATACCCAGATCGACGCCGGCTTCGGTCATCCAGGCTTGCAAGACTGAACCGGTCAACAGCAACGGCAGACCCGAGGAAAAGCCCATTAACAGGGCGACCAGCATCCGTCCGCTAAAGAAGATGCGCAGGATGTCGCGGTGGGAGCGGTCAGTAGCTATAGTCATAATCCATAATCAACGGTGCGTGATCGGAAAAGCGTTCTTCCCGGTAGATGGCCGCAGCGCGGACCCGCTCTGCTAAATTAGGGGTGATCACCTGGTAGTCAATCCGCCAACCGATGTTCTTGGCCCAGGCTTGGCCGCGATTCGACCACCAGGTGTATTGATCAGGGTGTGGATTGACCACCCGGAAGGCGTCCACCCAGCCGAGCGGTCCGAACAATTCATCCAACCAAGCTCGCTCTTCGGGCAAAAAACCGGAATGGTCGCGATTCGCTCGCCAGTTTTTCAGGTCGATCTCCTTATGGGCAATATTCCAGTCGCCGCACAGGATAAACTCCCGGCCGCTGGCGCGCATCGCTTGCAATGGTTCGACCAGGCGGGCCAGGAAGTCGAATTTCACCGTTTGTCGTTCCGAACCGGAAGTACCCGATGGTAAATACAGCGATACTACACTGAGATTCCCAAATCGCGCCTCCAACCAGCGACCTTCCGTGTCACATTCCGGCCAGCCCAGGCCGGTGCGTACTTCATCCGGTTCGCGGCGCGCATACAGCGCCACTCCGCTGTAGCCTTTGCGCACGGCATCTTGATAATGGCAATGATAACCACGCGGACAAAAAGGATCGGACGGTAGCTGGTGAATCTGCGCTTTGGTTTCCTGAGCACAGACGATGTCGGCGTTCTGTTCGGCTAACCAAGTGAAGAAACCTTTACGGGCGGCGGAGCGGATGCCATTGGCATTGAAGGTAATGACACGCATGACGGGAGTAGACGGCTGGCGATGAGATACAAGACTGATGTGGCTGTAATGTCACTGAAAATATAGAAAATCCCCCTCTCCTACGGGGAGAAGGGGCGCAGTCAGGGACGCCTACAACATCACCCGCCTGAAATCCGCCAGCAATTGCGCAAGATAAACGTTGAAGCGAGTGGCTAGCGCGCCATCGATCACCCGATGATCGGCGGTCAGTGACAAGGGCAGAGTCAAGCGCGGGACAAATTGCTTACCATCCCAGACCGGCTTCATCACCGACTTGCTCACGCCCAGAATCGCCACTTCCGGGGCATTGATAATCGGCGAGAACGACGTACCGCCGATGCCGCCCACCGAGGAAATGGTAAAGCAAGCGCCTTGCATGTCCGCTGGCCCGAGTTTGCCATCGCGGGCTTTTTTGGCCAGTTCGCCCGTTTCCCGGGCGATGTCAAAGACGCCTTTTTTATCCGCATCCTTGAGCACCGGCACCACCAGTCCGTTGGGCGTGTCGGCGGCAAAAGCGATATGAAAATACTGCTTGTAAACCAGGTTGTCGCCGTCCAAGGAGGTGTTAAATTCCGGGAACTGCTGCATGGCTCGGACGCAAGCCTTGATGATAAAAGCCAGCATGGTCAGCTTGCCGCCGCCGCCTTTCTCGTTCTCCTTGTTGATCTGTACGCGGAAGGCTTCCAGATCGGTGATGTCGGCGTCCTCGTGATAGGTGACCGCCGGGATCATCACCCAATTGCGCGCCAGATTGGCTCCAGAGATCTTCTTGATGCGCGGCAGTGGTTTGCTTTCCACCGGCCCGAACTTGGCGAAATCTACCGTTGGCCAGGGCAGCAACTCCAACCCGCCAATTGCGCCGCCCATGGAGGCAGCGACGGGAGCCGCGCCGGTCATGACGCCCTTGACAAAGGTTTGCACGTCCTCCTTGAGAATGCGTCCCTTGGTACCGGAACCTTTGGGCAATCGGTTCAGGTCGACGCCGAGTTCCCGGGCAAACCGCCGGATGGAGGGGCTGGCGTGAACTTTGGCGAAACTAGGCGTAGCAGCGGCTTCACTCACCGGCGGGGACGGCTTGGCGACCGGCGGCGGCTTGGGCGCGCCTTCCGGTTTCGGCGCGCGCGGCCCTAAGGTGATCGCACTGAGCGTGTCCGGCAGTTGCGGTTTAGCGTCGGCGTCGGCGCCGCTCGCGCTCAACAGCAGGATCAAATCGCCCTGGGAAACCTGATCGCCGATCTTGATCGCAATACTTTGCACCGTACCCGCGTAAGGCGAAGGCACTTCCATGCTGGCTTTATCGCTTTCCAGGGTGATCAGCGGGGTGTCGATTTCGACATGATCTCCGGGCGTGACCAGCACTTCGATGATCGGCACATTTTTAAAATCGCCGATGTCCGGGACCCGTACTTCACGGGGTTCGCTGGAACCGGTTGCCGTCGGTTGCGTCTCGCCGCCAGTCGGGGGATGCTCCGCTGCAGACACGCTTTCCCCCACATCCAGATAGAGGATTAGATCGCCTTCCGAGACCTTGTCGCCCACCTTGATTCTGACTTCGCGCACCTTTCCCGCCAGTGGCGAGGGCACCTCCATGCTGGCTTTATCGCTTTCCAGCATGAGCAGCGGCGCTTCCACATCCACGCTGTCACCGGCGGCGACCAGCACGTCAATAACGTCCACGCCCTTGAAGTCGCCGATATCCGGCACATGAATTTCTTTGATGATGCTCACAGGCAACTCTCCCTTATACCGTGACCGGGTTCGGCTTTTCGGGGTTAATAGCGTACTTGGCGATAGCCTCGGCGACCTTGGCGGCTGGAACCTGGCCCTCGTCGGCCAGCGCCTTCAGTGCGGTCACCGTAACGTAGTACTGATCGACCTCGAAATGTTGGCGCAACTTGGCGCGAGTATCGCTGCGGCCATAACCGTCCGTGCCTAGCACCAGATAATGGCGGGGGATGAAAGGCCGCAATTGCTCGGCGTACAGCTTCATGTAGTCGGTCGCCGCGACCACGGGTCCCGGATGATCAGTCAAACAGGTTTCGACATAGCTCTGGCGCGGTGATTCGGTGGGATGCAGCAAGTTCCAGCGCGCCGCGTCCTGACCCTCGCGGGTCAGGCCATTAATGCCGGGCGTCGCCCAGATATCTGCGACTACCCCCCAATCCTCGCGCAAGCGGTCGGCGGCGGCGATCACTTCACGCAGGATGGAGCCGCATCCCATCAACTGCACCCGGGGACCGTCGCCTTCGCCCTGACGGAATAAATACATCCCCTTGAGAATGCCGTCCGCCGCGCCTTCCGGCATGGCCGGGTGGTGATAGTTCTCATTCAGGGTGGTGATGTAGTAGAAGACGTTTTCCTGCTCCTGAAGCATTCGCCGTAGGCCGTCCTGAATGATCACCGCCAGTTCATAGCTGAAGGTCGGATCGTAGGACACGCAGTTGGGGATGAACTGGGCGAAGATCTGACTATGCCCATCCTGATGTTGCAAACCCTCGCCGGCCAGGGTGGTGCGCCCAGAGGTGCCGCCGATCAGGAAGCCGCGCGCTTGCAAATCGCCCGCCGCCCAGGCCAGATCGCCAATGCGCTGGAAGCCGAACATGGAGTAGTAGATGTAGAACGGCATCATGTTAACGCCGTGATTGCTGTAGGCGGTGCCCGCTGCGATCCACGAAGACATGGCGCCGGCTTCGTTGATGCCTTCCTGCAGAATCTGTCCTTTCTTGTCTTCCTTGTAGAACATGAGTTGGTCGGCGTCCTGCGGCTCGTAAAGTTGCCCTCGGGGCGAATAGATGCCGATTTGGCGGAACATGCCTTCCATGCCGAAGGTGCGCGCTTCGTCAGCGACGATGGGTACGACACAGCGGCCAATCGTCTTGTCGCGCGCCAGTTGCGTCAGCATACGCACGAAAGCCATGGTCGTGGACATATCGCGCTCGCCCGTGTCCTGTAGCAGCGCATCGAAGCTGGCCAGCGGCGGGACCGTCAACGATTCCGCCGTGCGGCGACGTTGCGGCAGATAACCGCCCAAGGCGGCGCGGCGCTCCTGGAGGTATTTGATTTCCGGGCTGTCCGCTGCCGGTTTGTAAAACGGTGCAGCGTTGAGCTGCTCGTCGGAGATTGGGATGTGGAAGCGGTCGCGGAAGTCGCGCAACGCCTGCTCGCCCATCTTTTTCTGCGAATGGGTGATATTCTTGCCTTCGCCGGCCACGCCCATGCCGTAGCCCTTAACCGTTTTGGCCAGAATGACGGTTGGCTGACCAGTGTGCTGGGTCGCGGCGGCGTAAGCGGCGTAAATCTTGTGCGGGTCATGGCCGCCCCGGTTCAGCCGCCAGATATCCTCGTCGGAGAGATGGCTGACCATCTGCTTGAGTTCTTCGTACTTGCCGAAGAAGCGCTCGCGGGTGTAAGCGCCGCCCTTGGCCTTGAAATTCTGATACTCGCCATCGACACACTCTTCCATTAATTTCAGCAGCATACCTTTCTTGTCGGCGGCGAACAGCGGATCCCAATAGGAACCCCATAGCACCTTGATGACGTTCCAGCCTGTACCCCGGAAATCGCCTTCCAGTTCCTGGATGATCTTGCCATTACCGCGCACGGGGCCGTCAAGCCGTTGCAGGTTGCAATTGATGACGAAGATCAGATTGTCCAGATTTTCGCGGGCAGCCAAGGCGATGGCGCCGAGTGATTCCGGTTCGTCCATCTCGCCGTCGCCGCAGAAGCACCAGACTTTGCGACCTTCGGTGTTGACGATGCCCCGATTGTGCAGGTACTTCATGAACCGCGCCTGGTAGATAGCCTGGATCGGGCCGAGACCCATCGACACAGTCGGGAACTGCCAGAAGTCCGGCATCAGCCAGGGGTGCGGGTAGGAACTCAGGCCATTGCCGTCGACTTCCTGCCGGAAGTTGTCCAACTGTTGTTCATTTAGCCGCCCTTCCAGATAAGCGCGGGCGTAGATGCCGGGCGCGGAATGGCCCTGAATGAACACCAGATCGCCGCCATGCGCATCGCTGGGCGCATGCCAGAAATGATTGAAACCGACATCATACAGGGTGGCGCTGGAGGCGAAGCTAGCGATATGTCCACCCAGTTCGGAGGTAATGCGATTAGCCTTGATGACCATAGCCAGCGCATTCCAGCGGATCAGCGAGCGAATGCGCCATTCCATGCCGGGATCGCCGGGCGTGTATTGCTCCTGATCGACCGGGATGGTGTTGAAGTAAGGGGTATTGGCGCTATAGGGCATGTGGACGCCGGCAGCGCGGGCTTTGCTCTGCAGTTCGCCTAGCAGTTGATGAGCGCGTTGCAGCCCTTCAGCGTCGAGGACGGCGTCGAGGGCGTCGAGCCATTCCTGGGTTTCCTGCGGATCGGGATCGCTGTAGTTTTTGATCGTCATGGACGGTCCTGCGCGTGTAATGGATTGATGGAGCGCCGCCCCGTTACCGGGCAAAGAGATAGGCCACTTGATCCGGCGGGTGCGGGTATTTCCTAAAGAATAGGTCGGGAATTGGAAAATGCAGCATCGCGCATTAGGTGATGGAACATGTTAATCTGCTATTCGGCTACAGAATCCGTGAGGCGTCATCGTATGCAACGTCTAAAAATCCGCCATCTGACGGTTTATGAATTCCCCAACCCTGTCACGCTCCAACCCCATCGGTTACTAATCCGCCCGCGTGAGGGGCATGATGTCCGCATTGAGTCCTCTAAGCTGGACATTTACCCTGCCCACCGCGTTCGGTGGCATCGGGATGTTTTCGATAACTCCGTCGCGGTCGTCCGTTTCCTGGAGAACGCGCAACGGTTGGCCATTGATAGCGAAGTCGTGATCCAGCATTACGAAGAAGCCCCTCTGGACTTCATCGTCGAGGATTACGCCGTCGATTATCCCTTCGAGTACCGCAAGGAGGAACGGGTTGATCTAGCGCCTTTTCAACAACTGGTCTACGCCGACCAGCAATCCATGCTGCGCGACTGGCTCAGACAACTCAACCTGCTGTCGGAAAAAATCGAGACTTATGTGCTCCTGGATCGGTTGAATCGAATTATAACCAATGAATTCAACTACATGATTCGTGAAGAACCGGGTGTGCAATCACCAGAGCAAACCTTGAGCAGCCGCAGCGGCTCCTGCCGCGACTACGCCACGCTGTTTATTGAAGCCTGCCGTTTCCTCGGTCTGGCCAGTCGATTCGTGAGCGGCTATTCCCACGTTCCGGGACTGGGAGCGGGCGGCGCATCAACCCATGCCTGGGCGGAGGTCTATCTGCCTGGCCCCGGCTGGAAGGGGTTTGATCCGACTGCCGGCGAATTGACCGGCAATCGGTATATTCCTGTCGCGGTAGCCCGCCATCCGGAAATGGCGCCGCCCGTTGCCGGCAGTTTTGTTGGGCCAAAAGGACCGCTGCCAACGCTGAGCGTTGAAGTGCAGGTTACGGCGCTTATGTAGTCTTAATAATATTATTAGCAACAAATTTTCTTGCATAAGATAGAAATTTCGGTATTTTACCCCACCCAAATGTAAATCCCTCGACAATATTCAATCCCCCGTTTTAGAGGTAAAGCCGATGAAAAAATACCGATTGTCGATCATGCTGACTATTCCGCTTTTGTTTATGTTGTACTTCTCGACGACTGTCGTACTAAACAAACTTAATTCAGCTCATGAGATGTCTGCTGTAGAGGATTTGGCGCATCTAACGGTCAAGGCAGGCGCATTGATTCATGAGTTGCAAAAAGAGCGAGGCATGTCAGCCGGCTTGTTAGGAAGTCAAGGAACACAATTTCAAGATAAAATCTCAGGACAGCGTACTGACTCCGATCAGCGGATTATCGATTTAAAACAATTCCTTGAAAATTTTGACAGTCAGTCTTTTGGCAAAGCATTCAATGAGGCGCTAAACAGTGCGCTGCAGCAACTTGAACAAATTGAAAGTAAAAGGCAGGCGATCAGCGCCCTAAACATAGAGGTTAAGGACGCCATCGGTTATTACTCCCGGGTAAATACTTTATTTTTGGACTTAATTGCTTACATTGTTAAGGAAACTGAGTACGGTGAAATTGCGACTCGGGCAACGGCTTATCTCGGATTTTTACAAGGTAAGGAAAAGTCTGGCATTGAGCGCGCGGTTTTAAGCAATACTTTTGCTAGTCATGCTTTCGCGCCAGGAATGTTCAATTACTTTAGCGAGATCGTAGCGGCTCAGGATGTGTATATAAAAATCTTCATGTGGCTCGCAACGCATGATCAAAGAACTTTCTACCAGGATACGATGCAGGGACGATTTATTGATGAAACAGCAAGACTACGCAAGATCGCTTTTGAAAAGGCCAATGAAGAAATTAAGGATGTAGATGCCCGTTACTGGTTTGAAATGCAGACCGGAAAAATTGATTTGCTGAAAAAAGTCGAAGACCGGCTTTCCAGCGATCTGATTGGGCGAGCGAATCAAATGAGAACCCAAGCTCAATGGGGCCTTATGCTGGCCTCGCTGGTTACGCTCATTGCTCTGATAGTGACCTTCTTTTCTATTCGTGCGATCAAGCAACCGCTAAGAGAGGCGGTGAAGACAGCTAATCAGATTGCTAATGGCGATTTAGCTTACAGGCTTGAAAATCCCTTCCACGATGAGATTGGTCAGTTGTTGCAGGCGATGCAGGCGATGCAGGACAGCTTGCGGAAAATCGTTGGTGAAGTGCGCGTAGCGACATATACGGTTAGCACCGCAGCGGCTGAGATTGCTCAAGGTAGCGGTGATTTGTCGCAACGCACTGAGGAACAAGCCTCTGCTCTGGAACAAACGGCATCCAGCATGGAAGAATTGACCTCGACTGTGAAGCAAAGCGCCGACAACGCTGCGCAAGCTAACCAGTTGGCTGACGCAGCGCGGACCCAAGCTGAACAGGGCGGACAGGTGGCCAGTCAGGCCGTAACGGCCATGGATACAATGTACGCCAGCAGCCGCAAGATTGCTGACATTATCAGCGTCATCGACGAAATTGCTTTCCAGACGAATCTCCTGGCCCTGAATGCAGCAGTGGAAGCAGCGCGAGCCGGAGAACAAGGTCGGGGCTTTGCCGTCGTGGCGGGCGAGGTGCGCAAGCTGGCGCAGCGCAGCGCCACAGCCGCTAAAGAGATCGGAGCGTTGATTGCCGATAGTGGAATCAAGGTCCAGGATAGCGCCAGACTCGTGCAACAATCTGGACAAAGCCTTCAAGAAATTGTCATGGCGGTTAAGAAAGTCAGCGACATCGTGGCTGAGATAGCGGCGGCGGCTCGCGAGCAAGCCACGGGTATTGAGCAAGTCAACAAAGCGATCTTGCAAATAGACCAGGTGACGCAACAAAATGCGGCATTGGTGGAAGAAACCGCGGCCGCCAGCCAGACGATGGGTGAGCAAGCCAAACAGCTTGACGCCCTGATGGGCTTCTTCCGGTTGGAAAGCGAGGTTGTTGCATCCTCTCAGGCAGCCCCCGTCCAGTCGCAGCGATCATCAACGCATCTAAGCCAACCCTCTTATCCACAGCCTCGCTCACAGGCCGGCGCGAAGCCCGCCAGCAACTGGCAACCTGTTGCAGTGAGCGGCGGTAGTGAGGAATGGGAGACGTTTTAGAAGCGGCAAAACCGTTCCTCTGTCCGCAGGGGAACGGCTGCAATTTCGTTTATGACTTTTGTCTATCGTTATTTCTCAAGCACATAGCGGCCTGGCGCTGCTTCCAGGGCAGGATAATCCACGTTACCCAAGGAGGGCGGCGGTCCTAAAGGGCCACAACGCTCAGCCAGCCAGCGCGTCCAGTCTTCCCACCAGGAACCCGGACCCTTCTCAATAGTTTCTCGCCAGGCTTCGGAATCTTGGCAACCCGTCGCGTCGCCGACCCAGTAACGCCGTTTAGGCGGGGTCACCGGCGGATTAATGATGCCGAGGATATGGCCGGACGTGGCCAGCACGTAGCGCGCCGGTCCGCCGGTCAACCCACACAGCCGGAAGGTCTGCCTCCAGGGCGCGATGTGATCCTGTTCCGCGCCGACGGCGTAAAGCGGCGCAGTAATCGCGCTCAGATCAAGCCGGCGACCGCCAATCTCCAGACTTCCCGGTTGTTGCAACTTGTTGTTCAGGTACAGTTCGCGCAGGTAGAACTCATGCATGGTCGCCGGCATCCGGGTAGTGTCGCAGTTCCAGAACAACACGTCGCTGGGCGACAGTTCTTCCCCATACAGATAGCTGTGCATAACGTAATGCCAGATCAGACTGTTGGGGCGCAACATACGAAACGCCCGGGCCATGTCAGCGCCATCCAGATAGCCGGTTTTGGCCATGCGCTGGCGTAGAAAGTCAAAGCTGGCTTCGTTCAGAAACACGCCGATTTCACCGGGATCGCTGAAGTCCACCAGCGTCGTGAAGGTCGTCCAGTGCGCGACCGGATTCGCCGCCCGATCGGCGGGATCGGCGTTGAGCCAGGCCAGCAGCATGGCGACTGCCGTGCCACCCAGGCAATAACCCGTCGCATGCACCTGGGGAACGCCGCAGATGGCGCGGGCCGCATCCAGCGCCGGACGCACGCCCTTGAGCAGATAATCATCCAGCGTCGTCGCGCGCGCCTCGGGACCGGGATTCTTCCAACTGGTGATGAACACGGTGAAACCCTGCTCCACCAGATAGCGCGCCAGACTGTTGCGCGGACTCAGGTCCATGATATAGAACTTGTTGATCCACGGTGCGACCAGCACGATGGGCGTAGCGTGAACCTGGGGGGTGGCCGGGGTGTACTGGATCAGTTCCAGCGATTCGTTACGCAGCACGACCTGGCCGGGGGTCGTCGCCAGATCGCGCCCGACCTGGAAAGCGTCCGGCTCCACCATACGCACGTCCTGGGCCGCAGCGTCCTCCAGCCAGTTCTGGAATCCCCAGAGTACGCTAAAGCCCTGAGTCGCCAGGGCGCGGCGCAAGGCTTCGGGATTGGTCCAGAAGAAATTGGTGGGCGCAACAGCGTCCAGCCATTGCCGGCTCCAGAACGCGGCTCGCCGACGCTGTTCGGACGTGACGCCTTCGGTGGCGTAGATGGCGTCTTCCAGCCAGTGTACATAGAGCAGATACATTTCCTTGAGATAGGCGAACCACGGCTGATCAGTCCAGACGGCATTCTGGAAGCGTTCGTCGTAAACGAGGGCGCTGACAGCGGGTTCGCTGGCGATGCCGAAGCCGGCGCGACTGAAACGCTCATGAATTTTACTGGCGTCCAGCATTAACTGCTGCAGAATGGTCGCCAACCGCTCGGGCTGACGCAGCCAAGCTTGCTGGACGGCCAGGCTGGAGCCGACGATATCGAAAGGATCAAAAGTAGAGTTCAGTAAGCTTGATGGGGTAGGAATAGGCGACGGAGCGTTCATGATTGATTCTCCTTTGCCGCGCTGGCCGCAGGGTCGTAGGCGGCGGATGTGAGCTGCTAAACAGCGCCATTATACTCCCTTCTGTCCTTTAGCCTTTCGCCTGCAACGCATAACACTGATGAATTTTCGGATTGCGGGCAAAGTCCGACGGCAAGGTTTGCCGGCTCCAGTCCTCGATTTGCCAGTCGGTCAACGTCTCCTGGTTCAACCGGAATCGACGATGATTGGTGGAAAAGATCAGCAATCCGTCAGGGGTCAGCAGCTTTAAAGCCTGATGCAACAACTCTACGTGGTCCCGTTGCACGTCGAAATTCTCCTCCATTCGCTTGGAGTTCGAGAAGGTCGGCGGATCGAGAAAAATCAGATCGTAGGATTCCCTGGCGCGCGCCAGCCACTCCCGGCAATCCGCCTGGATCAGTTCATGGCTGGAACCGCGAATCCCGTTCAGTTCCAGGTTCCGCCGCGCCCAGTCCAGGTAGGTCGCCGACAGATCAACTGTCGTAGTGGACAGTGCGCCGCCCAGCGCAGCGTAAGCCGTGGCGGTTCCCGTATAGCCAAACAAATTGAGAAAACGCCGCCCATTCGCCAGTTCGCCGAGTCGTCGCCGGGTGATGCGATGGTCGAGAAACAGGCCGGTGTCCAGATAATCGGTGAAATTGACCAGAAACCGTGCGGGTCCTTCATGAACCTCATGGAAGCGTCCCTGTTCGCTCTGCTTCTGATATTGGTTCGCGCCGCGTTGCCGTTGCCGGACTTTGAGGAAAACCTGCTCCGGCGGTAACTCCAGCACCGCAGGCAGCGCCGCCATGACCTGTTCCAGCCGTTCCCGCGCTTTGGCGGAATCAATAGAAGCCGGCGGCGCATATTCCTGGATGTGCAGCCATTGCTCGTAACGGTCAATCGCTACGGCGTACTCAGGCAGATCGGCATCGTACAACCGATAGCAGCTCACGCCTTCCCGCGTTGCCCAGCGTCCCAAATGGCGCAGATTCTTGCGCAGGCGATTGATGAAACCCTCCGCGCCGCTGTCCATTGCTTGTTGTAAGGCGCGAGTGCGGGTTCGCTGATCCGCCGCCTCCCGATTGACGAAATGCTTTGATTCCACCTGGAAGCGCAGCAACTGGCATTCCAGCGGCCCATTGTGGAACGTGTGAACCTTTTCAGCGCGCAGTCCCATGCGTTTGCCCAGTTCGGAGTTGCCAGTGAACACCGCCGCCCGCCAACCGCTAAAGCGTGTTTTCAACCGATCGCCCAACAGGGCGTACAACGCCGCTAGCTCGTCCTGTTCACCCAGGCGCTCGCCATAAGGCGCATTGGCGATGAGCAAACCCGGTGGTCCCGGCAGTGGTTCGATGTCAGCCAAATCCCGGCGCTCAATCCGCAAATAGTCGGCCACGCCCGCCCGACCCGCGTTCATCAAGGTTGCTCGCACCGCTTTGGGATCATGATCACTGGCCAGAATCAGCGGAATGCGCGACCGACCGACCGCGCTCCGTTCCTGGGCTTCAGTCAACAACCGGTTCCACAGCGCCGGAATATGCCCCAGCCAGCCGCTGAAACCCCAATGTTCGCGCAACAGACCCGGCGCACGGTCGCCGGCGATCCAGGCCGCTTCAATCGCCAGCGTCCCCGAGCCGCACAACGGATCAACCAGCGCACCGCCTGTTATCGCAATATCAGGCCAGCCGGCTTTCAATAGGAGGGCCGCCGCCAGAGTTTCCTTGAGCGGCGCGGTGACGGTCGCTTCCCGATAACCGCGCCGGTGCAGACTGTCGCCGGACAAATCGAGACTGATCATCGCCTGACCGTTGCGCAATTGGACGTGAATTCTTAGATCCGGTTGCCGCCGATCCACGCTGGGTCGTTGCCCACACCGTTCCCGGAAGCGATCAACCACGGCATCCTTGACTCGCTGCGCGCCATAGTGGCTATGGTCAATACCGGGACAGGCGCCGGTGAACTCCACGCTCAGCGTACCCTGCGGTTGGAGATGCTCCTCCCAGGGCAAATCATGGATGCTGGCGTAGAGCGTCTCGGCGTTGGCGACGGGCAGTTCGGTCAATACCAACAACACCCGGCTGGCGGTGCGCGACCAGAGACAGGCGCGATAAGCGGCTTCCAAAGACCCCTGGAAACGGATGCCGCCGCGCACCGGCTTAAGGCCCGTCGCGCCCCATTCGGCCAGTTCCGCTACCAGCAACGGCTCCATGCCGGCGGGCGCTGTGGCAAGAAAGTCTGTTTCACTCATCATTCAGTCCTCAATTGCCACGTTGACCAATGTTGGGTTCAGCAGGCGCTGCGCCTCGACGGGGGGCAGGCTGATCAGAAAACCACGCTTGCCGCCATTCAGATAGATCAGCGGCAGATCGAGAATGCTGGCTTCCAGGTAGACCGGCATCGGTTTGCGAACGCCAAAGGGCGACGTGCCGCCAACCAGATAGCCGCTATGCTTCTGGGCAATAGCAGGATCGCAAGGCGCGATGGTTTTGACGCCCAACAGGCGAGCCAGCTCTTTGGTGGAGACTTGACGGTCGCCATGCATCAACACGATCAGTGGTTGCCGCCGCTCGTTTTCCATAATCAGGGTCTTGACGACGCAGTGTTCGTCAATCCCCAAACATTGTGCGCTATGCGCAGTTCCACCATGATCCTGATAGGGATAGAGATGGCCATTAAAGGTCGTTCCCTGCGCTTGTAGCCAGCGGGTCGCTGCGGTCACCGGAAATTTTTCATTTTTTGTAGACATTAAATTTTTCCAAATTCATCGTGTTTTTGACAGTTTATTGTTTTTTGTACTTTTAATACTTTTTATTAAAAGTACAAAAATAGCTGTCATAAATTATAAAAAAAATGAATAATTGTGTTATTTTTTTGTTTGTTTTACTAATCAATGACATATAATTATCTATTATTTGACATATTAGTGAATAAATTAGTAGGTTAATTGTTGTGTTCATGATAAAAATGGGTTATGCAAAAGTCAGGACAACTTTTTTGTTGTTTTATAGCACGTAAATTTTGGCGTGTATGATTCTTGCCATATCAAACTTAATTTAGTTAGAGTGAAGTAAAGTCCAATGAATGATGACCAGAGGGAGGTACGGAATGCGTGCGAACGCAGCGCTTCAAGAACAAAACCATGCCCCGGAAAAGCAACCGGAACTCGAACGGCGCGGCTTTCTGAAACTGGCGGCTGGCGGCCTTGGCGCCCTGGCTCTGCTATCAGGACCGCTGGAAGCCGCGATTCGGCGAGAACGCTATCTTTCATTCTACAACTCCAATACCGGCGAAACGCTTCGTCAAGTGTACTGGACCCCGCGTGAAGGCTACATTCGCCAGTCCCACAAGGAGATCAGTTGGGCGCTGCGCGATCACCATAACGATCAGGTCAAGCCGTTTGATTACAACGTACTGGACCAGCTTTACGCCTTGCAGTTGCAATTGAGATCGCGATCGCCGCTACACGTCATCAGCGCTTACCGATCGCCGACCACTAACGACCAGTTGTCCAGGCGTAACCGGGGCGTTGCGCGCAACAGCTATCATATGCAGGCCATGGCGCTCGATGTCCGTTTGCCCGATGGAAGAGTGTCGGATCTCTATAAGGCTGCCCGCTCACTGGGCGCAGGCGGCGTCGGCTATTATCCCCGCTCCAACTTCGTGCATATCGACAGCGGCCCGGTGCGGTACTGGAGCTAAGAAGCCGCACGAACCCCCCCCTCTCCCTGTGGGAGAGGGTTGGAAGGCGAGGGCTTTTTTCTTCGGGCTAGAACAGTAACCGCGGCAGGAACAGACTGACCTGCGGGATATAGGTCACGATAATCAGGAAACTCAACATCACCATCAGCCAAGGCAAAGCGGCTTTCACCACATCCCACAAGGGCATACCGGTAACGCCAGCCGTCACAAACAGATTCAATCCCACGGGCGGCGTGATCATGCCGATTTCCATATTGACTGTCATGATGATGCCCAGATGGATCGGGTCGATGCCCAGTTGCGTCGCGATGGGGAAAAAGATCGGCGCCAGAATCAGCAGGATTGAGGAAGGCTCCATGAAATTGCCGGCGATTAGCAGCACGATATTGACCACGATCAGGAACTGCCAGCCTGACAGTCCCCAGCCGACGATGGTTTCCGCCATCATCTGCGGGATGCGTTCGGTGGTCAGGACATGCGCGAACAGCATGGCGTTGGCGATAATGAACAGCAACATCACCGTCACCTTACCGGCGTCTGCGAACACCCGGGGTATATCGCGAAACCCCATATCGCGATGGATAAACAGGGCGACGATAAACGCGTAAACCGCTGCGACCGCCGCCGCCTCAGTAGCCGTAAAAAAGCCGCCGTAAATGCCGCCCAGCACCACGACGATCAGGCCCAGTCCCCACATCGCCTCGCGTGTCGCCACCAACAGTTCCTTGAACGACACCCGCTGCTGTAGCGGAATCTTCATCTTCCGGGCGCTGACGTAGATGGCGGTCATGAGCATTAGGCCGAGCAGGATGCCGGGAACCACACCCGCCATGAACAACTGGCCGACTGATGTTTCCGTAGCAGCGGCATAAACCACCATTACAATCGACGGCGGGATCAAAATCCCCAGCGTGCCTGCGTTACAGATGATGCCAGCCGCATATTTCTGAGGATAACCGCCTTTGACCATCGCAGCGATGACGATAGAGCCAATGGCGGCGACGGTCGCTGGCGACGAACCGGACACGGCGGCGAACAGCATACAGGCCAGCACCGAGGAAATCGCCATGCCTCCGGTAATGTGGCCAACGGCAGCAACAGCAAAACGAATCAGCCGTTTAGCCACGCCGCCGGTGGTTAGAAACGCCGAGGCCAGTACGAAATAGGGGATTGCCAGCAGCGTGTAATGTTCCATGGTGTCGAACAGCTTCAACGACATGGAGGCCAGCGAATCATTCGTGAAGAACAGAATGGTCAGAATACTGGACAACCCTAGGGAAAAAGCGATGGGGATGCCCATCAGCAGAAAAACAAACAGGATAGTGAACAGGAACAGCGAGGTCATGGCGCTTTCTCCAGACGGGCTGAACCAGCGGCGGGATGCAGAATCTCAACGGCCTCGACGACTTCAACGCCTTCAACCGCCTCAATGGCTTCGCGAGCTTCGTCCGCAAGTTGCAAGCCTTCCTGCTGACCCAGCACCGTGCGCCAGCCGACTTGCAACAAGCGCAGCAGGGCCAGCGCAAGACCGATGGGCAGCATGATAAAAGGCACCCAGCGCGGGACCGGCAAATCCTGAGCTTCGATGCCTAGCTTGTAAAGCTTGTGGACATAGCCGGTAGCGCCGACCAACATGATGATGCAATACGCGCAGCAGCAGATAACGCCGATCAGTCCGATGGCGCGGCGCAACTTGTGGGGAAACTGGCGCACCAGCACATCAATGCCGATATGCGCGCCGGTCTTGATCCCGTAGGAAACGCCAAACAGCACGAGCCAGGCGAACAGGTAAGTGACCAGTTCCAGCGCCCAGGTAAAACCGGTGCCCAGGATATACCGGTTGATAACCTGAACAAAGGAGATGGTCACCATCAACGCTAGCAACAGGGCGATGAACCCTTCTTCCAGATGGTGGACGATGCGGGCAAACATGGGAAACCCTCCGAACAGGAGCCTGAACAATACGCCTCCCGGCATGGATCATGACCCATGCCGGGAGGCGCGGCTGACCAAAGGATTACTTGTTCGCCGCCAAAGCCGCGTCGACAATGTCCTTGCCGATATCGGGCGTGAATTGGTCGTACACGGATTTCATGGCCGTCTTCCATGCCGCCAGCTCCTCGGGAGCCAACGCCAGAATTTCGGTCTTGCCGGAATCCTTGATCTTTTGGCGATCGCTTTCGCTGAATTCAGTGGCCCACTGGTTCACTTGCACGGTCACCTCGGTCAGGATTTCCTCCAGGGTCTTGCGCACATCCGCGGGCAGACCGTCCCAGAACTCGGTATTGGTGACCAGCATATAGCCCAGGTAGCCGTTGTTGGATTCGGTGATGTACTTCTGCACTTCAAAGAACTTTTGCGAATAAATGTTCGACCACGGGTTTTCGGCGCCATCGACGACGCCGGTTTCCAGCGCCTGGTAAACTTCTGCAAAGGCCAGTTTTTGCGGGAAAGCGCCCACGGCCTTGAACTGGGCCTCGAGAATATCCGACGCCTGAATGCGGAACTTCATGCCCTTGGCGTCTTCCGGCTTGCGCAGCGGCTTGTTGGCCGATAACTGCTTCATGCCGTTATCCCAATAGCCCAAACCGGTCAGATTCTTCTTTTTCAACGAACCGAGAATCGCTTGGCCCGTCGGACCGTTCTGAAAACGATGGACGGCATTGATGTCCTTGAACAGGAACGGCAGGTCGAAGACCTGAATCTTCTTAGTGTAGCGGTCGAACTTGGACAGCGAAGGCGCGATCAACTGCACGTCGCCCAGCAGCAACGCCTCCATCTCCTTGCCGTCGCCAAACAGCGAACTGTTGGGATAGACCTCTACCGTCACTTTGCCTTTCAACCGTTCCTCGGCCAATTTCTTGAACAGCAAGGCGCCCTTGCCCTTGGGGGTGTTTTCGGCGACGACATGCGAGAACTTGATGACGATTTCCGCATGAGCGATGCTGGTGAGCAGGGCCAGCGCAGCGCCAGCTAGGAGCGCCCGGAAGGTTAATTTACGCATAAACTTGCTTCTCCTTTAGTGTCTTCGTTATTGTGGCTGGACGGAACGTCAGCCTGATGAAAAAGGCCGACCGCGCGCCGACCTTATTTTAAGCGTAGAAGAAACCAGGATGAATGCACGATTAAACGTATCATAGTCATCTTGCTCGCTGTTACCCCCACATTCCGGGTTATGGCTATTCGATAACTGGGCAGAGTTTCTGAACTCAACGATACCCCACGATGCGCGCCTCGCCACGCCAGTCGCCAAAGAACGGCTCGCCTTCGGCGCGCAGGATCAGCTGGCGATCGCGCGGCATCGGTAGCCAGACGTTGTCCGAGTTGTAGGCCCAGCTCTGCTGCGGCAAACCGATCGCGTAGAGATAGAACGCGGCTTCCCGGTCCCCTTGCACCCGCACCGAAATCCGAAAGCGATGGGGACCGCCTTTGACATAGCCGGTCGCCACCTGGGCGTAGACCAGAATCTCTCGGGCCTTGTCCGGAATCTGCGTGGGAATCCGGCGCGCCTCGGGATTCTGTCCGCCGTTGGGCAGCGCGCCCATCGGGACATCGACAGCCCAGAAATCGGCTGAAGGCTCCGCTGCGGTTTCCCGCAAACGAGCAACCAGGGTCGAATGTTGCTTGGCTAACAACTTGTGCAAACTAGCCACTGCTAGATGAGTATTCCGCGTCTCTTGCCGTAAGCCCGCCAGGGACTGTTGGGAGCGTTCTTCCTGGATTTGTCGCTGCCGGCCCTGTTCCCGCACATCGGCAAGCATCTGTTCGATGCGATCCAGTCGGTTGTCCATCGCATCCAGTTTGGGTTCGAGGGCAGACGGGGGAACCGCAGGCGCGGTTTGTGGTTGAGGCGCTGACGCTGGCCGGGTGAAGCGCGCTATCCAGGATTGGTAATACGCGCAACCTGGCGTCAGCACCATAATCAACATGATCGCCCCAGCCTTTCCAATCCACTTCATGCCTGTTTCTCCATTCATCAGTCCTTGCCCCTAAAACTTATTCGCTCAGCGGCGGGTGGAGCAAATGTTATTGAGTAGGCATTATAGCCGCCCAGGGCTGGCTTGGATGCAACCGATGCAGTCCGCGATATCCGTTTGAGTGAATGATTCTTTAATATGTGCGCTGAAGACCTCAGAGTCCGCCGCATTTCGCAAATTGATAGGCAAATCTGGAGACTGATCGCATGAATGAACCTGAACTTTCCCGACAAACTCCTTTCGGTATTGATTTTAGCGTCGCCGAATTTGCTGATAACCCGGAACCACGTTGTCCCTGTGTGCTGCTGCTGGACAACTCCTGGTCGATGAATGGCGAACCGATTGCCGAGCTGAATCAGGGGCTTGCCATGTTCAAGGAGGAATTGCTGGCCGACAGCCTGGCCGCCAAGCGCGTCGAGATTGCTATCGTCAGCTTCGGTCCGGTTGAAGTGGTCAATGATTTCCAGACGGCTGAACAATTTATTCCTCCGGAACTCGCCGCACAAAAAGACACGCCGATGGGCGCAGCTATTTTGCGTGGACTGGAGTTGCTGAATCAGCGCAAAACCTTGTACCGCGAAAACGGCATTCCTTTCTTCCGGCCCTGGGTGTTTCTGATCACCGACGGTAGCCCGACTGATGAATGGAAAACCGCGGCCAGCGAGGTGCATAAGGGTGAGGAAAGTCGCGCATTCGCCTTCTTCGCGGTGGGCGTTGAGGGCGCGAATCTGGATATCCTGCAACATATTTCCCTACGCAAGCCTTTACGACTCAAAGGCTTGCGTTTTCAGGAACTGTTTCAATGGCTGTCCAATTCGATGCGTTCGGTATCGCGTTCGGTACCTGGCGTTGAAGTACCGTTGAGTAACCCGACCACACCCGATGGCTGGGCCTCGGTGTGAGTGAGAATGGCCGTTGGCGCGTTGTTCAAGCGAGCGTTACCGGTGTTGCCCATCGAAACAGCGAGACTGAATGCCAGGATGCCTGTGCTGTTCAGCAGCTATTCATGCCGGATGGCGTCCCGGTATTAATACTGGTTGCCGCTGATGGCGCGGGCAGCGCAATCCGGTCACGCGAAGGCGCGGAACGAGCCTGTCAAATCCTGCTGGCTGAATGCGCAAACTGGTTGGCGCAGGTGAATAACGACGGCTGGCAGCCTACCGTTGCTTTATCCTGGCTTCACCATATTCAGGCGAGCCTGGCTCAACACGCTGCGGATGCCGGGCTACCTGTCCGGGAATTCGCCTGCACCCTCCTGGGTGCGATCATAGCCCCCGATCAGGCGCTGCTCCTGCAAATCGGCGATGGCGCGATCATTGTTGAGAGCGGCGATGGCTACCGGCCGATATTCTGGCCACAAGGCGGTGAATATCCTAACGAAACCTGGTTCGTAACCGATGTGAATGCGGCAACCCGTCTCGAATGTACAACGCTCACCGAATCTGTTGGTGAAATTGCTTTGCTGACTGATGGCTTGCAACCACTGGCGCTGCACTATCAAAGTCATCAGGCCCATGAGCCATTTTTCCGCCCGATGTTTCAGAGTTTGCGCGACTATCCCGAGGACGGCTGCCTGGCGGCGCTGACCCAGGCGCTGGAGCAATTTCTGGACAGCCCAGCGGTCAATCAGCGCACCCACGATGACAAGACGCTGATTCTGGCCAGCCGGCTGGCGGCGCCGGAAACGGCTCCGGCGATACCGGCAGGAGGAGAATTGGCGCCTGCGACCGGGCTTCGAGAAGATAATGGTGACGAAGTTCTATAGCGGCGCCGGTCATTCGATCGAACTCGGGCGTCTGTTGGGACAGGGCGGGGAAGGCGCGGTCCATGAAATCGCTGGCCGACCCGGCTTTGTCGCTAAGGTCTATCACCAGCCGACATATCCTGACCAAGCGCTCAAACTGGAAAGCATGGCTCGTCAGGTCCATCCTGGATTGCTGGATATCGCCGCCTGGCCGGTGGACGTATTGCGCGCTAAACCCCAGGGTCCGGTACAGGGCTTCGTTATGCCCCGGGTCAATGGCTACCAGGAAATTCACAGCCTCTATGGCCCGTCCCACCGCAAACGGGCCTTTCCTCACGCGGACTGGTCATTCCTGATTCATGCCGCCCGCAATCTGGCCAGCGCCTTTGAGGCCATTCATGCCCGGGGCCATGTCATCGGCGATGTGAATCCGGGTAATGTAGTTGTATCGGCCCAGGCGCTGGTCAGGCTGATTGACTGCGACTCTTTTCAGATCAGCGCTGGCGACCGTTTGTTCCCCTGCAATGTGGGCGTTCCGCAATTCACTGCGCCGGAACTGCAAGGCCAGCGGTTTCATGGTCTGCGCCGTAGCCCCGAGCATGACGCCTTTGGGCTGGCGCTACTCTGCTTTCATCTTTTATTCATGGGTCGTCATCCATTCGCCGGTCGTTACCAGGGTCGGGGCGATATGTCCATCGAACGCGCTATCAAGGAATACCGGTTTGCCTTTGGCGCGCATGCCGCCGCCTGGTTGATGGAGCCACCGCCTCATACCTTGCCATTCACCGCCCTGCCCCGATCCGTCGCGGATCTGTTTGAGCGCGCTTTTGTGCCATTGGCGGTTGGACAAAGTCGTCCCAAGCCCCGCGAATGGTTGCTGGCCCTGGAACGGTTAAACCGGGAATTGCGGTCTTGTGGGCGAAATGCGCTGCACAAATACTCAGGCAATCTGTCCCCCTGTCCATGGTGCGAACTGGAGGAGGTCAGCGGCGCCCTATTTTTTCCGCCGCCGCGACCGTCGCCAGCAAGTCTGCCTCCCGTCCATTATCCTGATTTTGACCTCGACCGCGTCTGGAACCGTATTCTGGCGGTCACGCCGCCCGCTGTCGAGGCTATGCCTCATCCTGATTCAACAACGCCCGTTGCGCCTACCCCATTGCCGGAAGTCCTGCAACGCATCCAACGCGGCAATCAGATAAGGATGGCGGTTATTGCCGGCGCGACGTTGGCGGCGACGGTGTTTCGTCCCCGGCTGAGTTGGTTGTGGTTACCAATGGCCGCCATCCTGTGGTCGTTGCTGCGTGATAATACAATCCGCCGCGAATACCAGCGCCGCCGATTGGCATTGCTGGCCGCCCGCCGGGAACTGGCTGATCTCCAGGCCGCCTGGCGACAGCGCGCTAGTGATCAACCGTTCACGACCGCCCTGCGCAGTTTGTATACCCTGCACGACCGCTATCAGCAATTACCGGAAATATTGCAACAGAATTTGCAGCGTCTGGAAACCGGCCAGCGCCAGATTCAACTGCAAGCGTTTCTGGAGAATCACTTTATCGACGTTGCCCAGATTCCCGGTATTCGCGCTACCGACCGGATCGCGCTGGAATCCTACGGCATCGAGACCGCCGCTGATGTCCGCGCCGAAGCGATCCACGCCGTCCCCGGCTTCGGTCAACGGCTGGGTCGCCAGCGGGCGAGCGCCCTGCTGGATTGGCGTCGAGCGCTGGAAGCACAGTTTCATTACGATCCCCGGCAAAGCATCAATCCTGCGGCGGTCGCTGATCTGCGCCAGCAATACCAACAGCAACGGTTGTCCATTGAACGGGAATTACTAGCAAGTCCCGACGAGCTGGCTAAAATCAAAGCGGATATTCTTAAGCAGCGCGCTCAGCTAAATATCGCCCTGATCCGCCAGGCCGTGCGGGAAGCTCAGGCTCGGGCGGATCTACGCATCTTTTATCCGGGTTTTGGCGGCTGGCGGCCGCGCCATCGGGTTTAAGAACAGGGCGCGCCACAGAGAGCTTGCTGCATGGGTAGACGCAACACACATACGCGTGAGGAATTTCGGGAAATTGCGTTGCAAGCCGCTGAAGAACTGGTCGAAGCACAAGGTCTGACCGGTTTAAGCGCGCGTAAGGTGGTCAGCCGCATCGGCTACACGGTGGGCAGTCTGTACATGGTTTTCAACAATATCGATGATCTGATCGTGCAGATGAACGAACGAACCCTTGATCGGCTGTATGGCATGTTGTCTGCCGCGGTTGCCAGCCAGCCGCCGCCTGCGACAGCGATCCGGGCGTTGGCGCAGGCTTACATCACCTTCGCGTTAACAGAAACCCAGCGTTGGCTGGCCATTTATCAACACCGGTTGCCAAAAGGAGAAACCGTGCCGGACTCCTTCACGGAAAAAGTGACGCGTATGTTTGAGTTGGCGCAGCAACCATTGACTCTGCTTTGTCCGCGACGACATCCGGAGGAAGTCGCTTTAGCCGCGCGCGCGTTGTGGAGTGGAATTCATGGTATTTGTATACTGGGGTTCGACCAGAAACTGGAAGTGGTGGGAGGCCGATCCATTCAAGAGGTGACTGAATCCTTGCTTGACAATTATCTGGCCGGTTTCACTCAATAACCTTGTTATCCTGATCGAATAGTGACGCAACTAAAAATTTCTTTTCCATGGTTGACAAGTATCCTTGTGAACCGCAAAATACGCGACTCCGTTTTGGAGGGGTTCCCGAGCGGTCAAAGGGGGCAGACTGTAAATCTGTTGGCTCAGCCTTCGAAGGTTCGAATCCTTCCCCCTCCACCATCGCTGTCGATAAACACCAGCAGATTTCGGAGCGCTACCATCGGGTTCAACCGGAGTTCTGATGGAGATACGATCAAAGCGGGTGTAGTTCAATGGTAGAACCTCAGCCTTCCAAGCTGATGGTGTGGGTTCGATTCCCATCACCCGCTCCATATATGAAATG
>JAGRHQ010000270.1 GCA_020444905.1 Candidatus Competibacteraceae bacterium
CGCTTCGACCTGGCCTCGGCGCTGGCGCGGGAACTGTACGCCGTTGACCGGCTGGCCGCGTTCTTCGACATCATCCATCAGGACCCGGTGCTGTCCGACGTGAAGCTGATCGCCGAACCGTGGGATGTGGGCGAAGGCGGCTATCATGTCGGCGGCTTCCCCTTGCTGTGGTCGGAATGGAATGGCCGCTACCGGGACACGGTGCGCGACTTCTGGCGCGGCGAACCCAGCCGCCTGGCCGAATTCGCCTTCCGGTTCACCGGCAGTTCTGACCTGTATCAGTCCAATGGTCGCAACCCCAGCGCCAGCATCAATTTCATTATCGCCCATGATGGCTTCACCTTGCATGATCTGGTCAGCTACAACGAAAAGCACAATGAAGCCAACAATGAAGACAGCCGCGACGGGGAAAGCCACAACCGTTCCTGGAATTGTGGCGCTGAAGGCGAGACCGACGATCTGGTGGTTCTGAACCTGCGTCAGCGCCAGCAGCGCAATTTCCTGGCGACGCTGTTTTTGTCCCAGGGCGTTCCCATGCTGCTGGCCGGCGACGAAATGGGTCGCACGCAGCACGGCAACAATAACGCCTACTGTCAGGATAACGAACTGTCCTGGTTGAATTGGGATCCGCCCGAGGAAAACGCGGCGTTGCTGGAATTTGTCCGCGAGTTGATGGCGTTCCGTTATGACCATCCGGTGCTGCGCCGGCGCAAATGGTTCCAGGGCCGGTCGATCCACGGTTCCGGCGTGCATGACATCATCTGGTTCAACCCGGATGGCGGCGAGATGACCGAGGAGCAATGGCACGACGGATTGACCATGGCGATTGGCATTTTCCTGAACGGCGAAGAGATCGCTACACCTGACCGACGGGGCGAGCGGATTATCGACGACAGCTTCATTCTGCTGTTCAACGCCCATCACGAACCCATTGAATTTACTTTGCCGGACAATCTGTTGCAGGAACAATGGCGGACGGTCATGGATACCGCGCAACCCCGCTTCCTGCAACGCGGTCGCGGTTACAGCGCCGAAACACCGACCGTACCCGTCGCTGGTCGGGCGCTGGTGGTTTTGCAACGTCCGTCCGGTGTAACCACTTCCGCGTAAACTGCTTGTATGTAGCAGCAGTAGGGTACGCAATGCGTACCCTACCTGACTCGCACTAGACCACAGGTCGTAATTCAACACTTTGATCATGTTGGGTTATTGCTGCGCGCTAACCCAACCTACCACAGCCACGGAGGCATTATTCTGATGAACCACCTTAAACTGGGCGCTCATTATCTTGGCGACCATCAATGCGTTTTCACCCTGTGGGCGCCCTTGCTGAAACAGGCCGCCGTCCACTTGGTCGCTCCCGAGGACCGGCTGATTCCCATGACCCGCGACGAGCGCGGTTATTGGCATGCCACCGTGACCGGCCTTGAACCGGGCGCGCTCTACTTCTACCAGTGGGACGGTGAAACTGACCGGCCCGATCCCGCTTCTTACCATCAACCCCAAGGTGTGCATGGTCCTTCGCGCGTCGTTGATCACGCCTTTAACTGGACGGACAGCAACTGGCAACCGCCGCCACTGCCACAATGGATCATGTACGAACTACACGTCGGGACGTTTACCCCGGAAGGCACGTTTGATGCGATCATTCCCCGCCTGCCGGAGCTGCGGGAACTGGGGGTAAACGCCATCGAACTGTTGCCCGTCGCCCAGTTCCCCGGCGACCGCAATTGGGGCTACGATGGTGTCTACCCTTACGCGGCGCAAGACTCCTATGGCGGCGTGGAGGGACTGAAGCGGCTGGTCGACGCCTGCCATCGAGAAGGTCTGGCGGTGATTATGGATGTGGTCTACAACCATCTCGGTCCCGAAGGCAATTACCTGTGGGGACTGGGAACCTACTTCACTAACCACTATCGCACCCCCTGGGGCGACGCCGTCAATTACGACGGCCCGTACAGTCCCGGCGTCCGTGAATACGTGGTGGGCAACGCCCGCTACTGGTTCGAGACCTGCCATTGCGACGCGCTGCGCCTGGATGCGGTTCACGCCATCTACGACTTTGGGGCCTGGCACATCCTGGCGGAACTCGCTACCGCCGCCGCCGGTTGCGCGCAACGCCTGGGCCGACCGTTTCATCTCATCGCCGAAAGCGACCTGAATGATCCCCGCTTGATCCGTTCCCCGGAAGCAGGTGGCCACGGACTGGACGCCCAGTGGAGCGACGATTTCCATCACGCCTTGCACACGGTGCTGACCGGCGAGCGGCATGGCTACTACGAGGATTTCGGCGCGCTCGAACAATTGGCGCAAGCCTACCGCCGGCCGTTCGTTTATGCCTGGGATTACTCCCCGCACCGCCAGCGCTTTCACGGCGACGATCCCGGCGATTGCCCGGCCTGGCGCTTTGTCGTATGCAGCCAGAATCATGACCAGGTGGGCAATCGGGCGCTAGGCGACCGCTTTTCCGGGTTACTGCCCTTTCCCGCGCTGAAACTGGCGGCGGCGGCGGTGCTGCTCTCGCCCTACCTGCCGCTGCTGTTCATGGGCGAGGAATACGGCGAACCCCATCCATTCCAGTATTTCATCAGCCACGGCGACCCGGTCTTGATCGAAGGCGTGCGCGAAGGCCGAAAAAAAGAGTTCGCAGCCTTTCATGCTAAAGGCGAAGCGCCAGACCCACAGTCCGAGGCGACGTTCAACGGCTCCAAGCTGCAATGGGCGCTGGGCAAAACCGGCAAACAGGGCCAATTGCGCGCCTTTTACCGCGAACTGTTACGGCTGCGGCGAGAACTGCCAGCGCTGGCCCGCCTGGATAACGCCAGTCTGAGTGCAACGGTCATTGCGCCGGGCGTGCTGGAATTGCGGCGCTGGTGCGATGACAACCGCGTGGTCGCCTGGATGAATTTTTCCGCTGAACCAGCGACCGTGACTGTCGAACCGGGCGCTGGGTCGTGGAACCGGCAGCTCGACGCGGCTGATCCAACCTGGGGCGGCGCAGGCTCCACGCTGCCGCCGAAACTGGCCGATGGCGCTATTCCAGCAGCGATCAACCTCTCCCCTTATGGCGTCGCGGTGTATACCAGCGACGTTCCCTCCTGAATGCCCTACCGACGAGGACCTTATTCCATGATGCGCATTCCCGTCGCAACCTATCGCCTGCAATTTACCCCGGAATTCGGTTTCGATGCCGCCGCTGCTGTCGCGCCTTACCTGGCGGAACTGGGCGTCTCTGACATCTATGCCTCACCCATCCTCACTCCGCGCCAAGGCAGCCAACACGGTTATGATGTCGTGGACAGTCACGCGATCAATCCCGAATTGGGCGGCATGGAACGCTTTGAGGCGCTAAGCCAGGTCTTGAAACAACAATGCATTGGTTGGGTGCAGGACATTGTCCCTAACCACATGGCGTTTGACAGCCAGAATCAATTATTGGTGGACGTACTGGAGAATGGCCCGGATTCGCCCTATCGCGAGTTTTTCGACATCAACTGGAGCCATCTCTATGAAGGCATTCGTGGCCGGGTGCTGGCCCCGTTTCTGGGCAAGTTCTACGGCGACTGCCTGGAAAGCGGCGAATTGCAATTGCGCTACAGCGAGCAG
>JAGRHQ010000271.1 GCA_020444905.1 Candidatus Competibacteraceae bacterium
CGGCGCAAAGCGCCGAGAACCCGAAGTTGGCTCAACTCGCGCCCCGTTCGTCGGCGCTTCGCGCCGACGAACAAATTATTCAGCCCGGAAAACAGGCTGACTTTGCTGAATTTGGAAACGCCGGTGAGAAGCACCAGGCGTAAATACGGGTCGGCGTCTTTGAGGACCGAGTACAGATTCTTCAACCCCTCGCGCATCGTCAAGGCGGTTTCGCGGTCGGTCAGGTTGTCCAGAATTGGCTTGTCGTATTCGTCAATCAGCACGACGATGCGCTGACCGGTTTGCGCATGGGCGCGGCGGATCAGTTCGCTAAAGCGGCTCACGATATCCAGATCGTCCGGTATGCCTACCCCCAGCGCCTCGGCATTAACCCGCAAAAGATCGGCAATCCGCCGATCCAGTTCCGCGCGGCTGTGCAAAACCCCGCTGCCGAAGCTGATCCGAATCACTGGATAATGCACGGACCAGTCCCAGCGGTCGTGAATCCACAACCCGTGAAACAGCGGTTCATTCCCCTCGAACAGTTCTTTGAGGGTATCGAGAAACAGGCTCTTGCCGAAGCGGCGGGGACGGGAGAGGAAGTAGTACTTCCCCCCTTCGGCTAACTGATGGGCCAATGCAGTTTTGTCCACATAGTAATAGCCTTCGCTCACGATTTGAGCGAAGGTTTGCACGCCAATCGGCAATTTGCGGCGGGCATCGGGCATGAGCAGCCCTCCAAGGCGTGGGAAGACTGGGTATTTTAGCATAGGGCAGTGGTTGAATGGATGTATTTTGTCACTAAAATAAGACAAAATTTAAAGATTTTCCTGAATAAAACGTAGTCGGTTATGTCGTCCGGGAAATCTGTCTTTATAGAGTACAATCAATTGACTTGGAGTTATTTTTTTCTTGTCAATCGGGATCGTTGTTCTATAGTCTTTTGGCGGCTTGACATTGATTGTTTCAATGTCGCTAAACCAAGCAAATTCATGATGTCCGACCCCAATGGCCTTTTGGCTGAGGAAAAAATCGTGTTTTGTCGACAACGTGCCCTAATTCCAATTATATTATTTATTTTTATAAATATTTTTAGCTTTCCTGCCCACGCCGATACCTTCACTGTCACCACGCTGAACGACAGCGGCCCCGGCTCGTTACGGCAGGCGGTACTTGATGCGAACGCCAGCGTGGTCGCCACCCACACTATCGAATTCCAGCCCGGCCTGGCCGGGACGATTACTTTGGTCAACGGGGAGATCGCGATCACCGGTCGGATCACCATCAACGGTCCGGGCCAAAATGTCCTGGCGATTAGCGGCAACAAGACCTCACCGGTGTTCAACGTCTCCAGCCTGGGGGCGACCATTCGTGGGTTGATGATCAAGGAGGGTCATGCTTACTCCGGTGGCGGGATTTCCAATACCGGCTACCTAACGCTCGGCAATCTGACGCTATCGGATAATGAGAGTACCTATGGCGGCGGGATTTACAATACAGGTTCATTGGCTCTCAGTGACATCATGCTGTCGGATAACAAGGCAGTATCAGGCGGTGGAATTTACAACAGTGGCTTGCTAAGTACAGCTACGCGCCTGGCATTAATCGGCAATCAAGCTGGCGGCGCAAGCGGTAGTGTTGGTGGTGGAATTCTTCACAGCGGTTCTCATCCACTGCTCATCAGCGACAGTACTTTCACGAGTAATCAGGCGAGCAATGCCGGCGGTGGAGTTTATTCAGAAACGGGTGCGTTGACAGTCACCCACAGCACCTTTAACGGTAACTGGGCAAACCACGGCGGCGGAATTTCTACTTCTTCCGGCACCACGACCATCACGTACAGCACCTTCTCGGGTAATGAGGCATCGGAGCAGGGCGGTGCGATCTACGATCAGTCCACACTGACCGTCACCAACAGCACTCTGTCGGGCAATGCAAGCGGCCAAGGTGGCGGAATTAATCACTACGGCACGGCGAACATCACTAACAGTACCGTGACGGACAATATGGCTATAAACAGCGGCGGTGGAATTCAAGCAAGTAACGGCACCTTAAACCTCCGCAACAGCCTTGTAGCAGGTAACACAGCACTTACGGGCCAGAATCTCAATACCTGGGGCGGCTTGGCAGGTGGTTCTAACCTGTTCGGCGAAAATGGCGTGTCGGGTGTTGAAGGCGCAACGCCATCGCCCAGTGCAATCATCGCTGGCCCGCTGAGTTCCGTGATTGGCCCTCTCGCCGACAACGGCGGCCCGACCCAGACCCACGCTCTGGTGGCAGGCAGTTCCGCGATTAACGCCGGTGACAACAGCCTGATTCCCGCCGGCGTCACCACCGACCAGCGGGGCGACGGCTTCCCACGCATCGTTGGCGGCACCGTGGACATCGGCGCGGTGGAAGGCACGGGTGGCGGTGCGGGAAACAGCACAAATCTTATTGTGAATGGATCGTTTGAAGAGGGTAATTATTATGACGCTCAGGGGTTCCAAAGACTTTTGCCGAATGATACCGCTCTTTCAGGTTGGTTAATTGGCGGCAGTGGAGCCGATTGGCATGTAGGAACTCCGAATCCATCACAGAATCCGTTGTTTATTGGCGCTCATTTGGGTCCGGCTCAAGACGGTTCTTTAATAGTCGATCTCAACCTCGATGGCGAATCAACGGGAACTCTTTCACAGACATTCGCAACCAATGTTGGGACTACTTACACCGTGTCATTCTATATGGCTGGCGTGGATCTTTTTACAAACCCACGAGCAGTACAAGTAACTGTGAATGGCGTTGCGCGGACTTTTTCGCAGACAGCATCACCGCAATACCAATTGATTTGGGGTCTCAAGTCATTTGAATTCACAGCGACTCAATCGGAAACGACGCTTACATTCAGTAGTCCTGACGTGAGCGGTGTTTGGGGACCGTTGATTGATAATGTCAGCGTTTTATTATCGAACCCTTCCCCTGTAACTTACACGCTCACGGTCAGTAAAGCGGGGACAGGCAGCGGTACGGTCACTAGCAACCCATCGGGCATCGACTGCGGCTTTGATTGCAGCGAAAGCTTCTCCGCAAACACCATGGTCACACTGACCGCCAAACCTGATTCTTTCGATGTAAAGCCCTTATCCGCAGGCAATCAACAGGTCTTCGCGGGCTGGAGCGGGGCCTGTACTGGCACCAACCCCAGTTGCACAGTCACGATGAACGCGGCCAAGAACGTCACGGCCACTTTCACCAGCAGTCCTACCGGCGGCAGCCATCCGTTGAACGTCACCTTGAGCGGCAATGGCGTCGGCAGCGTCACCAGCCAACCGAGCGGCATTGCCTGTAGCAACATTCCCGGCGACGACGCCGATTGCAGCGAAACCTACGCCGCCAATACGCAGGTGACGTTGACCACCACGCCCGGCGTCGGCCCGCATTACTTTAGCGGTTGGTCGGGAGCCTGTAGCGGCACAGGCGCTTGCACAGTGACGATGAACGCCGCAAAGTCGGTGACCGCTGCGTTCGCCACCGGCTACGCCCTGACCTTGACCTACAACCCCGAGGGTAGCATTGCCCGCGACCCGGTGGGGAGTAACTGCACGTTCGCGTCCGCCACGGGCGATCTCCAATGCATCTATG
>JAGRHQ010000272.1 GCA_020444905.1 Candidatus Competibacteraceae bacterium
CGGAAGCTGCAAATGCAACAACCCTTACCCCCTTTCTACCGGGTTTGCCCCGTAATGAGGAACTGATAGGTGGTGAGTGCTCATCGGACGAAACTGACTATCGCGAAAGGCGCGGTCGGCATGTAAGCTTATCAGGTTGCGAGACGATAGCAGTCGGTCAGTCCGGCAAATTGCTTGCTGTCTGCTTGCCGTCAATGAATTTGTAGCCGGCCATTAACGGACAAGCTTTTGTAAATATTGAAAAACAAGTGATGGTGTTAGTATTGCCATACAACTCTGATGTGAACAGATTTTACGGTAGCAGTTGATGCAAGGGAGGTCTGCCTGCAGGGTAACGACGTTGTCGCCCAAAGGCTTGACCCGGCGGGGGTCAGTGGGACCGCACAACACCAGCATCAGCGTCGCCGTCGCCGCAGCCAGGTGCGCGACGCCAGTATCGTTAGCCACGATAAAGCGCGCTGGTTCACAAAGTGGCGGAATATCGAGAATCGCGGTTTGTCCGCACAAATTAATCAACCAGGGACCGCAAGCTTGGGCAATGTGCTGGCATTCCTCTGCCTCATCCGGGCCGCCGATCAGTGCAATATGCGCCAGACCGGCTTGATGAAGACGGTTCGCCAGCGCTGCATAGCGGGCAGCGCCCCAACGCTTGAGGTAGCCGTTGGCGTTGCACCCAGGTAGAAAAACTGCGAATTGGTCAGGCAACAAGCTGTTTGCCGTCATCAATTCCCTGGCGCGGGCGTAATGGCTGTCGGAAACATGCAGCACGGGCCTTGGGGTAGTCGCTGGGATATTTCCCGCCCATAAGGCAGCGCGGCCACGATCAATCGTATGCGCTGGCTTAGGTAATTCAGCAGGCGCGATGCTATAGGGAAATTGTTGTCGATTACCCAGGCAGTAGGGAATCCGGTAGCCACTGAGCCATAATAGACTGAGTAACAATCGGGAGCGGTCGTTGCATTGTAAATCGATCACTAAATCATAATGCTGGCTGCGGACACGCCTTAGCCACTCACGGAAGGCGGTAACCTGTTGGCTGGGGTCGCGCAGGTCGATGGCCAGAATGTGCTGGAATCGCATATCCTCAGCAAACAACCCCTGCCAGGTTGGCAGTGTATTGAGATGAAGCTCCCGTCCGGGAAAAGCCCGCGCGATATCCTCGAACAAGGCGGTTGCCAGAATGACATCGCCCATGGCGCTCCATTTAATGACCAGAATGCGGCGAATGGCAGGGTCGGCGGGTAGATCGGCGCGATAGCGCATAAGTGGAATAAACCTGGGGTTAATCGGAATAGAAGTCGGACTCGCCTGGTGGACGGGTCTTAAAACGGCGATGGACCCAGAGATATTGCTCGGGGGTTTGGCGAATGTATTGTTCCAACAGAGCGTTGATTCGCGCCGTATCGGCTATGACGTCGCCGCTGGGAAAATTTTCCAGCGCGGGCAGGATAACGACTTTATAGCCCGTCGCACCTGGCAAACGGCGAGGGAAGTAGGGAACCACCGCCGCGCCGCTCAAGGCCGCCAGTCGCGAGGTAGCGGTAATCGTGCAAGTGGGAATGCCGAAAAACGGGACGAATACGCTGTTGCGCCGGCCATGGTTCTGATCAGGAGCATACCAGACCACTCGTCCACGCTTGAAGGCGCGCAATAAGCCGCGCAAATCCTCGTGCGGCAACGGTGGCAATTGAGAACGCCGTTCCCGTTCACGGCGCATTACAGTTTCATAGAGCGGATTTTTATGCGACCGGTACATGGCGTGAAAGGCGTGTTGCCAGGTAATAAAGCGAGCGCCTAGTTCCAGGGTGGTAAAATGACCGGTCAGCAGGATGACGCCCTTGCCGCGGGCCAGGGCTTGCTCGAGGTGTTCCGCACCCTCGACTTGCGCCAGACCACGCAGTTTTTCATCCGGCGCCCACCAGGCCATGGCCGTTTCAAACAGACCGATGCCCAGAGACGCGAAATGGGCGTCCAGCCAAGTCTCCCGCTGGAGAGGCGACCACTCTGGAAAGCATTGCTCCAAATTGATACGGGCGATTTGGCGTCGCCGTCGTGCGATCCGCCCAAGCCAACGGCCAACCCGCCCGCCAAGGGCCAGTTGCCAGCGGAAGGGCAACGTGGCCATAACCTTCATCGCGCCCAGACCGAGCCACAGTGGCCAATAACGAGGTCTTAGAAAGCGTCGAGGCGGGAGTGGAGTAGGGTCAGTCACAAGATGCGAATAATTTAATGGTGGATAAGACTGATATTGTAGGCGGCATCAAACCAGCAAGCATCCATTGACCGCAACATCTTAAAGAGGTGTGCATGACACAAACATTTTTGGTCACCGGCGCCGCCGGTTTCATTGGCAGTCATTCCGTTGAGTGGTTATTGGCGCACAATCACCGAGTGGTTGGCGTTGATAACCTGCGAACCGGTCATCTCGAAAATCTGGAAGTCGCGCGATCATCACCCGATTTCGAATGGATGCTGGCCGATGTGTGCGACGAGGCGGCGATGCGTGAGTTGTTTAAAAAACATCGCTTCGCCGGCGTACTGCATCTGGCGGCCTTGGTCAGCGTTCCAGAAAGCTTCCGCGAACCCGCGCTTAATTATCAGCTTAACCTGGCGGCAGCCGACTGCATCGCACGATTATGCCTGGAATTCGAATGTAAACGCCTGGTGTTTGCTTCTTCGGCGGCTGTGTATGGAGCCCATGCCGCCCTGCCTAACCAGGAGTCAGCGATTCCACAACCGCAATCGCCTTACGCTGCCGCCAAGCTGGCGGCTGAGGTCATGCTGCTGGGTTACGCGGCCAGTTATGGATTGGAAACGATTTGCCTGCGCTATTTCAATGTTTATGGTTCACGCCAGGATCCGGGTTCGCCTTATTCAGGGGTATTGTCCATATTTACCGATCGCTTCCAGTGTGGTCTACCGGTCACCGTGTACGGCGACGGCGAACAGACGCGGGATTTTATCTCGGTGCGGGATGTGGCGCGCGCCAATGGGGAAGCATTGACCCAAATGCAGGTAGTAGCGGATCGTTATAACGTCTGCACTGGTCGAGGCATTTCGCTGAATCAGGTGCTTGCGATTTACCAAGAGTTATTTCCGAATGCTCCGTCGGTCGAGTACGCTGCTCCTCGCATCGGCGATATCCGTCATTCGCAAGGGAATCCAGAGAAATTGCATAATATACTGATACTTAAATCACAGACGCCTTTCGAACAGGGGTTGCGTGAACTGGTTGTGGGAGGTTTGGGTCGATAACCATTAAGATTAGGCTTGACCTGCGCCGTTTGTCGCCTATAATCCGCTCCTCCTGCAGTATTGACTGTTGTTGCAATGAACTGATTAGTTCGAAATGCGAGGAATGCAGGAGAACTTGGAAGCTTGAGAAAGCTTTTCGAGATTCTTGCAAAAGAATCTAAAAGCAGTTATATTTAACATCCCCTTGCTGATAGACGCAGTTGAGGGTTTGGAAGGAGCCTGGTTTGAAAGTCAGGGAGAAATACGCTCTTTATTTTACTGGTGAAAGATTTGAGAGAGGGGCCTGAGGGCGGGAAGCCGGGGTGGTGAATTTC
>JAGRHQ010000273.1 GCA_020444905.1 Candidatus Competibacteraceae bacterium
GGTTTCGGCGCGGATGCCACCGTTTGAGCCGCTTGCAGCGCGGGGTCGATGCTGTCGATGTCCTTGAGGACGGCGCTTTTCAAGAGATCGGCTTCGGTTTTCACGGCGTAACCGGCAAACGTTCGGAACTGTTCCATCACTTTGCGGGCAATAGTCGGCGACAGGCGCGACTCGCCGCGTTGGACCGCACGCAGCGTCTCAAGCACTTCCTCCTCAGGGGCATCCTTGAGTAAGTAAGCCTGTGCGCCTGCATAGATGGCCTCGAACACCAATTCGTCATAATCGTAAGTGGTGAGGACGACGACTCGCGTGGCAGGCAGCTTCGTAGTAATCTCGCGGGTGGCGACAATCCCGCTGGCGCGAGGCATTTGCAAGTCCATCACCACGATGTCCGGTTGGGTCGCTAAGGCTTGTTCAATCGCTTCCAGGCCATCCGCCGCTTGTCCAACCACTTCGATATCGGGTTCAGTCGCCAGCATGATCGCCAGCCCACGTCGGATCAGTGGTTGGTCATCGGCAATCAACAGTCGCAGGATAGGTCTGTCGGTATCGTTCACTGCTGTGCTCATTCTCGATGTTTGGGTTGCAATCGTGAATCGGAACATCACTATCGCCTTGTGCGTTATTGTAGCGGATGCCCCTCAGCCACCATAGCAACAAAAGTCATGCCGTAGTCATAGGAGCCGATGACCTCAGTCACAATGACCTGCGAAAATTGCTATATGAAACTATTATCCTACCTCAATCCGCGGTTACGGTTCTCCGCCGCCATCGGTTGGACGGTGTTCGCTGTCATCTTATTAGCAGCGCTGGCTGGAGCGAATCTGGCTGCCCGTGAAGCCGAACGCCTTGCCCGCGCCGATGCCGAACGCCTGCTAACTCAGTTCGCTGTGCAAATTCACCATGCGCTCGATATGAATTTGGAAATGCGGCGCTCCATCCTCCAAGTCACTGCCGTCCAAATTGCTGCTTCTCAGGATCGGGGCACCGACGCACTCCGCCATCATCTCGAAGCCGTGCAAGCCCATTTCCCCGAATTCGCCTGGCTCGGCGTGGCGGACGAGTACGGTCGCGTAGTGGCCGCCACCGGCGGGGTGTTGCATGGTAAAAATGTCTCTGCACAGTTCTGGTTTCAGGAAGGCAAACAGCATTCGTTCATCGGGGATGCCCGCCGCGTTTCCTTGCTCGACGGGAAAGCTTTACCTGACAAACTCGCGAACGGATCACCAGGGTTCATTGTCGCCGTACCGATCAAACAGCCTTCAGGCCATCTCGCTGGCGTTCTCAGCGCCCGGCTTTCCTGGAGCTGGATCGAGCGCCAACAAAATGAGTTGTTGCGCAATCTGGACACGCAACAGCCGCTTGATTTATTTCTGATCGCCGCTGTAGACGGCTTCTTGTTGATCGGTCCGAAAAACTGGCGCAACCGCACGCTCGCAACCGGTTCTGACCTCAGCGAGGGTGGCGCCTACATGGTTGGCCGAAATAATGCGCCCTCTGAAGAAAAAGAAGGGCTGAATTGGATCGTCATTCTGCGTCAAGACGCCAGCACCGCCCTGGCGCGCGCCCAGACCACCCGCCAAGGGGTTTTTTTGGTCGTGTTTTTAGCAGGACTAGGCTCAGCGGTCGCCGCGGTGCTCGCCACCCGCACCCTCACGCGCCGCCTGACGCTGCTGGCGGATCAAGCGCAGGCGGTTCGCCAGGGTGTACAACAAAATATCTCGGTTCCCGCCGGGACCGATGAAATCGCCCATATCGGCGCGACCTTGGTCGATCTAGTGGGACATCTGCAACAGGAAAAGAAGGGATTAGCGATCCTGAACGCGGAACTGGACGCCCGCGTTGCGCAACGAACCGCGCGCATCGAGCGAATGGCCAAGGAAGCCCGTCACGCCGCCATCGCCCGTGAGCGGTTACGGCTGGCGCGCGAACTGCACGATACGCTGGCTCATTCGCTGATGGCGCTACTGACGCAGATTCGCCTGATTCGCAAGCTGCGCGCCCGCCTTGATCCTGTTGAACTGGATGCGGAGTTGGCTCAGGCTGAAGACGTCGCCGCCAGCGGCCTGGCCGGGGCGCGCGCGGCGATTTCCCAAATGCGCCATAACGATGTGTGCGATGCGGGCCTTGGCGCAGCCTTGCAAGATCTGTTAAGTCGTTTTGAGGATCGCTCGGGCGTCGATGCCAGGCTGGATGCTGATACGCAAGCCGCTGGCCTCGCTGACGAGCGGGCGGAAACAGTGTTTCGCATCGTCGAAGAAGCGTTGAACAATGTTGAGCGGCACGCCGGCGCGCGCGCGGTGCGCGTCGCCTTACGCTGGGCCGAGCCGCAAACCGCTGCATCGCTGTGCTGGGATCCCGATGGACCGGCGTGCGTGCGCGTCGAAATCGCCGATGATGGGGTCGGCTTCGACCCAGCAGCGCCCTGTCCGGGTCATTACGGATTGCGCGGCATCCGCGAACAGGCCGAATTGATCAAGGCGCGCTTCGAACTGCACAGCCGACCTGGAGAAGGAACCTGCATCGTTCTGGAATTTAAGGCCTGAGAATTCATCGTGACGGATGACCTCTCTTCTACATGACGAACGGCACTTGGGAGCGTAGAACAGTTCTCCTACAGTACGCAAACGGGTTGCGCGGATGGCAAATTTTGCGAGGCGCTCCGCGACCTGCCGCCAACTCAACCATATAGGAGAAACCATGATGAGTCTGATGAATACCTCCCGCCGGGCGCTAATCGGCAGCTTGTCCGCCGCAGCCCTGTTGGTCGTCACGAGTCTTCCGGTTTATGCCCAGGACGAGCTGATCATTATCGAACCGGTGCTAACCACGATGTATCTCAACGGCGGCGTCGGCGAGAGCAGTGAGCACTATATGCATAAGATCGCCAAAGATTGGCCGCTGCGCATGGTTTTCTCCGAGCGCAAAGACAATGAATTCGTGGCTGATGTCAAGCTACTGGTCACTGATGCGCAGGGCGCGCCCTACTTGCAACTCAGCAATGCTGGCCCAATGACCTATGCCATGCTGCCAGCAGGCAAGTACCGAATCACCGCTCAGTTTAGAGGCCAATCCGAAACGCGAGAAGTCACGCTGGACGGCAAAACCGGTCGCGATGTGTATTTTCACTGGAAGGGCGACGCTAAATAAGCGCGCGCGGCGACGAAATCCTAGCAGATGGCAACGACCCGCTCGGTGGAGGCATACCGGCCCCACATGCCGCACGGATTCCATGACGATCAACGAGTTTCTTAATCGTTGTGATCTCTCGTACAGCTTTGCGAGGCACCCGGCGCGTATTGGGCGCACTGGACAGTCCTTGGCGCAATCTTCTAGTGGCCATGGGGGTAGGCGTATTGGGCGCACTCGCCGTGGAGGCGTTTCGCACGGTGCTGTTCGCGCTGGAAATGGGGTTGGTCGGCGCGCATGACGGGCATCTGGTGCCCGCCGCCCGCGAACTGGAACCTGAAATTCGTTTGCTGGTGCCGATGATCGGCGGGCCGGCGGTAGGGATGTTATTG
>JAGRHQ010000274.1 GCA_020444905.1 Candidatus Competibacteraceae bacterium
TTTTTTGACCGAAAAAGTTATCCACAGGTTAGGCCAAGTTATCCACAGAAATGGCAAAGTTATCCACAGAGTTATCCACAGGTTATTTCGCCAATTTTTCATGGTTAGCATTCAATTTTGGATAAAAACCTGAAAAAATACATTTTTTACATATTATTATACTGATTTTACTTATTTTTATTAAATTAATTACAGTCAATATTATTAATATAAGACAAAATCCGGATTATTATGATTTATCATATTGATTTTACTTATTTTTATGAAATTAATTACAAACTATAAAAAGGCTATATAAACACTATTCAAAAAGTTATCCACTTATCCACAGCAGTTATCCACAGGTATTTTCCTAGTTAGTGAGAGTTGTGAGCAAATTTGTGTAATCATCCCGGATCTGCAGTTCGCGCTTTTGGAGTTCCCGAATCTTTCGGCAGGCGTGCAGCACGGTGGTATGGTCGCGCCCGCCGAACGCTTCGCCGATGTCGGGCAGGCTGAACGTGGTGAGTTCCTTGGTCAGGGCCATCGCCATCTGGCGGGGACGGGACAAAGTGCGCAAGCGGCTATTTGATAGCAGTTCGCTGACTGGGATTTTGTAGTAGTCCGCTACTGTTTTCTGAATGTTTTCAATGGTGACCAATTTGTCCTGCAAGGTCAGCAGATCGCTAAGCACTTCCTTGACGAAACTGATGGTAATAGCCCGTCCAGTGAACTGCGCGTTGGCGTAAACGCGCCGTAATGCGCCTTCCAGTTCACGAACATTGGAGCGGATGCGCTGAGCGATGAAAAACGCAACCTCATCCGGTAATTCAAGCTGCGTCTGTTCAGCCTTGCTCTTGAGAATCGCGACCCGGGTTTCCAATTCCGGCGGTTCGATGGCCACGGTCAAGCCGGAGCCAAACCGGGATTTAAGCCGGTCTTCCAACCCGTCGACTTCCTTAGGATAGCGGTCGCAGGTGAGGATGACTTGTTGGCGGCTTTCCAGCAGGCTATTGAAAGTGTAGAAGAACTCTTCCTGGGAGCGCTCCTTGCCGGCCAGGAATTGCACATCGTCGATTAATAGGGCGTCCAGCGAGCGGTAGCGGCGCTTGAATTCGTTGATAGCGTTATGTTGCAGGGAACGCACCATGTCGGCCACAAAGTATTCGCAATTCTGGTAGACCACTCTGGATTTGGGATTGCGTTCACGCAACATATTTCCAACTGCATGAATTAGATGAGTTTTTCCGAGTCCGGTACCCCCATAAATGAACAGTGGATTGTAGGCTTTACCTGGGTTCTCGGTCACTTGCAGGCAGGCGGCCCGGGCAATCTGGTTAGAGTTACCCTCGACAAAGGTGGTGAATGTGAAATCGGCGTTGAGGACGCCGCTTCTTAGCAATTCAGTCGTTTCCGCTTTGGATGCGCTGATGAAGTCCTCTCCTGGCGACTCCTCGATGAGCGCGATTGGCGCGGGCGAGACGTCGCTGCCGCCGATTTCCAAGCGCACCTCTGGAGGCTGTTCGGGCCGCAGTCGGGCAAGCACTGCCTGAATCTGTTTCAAATGATGTTTCTTGACCCAGTCGAGGACGAAACGATTTGGCGCCAGCAAGAGCAGAACGCCCGCTTCTTCCTGCGCGTGCAGTGGCCGGATCCAGGTGCTTAGCTGTTGTTCGGACAATTCACGTTCCAGGCAATCCTGGCAGGTTTTCCACAAGTTATGGTCCACGAGTAGCGTTCCCTAAAAACCAGGCAAGGTTGTTAATGAGATATCGATGGGTTGACAGATAAAGATGGGTACCCATGACTTTAAAACGTAAACCATTTAACTTGACAAATTTAGCTCCACATCAATAATTTCTCGCTTTTCGCCAAAAAGCGCAAATTCTGTCTTGACCTGCCTCTCTAAGGAATCATTATGAAGCGGACTTTCCAGCCCAGCATCATTCATCGCAAGCGCACCCACGGTTTTCGCGCCCGAATGGCCACGACCGGGGGGCGTCGAGTTCTGAAGGCGCGCCGCGCCAAGGGCCGTGTCCGTCTCACGCCCTGATTGTACGGATGGCGGCGGCGCGGGTTTTCCTCGCCGCGTCCGGCTGAGCGGTCCAGCGGTTTTTGCTGAGGTCTTTGCCCGCCCGGCCAAGTCCAGTGACCGTTATTTTACCGTGTTAGCCCGTCCTAACGGTTTGAACCATTCCCGGCTGGGGATGGCGATTTCCCGCAAGATCGCTCGATCAGCCGTGGCGCGCAACCGCATTAAGCGAATCGTGCGCGAGAGCTTTCGCCATCATCAATCCCAGCTTGGCGGCATGGACTGGGTGGTGATGGGCCGTAGTGGCGCGACGCAACAGGAAAATGCGGTCCTGTTTGCTTCCTTGCAACGGCATTGGCAGAGACTTGCCCCGCCATGCGCGCTATCCTGATCGCGCTGATTCGCATCTATCAATTGGTCATCAGCCCCCTGCTGGGCAATCATTGTCGTTTTTATCCAAGCTGCTCCCAATATGCCCGCGAAGCCATTGAACAGTATGGCGTGTTGCGTGGGGGCTGGTTGGCGATCCGGCGCCTGCTACGCTGCCACCCCTGGCATCCCGGCGGCGTCGATCCTGTCCCTGAACCCTCTCCGAAGGACCGTTAATGGAAAACCAACGTTTGCTGCTGTTTGCTGCTCTGGGATTTGTGCTGTTTCTGCTCTGGCAGAACTGGCTGGAATTCCAGGCCAGAAAATACCCCCCACCGACACCGGTCGCTACCGCGCCGGCGAGTCCCGCCAGTCCGGCGGTCCCTGCCGGTCCTTCGATCACTCCCGGACAGGATGTGCCCGCAGCGGCCCCAGCGCCAGGCATCGTTTCCCAGGCGCTGGGCAGCGGCTCGCGGGTGCATGTGACGACAGACATGTTCGAAGCGGAAATCGATACAATCGGCGGCGACCTGCGCCGGGTGGGTCTGCGCACCTACCCGGAATCGGTGCAACAGCCTGATCAGCCGTTTCAGTTGCTGAAGGACAGCGGCCCGGATCTGTTCATCGCTCAATCGGGACTGGTGGCGTTGAATGACGGTCCCGCGCCGAACCATTACGCTCCGTTTACGGCTGAGCAGAGCGAATACCAGTTGACGGATGGGCAGGATGCACTGGAAGTCCGGTTGAACTGGTCGGACCCTTCTGGGGTGAAGGTGGTCAAGACCTATACCTTTCGGCGCGGCAGTTTCCTGGTGGAATTGAACCAGCGCGTCGAGAACAGCAGCGCTAACGATTGGCAGGGCAGTCAGTACCGGCAATTCCAACGCACGCAGCCGAAGACCAAGGGCGGTTTTTTTGGCGGCGGTGTGGTTACTTATACCGGGGCGGTGATTTCGACGCCCGAACAGCGTTATGAAAAAATTTCCTTCGATCAGATCGCCAAAGAGCCATTGAACCAGACTGTCAAGGATGGCTGGATTGCCATGATTCAGCATTATTTCCTTGGTGCGTGGATTCCTAACGCCGGCGAGACCGATACGTTTTACACCAAA
>JAGRHQ010000275.1 GCA_020444905.1 Candidatus Competibacteraceae bacterium
AGCCACCAAATTGTCGGTGATGTCCAGCAAGCCGCGCAGGTAGGTCTGATAGCAGGCGATGCCTTCCCGCAATAGCGCGTCGCGGTCGCCGGGTGGCGGCGGGCGCTTGACCACGAAACCGCCCTTGGAGCCGGTCGGCACGATGACGGCGTTCTTGACGACCTGCGCCTTGACCAGGCCCAGGACTTCGGTGCGGAAATCTTCCATGCGGTCGGACCAGCGCAAGCCGCCGCGCGCCACATGTCCACCGCGCAGATGGACGCCTTCGATGCGCGGCGAAAACACGAAAATTTCGAACATCGGGCGCGGCTCCGGCAGACCAGGCACCTGTTTTGGATCGAATTTAAAGGACAGGTAATGCTTTAAATCCGCGCCTTCCTCGCGCCGATAGTAATTCGTGCGCAGCGTCGCCCGAATCAGGGCGAGGTACTGGCGCAGGATACGGTCGTCGTCAATATTTTCCACCTGATCCAGCGCTTCCAGAATCGCCTTGATCTTGACCTCTTCATGCGCGGCCCGGTCGCCAACGTGGTTCGGGTCAAAGCGAATTTCAAACAGTTCGATGAGGGAACGCACGATCACCGGATGCGCGGCGACGGTCGCTTGCACGTAGGAACGGCTGAAGGTAAAGCCGATTTGCCGCAGATATTGCCCATAGGCGCGCAGCACTTTAACTTGCCGCCAATCCAGTCCGGCAACCAGCACCAGGCGGTTGAAATTGTCATTTTCTACCTCACCGCGCCAGATTTTCAGGAATGCTTCGTGAAACAGCGCGCGCAGGCGTTCAATCGGCAATTCGCCGCGATCATGGCGCAGACCGAAGTCGTGAATCCAAACCGGCGGCGCATCGCGACGGGCCATGTAAAAAGGCTGCTCGTCGATGACCCGCACCCCCATGTGCTCCAGCATCGGCAGGCTGTCGGACAGATTCACTGGCCGTTCCGCATGATAAATGCGGAAACGCAACGCGCCCGGCGGATCTTCCAGCAGCACATACAAGTTCACCGCAATACCGCCACAGGACTCCAAAGTTTCCATCATATCAATGTCATAGACGGCGGCGCGCGCGCCGACGGTTTCCCGATAGGCTGCTGGAAATCCCTCGCCATAACGCAGCATCCGCTGGTTGCCCAGTTCCTCGCCGCAGTGATCAACGAGCGCCTCGGCCAGCTTGTCTTCCCAAAGCCGGGCGGTTTCCGCCAGGCGCTGTTCCAGTTCGCGCACATCATATTCCGGCGCGGAACCGGGCGCGGTGTGAATGATCATCAGCACCCGCGCCAGCATCGATTCCAGGAGTTGCACGGAAAATTCGGCGGAGGTCCCGGCAAACGCCGCCATCAGCACATTCTGCATGCGTTCGCGTAACTCGGTGTTATAGCGATCGCGCGGGACGAAGATCAGGCAGGAGAAGAAGCGCCCGTAGGGGTCGCGCCGCACGAAGAGCCGGGTTTTCTGACGCTCGCCCAGTCGCAGGATGCCTATTACGGTCGTGTAAAGCTGTTCCTCGTCGATTTGAAACAGCTCATCGCGCGGGTATTGCTCCAGTAACACCGCCAGCGCCTTGGCCCCGTGGCTATTGGGCAGAAATCCGGTGCGCTCCATCACCCGGCCCACCTTGCGCCTCAGCAATGGAATGTCGGTCGGACTGGCGTTATAGGCGGTAAAAGTGAATAAGCCAAGAAAGCGGTGTTCGCCGATGACTTCGCCCTGGCGATTGAAGCGTTTGATCCCGATGTAATCCAGGTACGCCTGACGATGCACGGTGGCCCGGGCGTTGCTCTTCGCCAGAATGAGCAATTTTCGTTCGCGAGCCTGGGCGCGCACCTCGGGCGGCAGGGTGGCGAAGCTGCCGGATACTGCATCAGCGCCGCCGCGCAGGATACCCAGCCCAGAATCCGGCGTGATCCGCAGCACATCGGTGTCGCCCTCTTTCCCAAGGTCATATTGCCGGTAACCGAGCAGGGTAAAATGGTTATCGGCGATCCATTGCAGAAAGTCCCGATCTTCGGCGGTCTGTGCGGCGTCCTGGGGCGGGGGATTACGGTTAATCTCCGCCAGCACCTCGCCCAGACGCGCCTGCATGGCCGGCCAATCCTCCACCGCGGCGCGCACATCGGCAAGAACCTGCGCCAGTCCGGATTGTAGGGCTTCCAGCGCCGCCGCGTCGCTGCGCCGGTCCACTTCCAGGTGAATCAGGGATTCCAGCTTGCCCACCGGGTCATGGCGGTCGGCGGCGACATCCAGCAGTTGACCGGTTTCATCACGCACCATCCGCATGACCGGATGAATGATCAAATGCAGCGTCAGGCCCTGGCGATTGACCTCGGGGACGATCGAATCCACCAGAAACGGCATATCGTCATTCAATATTTCAATGATGGTGTGCGGCGACTGCCAGCCCTGTTCCGGGACGTTGGGGTTATAGACGCGCAGCTTGGGCAGGCCATCGCCCAGTTGCTGGATAAAATGCCAGTGGGAAAGCACTGCGCCATAGAGATCCTCGACCGAGCGTTGCGCCAGGTCGTCGGGATCGACCTGCTGGTAGTAGTTCGCAACAAAGCGCGCCAAGACATCGACCTGCTCGCCAGCCATACGGGTTCGCACTTGATGGACGACGTTTTCAATCAGCTCCAGTTTGCGGTCTTCGGTATTCATTCTGCTTCTCCTGGTGGCGTTGATGATGAAGATCATCCTGATCAGGATAGCAGGCGGTTATTGATTTTGACCTCTTGTCGGCAACAGAGGTCGCCCTCCAGCTGCTCCAAGCCGATGCGGACCACCGTCTCGAAGATTGATGAACCCGTCATTTATTCGGTCAGCTAGCCACTACTTGAACTCAGATAGACGCCTTTGGTATAGGCCGCTATGGCGTTCCTTACCACCATGTTGCAAAGCAAAAATTCCCATGACTCACTTCCTGCTCTGGATTTTTTGTAATACTTTCCCTAGGGTCTTAAGCGTTGTATTGATCTTTTGCTAAACTGAGCAATCAACGTCTAGTCGGAAATTCCGGGACCTTGCAGGTTGGGTTTTGCAAGCCCAACCTGCAAGATTCGAAGGTATGCGTCCGGGTATTGAAGTAATTTTTTAAAAAATTATGTTAGGGAACTCAGCCTCAAAAATGACTTACCGAGTGCATACTTCATGTGGAAAGCGCTGATTCGTTTCTTTTGGCCAGAAAAAACTTCCAGTTCACAATCATCTCAGAAAAAAACAGCTTCCGTCTGGGAAGCGCCCCTTCAGTTTGAGCAGGAAGACCTGCAGGCTGTTGACCTGGATATTGATGAGGCTTTTTTGAAACTCGTTCTGGGCGTTCATTTATTCCTGGATGTCAGATTGAATTTGATTGAAAAAAGAACGCTGGAGCAGATTGATCTTTTATTAACTTCTGATGTTTTTGATGACCGAACGCTGCCTCGATTACCCGCCGTTGTTCCAC
>JAGRHQ010000276.1 GCA_020444905.1 Candidatus Competibacteraceae bacterium
CTAGAATGGATGCATACACCTTTCGCAATTGCCCACTAATCCCCTCAAGTCCAAAATCGGTCCATGCCCTTTGACGACCGGCCTCCCCCATGCATTCAAGCCGCGCTGGGTCGCGGCACAGCTCCCGTAACCGGCCCGCCACACCCGCTACATCCCCAAATGGCAACACAAAGCCATTCACCCCATCGCGCACCAATTCCGGCAACGCCCCCCAATCGTAAACCACGACCGGTCGCCGGGCCGCCATCGCCTCCAGGATCGTCAAACCAAATGTCTCCTGAAAGTGTGACAAACTGACTACCACATTCGCTTGGCTCACTGCCGCCTGTGGCGTTTCCGCATAGCCAGGGAACGTTAAATTCTCCGGCAATGGCGGATGAGCGGCCCGCAACGCCTTAATATGCGCATTCTCCGGCCCAATCGACAGCAACGCAATTCCTGGTTCAATCTCCGCCAGCAACCGCGCCAGCGCCACGAAATCCATCAGCCCCTTCTTGGGCTGATGGCTGCTGATCAACGCCACCTTCATCCGCCCCGGCTCCACCGGATTTGCCAGATCCAGCGCCGCCAGATCCACAGTATTTCCCACCCGGTACGTTGCTCCGGGTTTATAAAAAGCCCACGCCGTAAACGCCGAATTAGCAACCACCACATCAGCGCGTTGCAACACCCGGCTGCGAATCTCATGCGCCGATAAACCAATCGCCGCACACAGATCAGGATCATGAGCCAGCGACTCATGCACATGCACCGCCACCGGCAAATGAACCCGGCGAGCCGCCAGCGCCGGCTCCCGCAACATGATGGTATTCACATGCACGACATCCACAACATGCCGGATCATAATCGCCACTAAGCGCTCCACCGCCCAAGCGCAGGGCGGAACCGAAGCGCTCCATTGTTCATAAGGCACAACACCCACCCACGAACATCGTTGCCGTAGCGCCTGCAAATACGCTGGATTTCCATCATCCGGAACAGTCGCTAACACATTAAAATCCAGCGCCGCAAACGCCTCCAACAACCCCAGCAGACTGCGCTCCGCGCCAAACAACTGACAGCCAGCAGAATGTCCACACACCAGAACCGTCGGTCGACCAGCAACCTGGGGCTGCTCGCCAACCCATTCTGGCAACGCCGCCCCGTCATAGCCCAATCGAGCGCCTGCCTTCAGATAATGGATGATCGGCAGCCATCCGCCCTCCTCGACCTGCGGATAGCGCGCCAAATAGTGTCTGGAACAAAAGGCTGGCCCCGGATCACGGCCCTCAGAAATGCCTGCCGTCAGATAATGTTGCAACAATCGTTCACTCCCCTCTTGCGCCAATAGAAGAGGGGTTGGATGAGAAGCATTAAATTCGCCAGCCTCGCACACATCTGGATAATGACGCGCATACCAGTCCGCATCGAACAAACCCGAGCGCTTAATCAGGGTTCGATCCGCTTCATGCAAACCCGGTCGCGACTGCGCTACCCGATAAGCCATCGTTTCCGCCAATGCCAGGGTCCGGATGCGCTGAAACGTCACCCGGGGCACCATATCGGGCGGATAGCGCAGCAACCGCCGGTTCACGACCAGCAATTCCACGCAACACGCGACATCTTCCGGCACCAGCACCGTGAACCGTCCTTCAACCACTCGCGCCAGATACCAGGCGGACATGGGCAACAACACCGGGCGACAGTAATCCGGCCAATGGAACAACGCCACCCGTTGACCCGCCTCCAGCAAATAGCTTAACAACACGCGAGTCCGCGCAAACACCTGGGGATCGTCGCTCAAATCCGCCATCAGCACCTGATCATGCAATCCCTGTCCAATTGCTCGCTCTGCAACTCGGTCTCCCTCTGACGAGAGAGCCAGGGTCAATGCCAGAGGATCGGCTAACTGATGCCAAGCCCGATACAACTCACCGTACCACCGGCGCAATCCGAAATACCAGGTGTGCAAGTGGGTGGCGCGAGCGCTCGTCAGCGAATCCGCCCATTGGCGAGCAAAGACCAATGGGGCGTCCGGGACGATCAACCGCACCGATTGCTGGCCAAATACCGCCATCATCCGCTCATAATACTCAGAATCAGCCCCCACTCTAGCCTCATCCCAACGTCCCAACCGTTCCAGTGCGCGACGCCTGAATAGAAATGTCGACACGCTGGGATGAATAAGCTGGCTCTCCATGCGCGGATATTGAAAATGCAAACCGCTATCGGCTCGCACCCAATGTGCGAGCACCCCCATTAACTCTGGATTCTCCAGCAGCGTTATAACGAGTTGCTCCAGTTTCTGCGGGTGTGACCAGTCGTCCGCGTCATGCGTCGTGATAAATTCGCCGGTCGCTACGCGCAGACCGGCATTGCGCGCTGCGTAAGCCCCCCGATTATCGGGCTGCCGGATGACCATAAGGCGCGAATCCTCCCTGGCCAGCGCCTGAATCTTGGCCAGGGTGTTATCCGTGCTGCCATCGTCCACCACGACGATTTCCAGGTGCGCCCAGGTCTGGGCCAACAGACTGCGCAGCGCTGTACTCACAAACTGCGCCGCGTTATAAACCGGTATAATGACGCTGATGGTCGGCTGTGCATCCAGCGCCAGACTGCAAGCTGGTGTTGACGCCGCTGTCAGATTATCCAGATCAAGCGGCGCGGATGGGTTCTCCTTGGCCAACTGCGCCAACCCCTTCGTTTCGAACACTCGGTTAACCCAGGCCAACCGTACTTCATCGCCGCCCTTCTCACCTGGCAACCCTTGGGTCACATTGGCCGCCGCCAGGCACAGATCAGGGATGGCGCCATAAAATGCCAGAGCTGCTTGCAGCGCCGTTTCGGCTTCGACGACGCGCCCACCGCGCAACAATACCTCGATACGCAACAGGGGAACGCCTAGATGATCCAGGAATGCAGGCAAAGGCGGCTGTAACACATCGACATAACGTCCTGCGTTTGACCAATCCTGATGGCTAGCGAACCAACGCGTCAACGCCCACGCCGCACTGAGGCGTTCGATTGCAGAAGTCGTACTGGATTGGCACAGCGCCTCCAGCGCTGGCAACGCCAAACCGGAGAAACCGCCCCACAGTTTGTCGTCCAACGCCAAGGCATCAACAGCCTTGGGTAATCGGCCCTCAGCGCGACCGTACTGTTGATAATGTTCGACAGGATCCATGCCTGCCGCCGCGACATCTGGGTAAGCTACCTGATACCAGACAGCATCCACAGCATCGAAATTGTCATCCATTCAATGCTAAACGACCAATAACCATCCGTGAGCGCGTTAACAGAGCCTGTGATGATTTAAGAGTCATCAACAATTCACGGTTTGCGAGAAAATAGGATTCCAGTTCTTCCTGAACCTGATGGAGTTGCAACAACAACAGCTCATTTTCCTGTTCAAGCTGCTTGTATTGTTCGCTAGATTGAGTTGCCGTAGTTTTCG
>JAGRHQ010000277.1 GCA_020444905.1 Candidatus Competibacteraceae bacterium
TTGCCAGCGCCCCTCGCGCAGGACTTCAACGGCTCCCAGCGTGCTGACTACTTCGCCAGCCGCCTCAGCCAGGGCCGTGCTGACAGGTAAAAATCCAATGATGAGCAGGAAATAAAATCGGATGATCCAGATTGAAGTCCACTGACCATGACACTCAAACATGATGCATTCTCTTTCTACAACCAGCGTAAATCAAAAGTATAGGGCGTGATTGCTTCAGGCGGCGCTTCTAAGGGTGGCTCTATTGGCTTGGCGTCCAGATATTCAGTAACAAAGCGCTCGGCGCGGCGGGCGGCGGCCTCTTCAAACTTGTGGGGCAACCCGTCATATCCCCCTCCCTGGGGCCGCCATTCATGCAAAGTCACCCGCAGCGCGTCCGGATGTCGAGGATGGCTCAATACCAGTTGCAGCGGTCCCTGGGCTTCCAAACCGGGATGCAGACCGGTCCACGGCTTAAAGCGCCGGTAACGCACGCCACATAGCCAGGTTTCTCCATCCAGTTCATCTTCCCGACGCATCGGCAGTCGATAGCCATTGAGCGTCAATCGCCACTCGTTCAATGCGTCCCGCGCTGCGCCGGGTTGTGCGCGCAGACTGATTTCCAGGCGCGCGGTGCTGGCGTCCACCAACCGTGAATGGCCGTGTTCCTGGGAAAGCGCGTCGCCTAGTAATGGCCAAAATTCCAATGCGCGCCGCATGGTCAGCTGGCAGTCGCCGAATGCCGCCTCACCCATTAGGTAATAATGTTCATCCAGCAACTCGGCGATCAGCGGTTGGCTCAGTCCCAGACCGGCGCGGGCCAGTTCGTCCAGCACCTCCCATAAATCGGTGCGCAGATAGAAAGGCAAGGCGAACCGGTCATGAAGCTCCCGCCCCCAATCAATCAAGCGGGGCGGTTCCCACGACTGAATCAGCATGGCCACGATGGCGCGCAACAGCGTCGCTAGTGCGGTCAATCGTTCTGGAGTAGGCGGCATGCGAAAGGCGCGGAATTCCACCAGCCCCAGCTGGCCGCGTCCCGGCAGATAGGGATTCCACAGTTTTTCAATGTTGATCTCGGCGCGATGTGGATTACCGGCGGGATCGGCTAGAAAAGGCGACAGCGTTTGCCACAGCATATCCGGAGTCGGATTGTGTTGACGTCCTAACAGCGCCAGCGCCAGCGTGAGTTCCTCGAAAAGATCAGCGGTGCGCTCGTCAGCGCGCGGCGCCTGGCTGGAACTGCCGATAAAATCGCCGGCGAAGTAGAACGACAGAGCCGGATGGCGATTGAAATAGGCAATCAGCGCCGGTAATAAATGCGGGTGCGCCAAAAACGGACTGCGATCCGGCGCCGGGCCGCCCAGAGTGATTTGCCCGCCGCCGCCGGAATCCGTGATCTGGCCATTGTAATGCAGGCGATAAGGCGACAATCCAGCGGCGGCGGCGGCGGTGAAACAGGCTCGGGTTTCCTGTAGGAATGTGGCGGTATCCAGCACCGGAGCCATATTCGCTTCGACCACCGCCGGGTCCGGGGTCAAGGTCGCCCAGGCCACCGCAGCGTCAACCGGGGGAGGAAAGCCGGCCAGAATCAGCGACGGCAGTTCGGCGGCGTTTGCGGCTTCACTGATCGCTTCCAGCAAGCTCAGAAACAGTCCCGTATCGGGACAAGCCGGCAGTTCCACACCGGGTGCAGTGGTTTCGTCATCCCCCGGCTCCAGAGGAAACCTGCCTATCCCCACCAGGAAAACACCCTGTTCCGCCAATTCATCCCGGGGACCCTGAAGCGGTATCGGCTGACTATGCAGGCTGAGCCGGGCCAGTCGCGCATCGCGCTCCGGATTGGCCAGCAAAGGCAGCGTATCGCGGCGAAAGACCACTCGTAAGTGGGGAAAGGTCTCGACCGTTAGTAACAATGCGGGCCAGCCTCGCGCGCCGAGTCGTTGCGCCAGCCGCTCCCAGAAATCCTCGAGTCGATCAGTGGACGACGCGAGCGCGGAATCAGTGGTCAGCGGATCAGGCGGCCCTGACCAGACCGGTTGTCCATCACGACGGCGATAAAGTCCCAGGCTCCAGCGCGGCAGGTCTTCTCTGGAGTACTGTCGGCCCAGGGTGCGTAGCACCACGCCGCCCGGCGTCAAATGCAGGGTTTCCGCCAGCATCCGCCGGGCGTAGCGCTCCTTGGTTGGGCCGAGGGCATTGCACAACCACTCTGGAGCTTCGGAACGGCGGTCGGTGAAAGTAGGTTCGGCCCCGATCCAGATCGCCAGATCGCGACGCTTGATGAGGTCATCATGGGAACGAAGGGCTTGTTCAAAAGCCGATAAGGTATTGTTCATGCGCCAATCTGCTGCCTGAATGCGAATTGGCGCGGCATTTTACGGGATTTCAGGGCAAGCAGGGTAAAAGAATTGCGAGAATTGATGAAGGATTCGAATGCTCAACGCTCGCCGCCGGCGCGGGCGATAATCCAGACCTCAATATCGGCAACGCCGCCCGCTCGCAGAACGCGGGCGCATTCGGCAACGGTGCTGGCAGTCGTCATCACATCGTCAACCAAGGCAACCCGCGATCCAGGCAGCGGCTGTTCCAGGGTGAAAGCGCCCCGTGGGTTAGTCTGACGGGCGCGGGCATCGAGCTGGGTTTGCGGCGTCGTATAGCGAGTGCGCCGCAGACCTTGCGCGAGTAAAGGAATCTGGAAGCGGTAGGCAGCGCTGCGCGCCAGCTCCAGCGCCTGGTTGAAACCGCGTTCGCGTAAACGCAGAGGATGTAGCGGGACGGGGAGGATACAGTCCGGCCAGGGAGCGCCACGTTCAGCGCGGGCGTCAGCGAACAATTCGCCCAACAGTCGGGCATGGCTCAAGCGACCATTGAATTTAAGCCGGCGAATCAAAAAATTCACGGGCGGTCGATAGCAAAACGGGGCAAACGCGCGGTCATACTCAGGAGACTGCGCACAGCATGGGCTACACAGGCCAATCTGATTGTCCAATGATAAAGGCAGCGCACAGATCGCGCAGGCGTGGCTATTACGAGGCAGATCAGCAGCGCAACCGGCGCACAAATCCCGACTCGCTGCGCCAGCCGCTCCGCAGAGCAGGCAGGTGGAAGGGAGCAGGAAATAGTGAAGCTGCTCCAGCCGGGTGGCGAGCCAGTCCCGCATCCTCATGGTTGACGAGGGCAAAGGCGTTCCCGAATATGCCAGGTTAGGTTTTGTTATGAATTTTATTACTGTCCGATCAGGATTTGCCACGCCGACTGAGTAAGGCGCGCAGCTTGCTGCCCAATTCGGCTTTTCGATAGGGTTTCGCTAATACTTCAACACCTTCCGACAGTTCGCCACCACCGACTAACATGCGTTCGGTATAGCCGGAAGTGAAGAGCACCGGCAACCCAG
>JAGRHQ010000278.1 GCA_020444905.1 Candidatus Competibacteraceae bacterium
GCAGAACCGGTGATCTCCGCCGGTAGATTTTCCAGCCGAACACACTGGTCATCGCACAATGCCGCCGCCGTGCGCAGGACATTACGCAGTTGGCGGATATTACCCGGCCATGAATAAGCGTTCAGCGCCATCAACGCATCCTCAGCGATACGCAAGTTGACACTGTCACTTTCCGCAGCCAATACGTTGCGTATCAGCAATAACCGGTCGCTGCGCTCGCGTAAAGCGGGCAAGCGTAATTCGAGGCCATTCAATCGGTAATAAAGGTCTTCCCGAAACGCCCCGGTCGCCATGTGCTCTTGCAAATTACGGTGAGTAGCGCTGATCAGGAACACATCTACCGGCACCGGCGTATCGCTGCCGAGCGGTAGCACCTCCTTCTCTTCCAGAACCCGCAGCAACCGGGTTTGCAACGGCGGCGGCATATCGCCGATCTCGTCCAAAAACAGCGTACCACCATGCGCTTGCAAAATCTTGCCGCGCCGGCCTTCCTGACGCGCGCCAGTAAACGCTCCGTATTTATAACCGAATAACTCACTTTCGATCAGAGTCTCCGGGATCGAAGCGCAATTCACCGCAACAAAAGGTTTGTCGGACCGTTCGCTGGCGTCGTGAATCGCTCGGGTGAATGCCTCTTTGCCAGTGCCGGTTTCGCCGGTTAACAGGATGTTGACGCGCTTGTTCATGACTCGCCGAATACAATTGACATTGTAATCCATCAGCGGATCTTTCCCAGCCAAGGTTTCCAGGGTTTTCATGGCTAAAGGCAAGGGCTTAGTTTCAAACGCTGTCAAGCGCGGCCGGTTCTTGGGTAACCGTTGCTCAGATCCATAGAGCAGCGCAAAAAACCGATTGCCCACTGCATCGATGATCGGCCATAGCGCTCTAGGCTGGCCACCGGCGTAGCCGAGTAAAGTTTCTAAGGTGATGGCGAAAAGCGCGTCGATGTGTTGGTCGATGAGTTGATAACGCGCTTGTTTGAGCTGATCCGCCGCGCTTTGATTAACGGCCAGGATACGGCCATCGTTACCAAAAGCCAGCAAACCCTCGTTGCTTTGGCCGACCAACTCCGGTTGGTGATGGAAACGCAGTATCCATTGCTGACGAAATACTCGCAAGAAGAAACCGTGTTCGATCATCTGAGCGCTCAAGTAAGCCAGCGCGAGAGTATGGAGCTGGCTTTGCTTGGAATCCTGGGAACTCGTTGCGGAGATATCCAGCACCGCCAACAAGCGGCCCTGAGGATCGAAAATTGGCGCCGCCGAACAGGTTAACTGGATATGCTGACTGCAAAAATGCTCATTGCGGTGAATGGTCAGGGCGCGTTGCTCGATCAGGGCGGTGCCAATGGCGTTGGTTCCTTCGTTTTCCTCATTCCAGATGGCGCCTGGCCATAGGCCAACTCGTTCAAAAGGTCTGCTCAGATTGACGTCGCAAATCCAATTGACGATCACGCCGTCGCCATCCGTCAGGATCACGGCAAAGCCTGAGCCAGCGATCCGCTGATAGAGGTTATTCACTTCGACTTGGGCGATTTCCAGAAAGTCATCCAAGCGTTCCCGATGTTCCCGCAGACGAAACTGTTCGAGTACTCGAGGTTGGTGGGAATGGACGGCATCGAGACCGTAGTTATTAACACAGCGGATCCAGGAACGCGCAATACTGGCCTCAAGCAGAGGTGAATTCCCGGTTCCCTGCACCACAGATAGGATGTGTTTCGCATGTGCAGCCGTCTCGTCCGACATGGTTCCTCCTTAATACTTAGAAAGTTTCCCTATCTAACGTAGGGTCAAAATTTATCGAACATCGAATCGAATTGCTACCCAATATCAATGAGATTAACAGGGGTGTCTGAATGGAAGTCAGGGAGGTTCACAGGCTGGATGAAGTCATGACATCATCTTTCCGCATAAACACCCATTATAAAAATAGACCTCCTGCATGGATTCATTCAGGATATGCACGAAAAGCAGGGCAAACTGCACTTCCCGATTCGGGATACCAATTCCCGGCAGGTTTTATATTTCCCGCGCAGGGCGGGTTAGCGAAGCGTAATCTGAATAAATCATAACCAAATCAGCGGGTTGTGGGCTGGCGCTCTAACCAAGGAAACGCTGACCAGAGCGTTAACCGGTTTGTCGGTTAGCCCGCAACCATTCTGACTGTTTGGACTTCCAAGCCTATCGGCTGAAAACCGCGAGACCCAGACGTTGAGCGAAATCGGCCAAGGATATGGAGTCCATCCGATCCAGGTCAGCCACTGGAAAAAAGCCTTGCTGATCAAGGGGCGCAGTTCACCCGCCATGCCTTTATCAACGCCCTGAAGGCCTATCCGATTCGCATCAGTAGGGACGGTTGCGGGCGGGCCGCGGACAACATTTTCGTCGGGCGACTGTGGCGCACCGTCAAGTGTGGAGATATTTATCTTAAGGATTATCAGACCTTGGCTCAAGTCCAAGGGGGCCTGAAAACGTACTTTACCTTTTACAATGGCAAACGGCCCCATCAATCGTTGGGGCGCCAACCCACCGATCAGGTTTACACCACGAGCCAAGGTAGCGGGGCCAAAATCATTGACAAGTTTGGTGGTTTGTCGGACCCCGTATCCGCGCGGCCACTCAAAGACGAAACCGCCTATCCAGGCAACGCACAGCAGATCTTCTGCTGTGCCTGAGCCCTTAGCTTAAACTGTGATGATTTCTGTCTTGACAATGGGGGCCACCTCACTATATAGCCTAATAGTTTTCGATAGGATTTAAATCCGGTGAATAAGGAAGCAAAAACAACAGTTGATGGCCATGGTCTTCAATGATTTCTCTCGTCTCTTCCGATTTGTGAAAACGGGCATTATCCATCACGACCATGCAATTTTTGGAAGCGCAGGGATTAGGCGCTTCTCAAGCCAAGTATTAAATATCTCTGTATCCATATAAGAAGCTATCTTGAAAAATAATTTCATTTATCACAGGTACTTAGCGACGGTCAATTTGAGCATAGCGATCCGAATCATATTTTCTGCGGTCGTCACCAGCATCTCGAAATCTTTTGCCAATCGCCGAAAGTGGCCTAATCATGCAAAGGTTCTTTCTACAATCCACCGTTTCGGAAGCACTTTAAACTGCCTTGGTTCAGCAACCGGTTTTTCTGAAATTTGGAGGGTTAATTTCCAATCGGCAGGTGATAAACCTCCGCCTTTAGGCGGACACGTCTTTAGCACGCCGCCTTTCAAGGGTTCAGCTTGAGCGGAGACCACGAATGAATCGAGAGCGTTATCGACACGGATCCCATACCGTTAGGGCTTGTCCATAAATAATTGCAACAACTTTTACGTTGATGGCAGGATGGTGTAGTTCCATTCACCGTGGAAGTTGG
>JAGRHQ010000279.1 GCA_020444905.1 Candidatus Competibacteraceae bacterium
AGACGTTCCTCGGTGAGTTGATCGAGCACAGGGTCGATGTTCTCGACGGGAAAGCCGCGCTGCGCAAGCTTTTGTCGTAGTTCCAGGCGGGCATGTTCGCGCCGGGCCAGTAACTCCAGGGCCTTGGCGCGAATGACCGGCGGCTCTACCGCCTCCCGGTTAGCGGCTGCGCGGGTTTTAGAGGTCCGCGTCCAACTCATCGGCGGAATCGGGCAGGTCGTCCTCGTTCTCTTCACTTTGTTCAGAGGTAACCGGCACCGCATCAGGACGGGTTAAAAAGTGGGCGCGTATTTTTTCTTCCAGTTCGCGGGCCAGTTCCGGATTTTCGCGGAGATAGGAGCGGACATTTTCCTTGCCCTGACCAATGCGCGTGCCCTGACAACTGTACCAGGCGCCGGATTTGTCGATCAGCCCGATTTTGACGCCCAAATCGATAATCTCACCCAACCGGGAAGCGCCTTCGCCGTACAGGATTTCAAACTCAGCCTGCTTGAAAGGCGGCGCCAGCTTATTCTTGACGACCTTGACTCGGGTTTCGTTGCCGATGACCTCGTCGCCCTTCTTAATCGAACCGATGCGGCGAATGTCCAGGCGCACCGAAGCATAGAACTTGAGCGCGTTGCCGCCGGTTGTGGTTTCGGGGGAGCCAAACATGACGCCTATTTTCATCCTGATTTGATTGATAAAAATCACCAGGGTATTAGAGCGTTTGATGTTAGCGGTGAGTTTACGCAGGGCTTGGCTCATCAGCCGGGCATGCAGGCCGACGTGGGAGTCGCCCATATCGCCTTCGATTTCCGCCTTGGGAGTCAGCGCCGCCACCGAGTCGATGACCACGATTTCCACCGCCCCGGAACGCACCAGCATGTCAGCGATTTCCAGCGCCTGTTCGCCCGTATCCGGTTGCGAAATCAGTAAATCATCGACATTCACGCCCAGCTTGGCGGCGTACACCGGGTCCAGCGCATGTTCGGCATCGACGAACGCCGCACATCCCCCGGTCCGCTGGACTTCGGCTACGACCTGTAAAGCCAGCGTGGTCTTACCGGAGGATTCCGGACCGTAAATTTCCGTCACCCGTCCGCGCGGCAGTCCCCCAATGCCCAGAGCGATGTCCAGCCCCAGCGAACCCGTGGAGACAGTCGCTACGTTGCGCACCGCCGCGCTGGTATCGCCCAAGCGCATGACCGCGCCCTTGCCGAACTGGCGTTCAATCTGCGTCAGTGCGCCTGCCAGCGCCTTTTTTTTGTTGTCATCCATCCCGCATCTCCCCCTTCAGTCAAATGAGAATGTAACGATTATCCCATAGATAAACGGTTTGAACCTAGCCCCCTGGCCAGCAGCGCAACACTTCATAACAGGAACTCTCCGGCGAAGGCAGCGATTCAACCAGGCTGACCGCGCTGACTCGCCAGCGCACCGGCATTGCCAGCGGTTCGGCGGGAATCCGTCCGGTAAATCTGCGAGCCAGGGTAATATGCGCCTGAAACGCTCGCCGTTCTGGGACAAAGCCACAGCCGCGCAAGCGTCGATGCAGTTCCGCGACCAGTTCGTACAGTTCCAGCGGGGTACAACTGGACCCCAGCCACAGGAGGCGGGGTTGCGGCCAGTAGCCGTAGCGGTCCAGCGTCAGTTCCAGGGTCGGCATCGTCAGATTCTCTAGCGCAGTTTCGTAGCCCGCTAACTGTTCCGGCGTGGTCGCGCCGAGAAACACCAGGGTCAAATGCAAATTCGCGTCGCGCACCCGCCGCCGGCCTGCCACTTGTTTCGCCAGTTCAGCCATCTGTTGACGTTCAGTCTCACCTGGCCAAAGCGCTAGAAACAATCGGCGTTGCTCCTTGGCATTATTGGTCGAACCCATCGAGACTTAACCTCACGGTTGCAGGAGCGATCTTTGTTAAAAACCCGTGGCGTCCTCGGCATAGCTGAAGACCTCAATTCCCAATTTTTCCGCGACCGGGCGCGCAGTCGGATGCACCATCGGTGAAATGACCAGTTTGCGCTGGATCGGGCGCTGATGGCGTCGTTCGTAATACTGGGCCTTGCGGTCAAAGATATACATGTCGCCTTTGGACATGGAGGATTTGAGTTCACAAAGAATAGTCTCGCCATTTTTGATGATGATGTCGATCTCCACTTGATCAGGCCGGCCAAACACCAGCCCCTCATCGTCGAACTCGTTAATATTCAATACCTCAACGCCAAAGCTTTTTTCTAGGATGCCTTTGAGCGCGTTGCGGAAGCTGTATTCGGAGGCGAGGCCCCAGCGGGAGCCGAGCGCGCTAATCCCTTGCTCTTGCCGGGAACGGGACAAAGCGATCTCATCAAGCAATTTTTGATTGGTGCGGTTTTGCTCATCCCATTTGCGGTTTTGCTCATCCCATTTGCGGTTTTGCTCATCCCATTTACGCCTTTGCTCGGCGACATGGGCATCGAAGCGCGCACCCCATTCATTGAACTCGCGCGTGTGCTCGTCCCATTTGCGGTTTTGCTCGTCCCATTTGCGGTTTTGCTCGTCCCATTTGCGCCTTTGCTCGACGCGGTCGGCAGCGAACTCCTGCAACATACGCTCGAAGCGGGCGTCGAAAGATTCCGGCGTTATAGCCGTCTGGCGGATCAGTTGCTCCAACCATTGCTTGAAACTCTGATCCTGCTTGAGCAATTCCGGTAATTCCGTCTGGAGGCGGGCTTTCAGCTCTTCTACGGTCATGGGTAGGTTCCTTGCGATTGATCACATCGGGTTAGGACATTCGGAAATCGGGGCCATTCTGTTTGATCTATGACGCCTTTCAACCCACTTCAAACCGGACGATATTGCGGCTGGCCCGGCTAAACTCGACGCCGATCAGGTGAATCGGTTGGCCGAGCGTCCGGTATTTGTCGGCGTAACCTTTATCCTTGATCTGTTGGAGCGCCTGTCCCTCCGCGCTCAGTTCCACGACGTTGAACTCGAACAGATAGATGTGCTCCTGGAACAGGACGGTCATGTCAATGCGGCCCGGATTCGTGGCGTCTTCCAGGATAATGTCCAGCCCCAGGGCGGCAAAGTAGCTGTAGAACACGCTGGCGTAGTAGCCTTCGTAGCGGCTGATCGGGTTATTGTCGTACCACTGATGCGGGATGCTGGCGAAGAAGGCTTGGAACAGGTCTTTCATGCCGGTCAGGTCGTGGGCCAGCAGCAGGTCGAGCAGGCGCAGACGCTGATTCATGCTGCGACTGGGATCGCCGCCGGTATAGACGCCGAGCAGACTGATGTTAAGACTGGATTCGACTTCGTGGTTGGGATAGCCCAGGGTGTAAATCCAGTGTCCCCGGATCGGCTCATCCGCGTGCAGGATGGTCAGATAACCGGTTTGAAACAACA
>JAGRHQ010000027.1 GCA_020444905.1 Candidatus Competibacteraceae bacterium
TTCTTCCTCCTCTACGATGGGGCACCCTGCCACAGTCCAACCGCCCTAACCCTCCCAGAGAACATGATGGTCAAGACCCTGCCACCCTATTGTCCAGAGTTAAATCCCACGGAGCACTTATGGGATGAAATCCGAGAGAAATTTTTTCCCAATGTAGTTTTTCAGAGCTTGGCTGCCGTTGAAAACCGACTCGTGGAAGCGGTCTTGTATTTGGAAAATAACCCAAGCATCGTCCAATCGATCACGGGCTTCCCATGGATCTTAAAGGCTTTGGCAAAGAGTTAATACTTTTTTGACCGCAATTTGGTATCAGTGTACTTAAAGGATATTGGAAATAGTGTGTCAAAAGCAGGGGCAGTCCATCGTGGGAAAAGTTCAAGGCACAATTTTCGTTCGCCCCCTATTCCTTAGTCCACGTCTGGCCCAATGCATGGCGATCTCTATTTCAATGCACAGTGAACCGTCTAATCGAATAGGCAAATCTGTTTCCAGGCAGGTTTTTATGAGAAAATGAGTCATCAATTTGACAAATTAACGACTATGACCGGCGTCAATGAAGCCTGCTGACAACACAGGCGTTGCTCGCTTTCAACCTGTGCGCCGAGTTAAATCCTTCTTATAAGGATATGAATAGCATGGAAAAGACACCTTTGGTGGGCTTAATCATGGGGTCTACTTCGGACTGGAGCACTCTGGAGCATACCGCGAACACCCTAGACGCGCTCGAAGTACCTTACGAGGTTCGCGTTGTATCGGCCCATCGCACCCCTGATTTACTCTTTGCCTACGCCGCCAACGCCGAGGCGCGCGGTTTGCAGATCATCATCGCCGGGGCCGGCGGCGCCGCGCATCTACCCGGCATGGCGGCATCCAAGACGATACTGCCTGTATTGGGCGTACCCGTGCAATCCCAGGCGCTCAATGGCCTCGATTCGCTGCTGTCCATCGTCCAGATGCCGGGCGGCGTTCCGGTTGGGACGCTGGCCATTGGGAAAGCTGGCGCGATCAACGCGGCCTTGCTGGCCGCAGCGATGCTGGGTCATCAATATCCCGCCATTCGAGAAGCCGTGCGCGTTTTCCGCGACCAGCAGACCGCAAACGTGCTGAATCAGCCCGACCCCCGGAGCAGCGCACTGTGAACGTCGGCATCGTCGGTGGCGGTCAGTTGGCGCGGATGCTGGCGCTGGCCGGTTATCCGCTGGGCTTGCGTTTCCAGATCCTCGATCCGGCGGCGGATGCGTGCGCCGGGCAGGTCGCGCTCCTGATTCAAGGTGACTATGACGATCCTGCGCAATTGGCGCGACTTGCCGACTGGGCGGATGTAGTGACTTTCGATTTTGAGAATGTGCCTGCGGTGGCGGCGCAAACTCTGGCGGAACGGGTCGGGTTCCACCCGCCCGCCGAGGCGCTGGCGAGGGCGCAAGACCGGCTGTCCGAGAAAACCCTGTTCTGGGAGTTGGGCATTCCAACGCCGAATTTCACGACCATTGATAGCCTGGAGGAATTGCAGGATGCAGTGACGCGGATGAGTCTGCCCGCCGTACTGAAAACCCGGCGGCTGGGTTACGACGGCAAGGGTCAGCGCATTTTACGTATCCCCGAGGATATTGAAGCGGCTTGGCGAGCGCTTGGCGGCGTTCCTTTGATTCTGGAAAGCTTCGTTCCTTTTGAGCGTGAGGTGTCGGTGCTGGCGATTCGCTGCCGTGATGGCGCAACCGCTTTCTATCCGCTAGTGGAAAACTATCATCGCGAGGGGATTCTGCGTTTGTCGCGAGCGCCCTGCCTCATGCCGAAGCTGGAGCAGGAAGGTTGGGATTACGCCCACCGGTTGCTGGATCGGCTGAATTATGTCGGGCTGCTGGCCATCGAGTTTTTCGTGCAGGCGGGGCGCTTAATCGCTAATGAAATGGCGCCGCGCGTCCATAATTCCGGACACTGGACTATCGAGGGCGCTGAAACCAGTCAATTCGAGAATCATCTGAGAGCGATTCTCGGTCTGTCGCTGGGATCGACGACGGCTATCGGCCATTCGGTGATGTTGAACGCCATTGGCGATTTGCCCGAGCGGTCAGCGGTGCTGGCGTTGCCAAATGCGCATTATCACGATTACGGCAAAGCTTCGCGCCCTGGACGCAAGGTCGGGCATATTACCTTGCGTGGGGATGATCCCGATGCAGTATGGAAAGAGTTGCAGCAGTTGTTGCCGCGAGTTGGATTCGAACCGGAAGAGTTTGGTTAAAGGAATAGAAGGGCTTCATCATCAGTCGGCGAGGCGATGGGCTAGGGTGTGTTGATCCCGCTGTTACAAGAGGAATCAGGTAGGGTGAAGCGAGTATGGGGTGGTATTAACAGGCTGGAATGCTTCAGGGGTCGAGGATCCCGGGAATAGATGGGGCGGCATGGGCAGAGAAATCTCATCCATCGTTTTTTCGAGGAGTGAAAAGGGACGATAGGCTAATGTGTTGCGATCGAACATGCCCCGAATCGCCATTGATCGCCGACACAGCGCCGTCCTGCTGGCCTGGACATCGAGAAGATAGGGTGTGCGCCAACCTCGATGTTCAACAGGAACACCGGCCTGATGCAACACCATGCCTAATCGGCGCGACAAACGTGCGAGGGCGGCGGTGACTAATATATAGTAATGCCTGATCTCTCGATGAAGGCCATAAAGGATAAAAGCGCGAATAAGGCCAAGAAAGACTTCGGATTCACCATCTTTACTGACATGGCTAAAGTTCCAACCGAGGTACGGATTGAGTATATGGGCAGTGCGGGACCGAATGATGCATACTCGGGAAATTTCACCCAGTCCACGGCGAGGTAAATGGCGATTCGGATGAGTCAGGGTCAAACATTGCAAGGCTTCAAGGGGAAAGCAGGGCGCATTCGGGAGGATGATCCGCATGGCTGCGACCCATTGATCTGATCGGCGATGTCGGACAATGAAATGAGCGGTGTAGCATTCATCATCCCAGTGATCGTGTTCTTCGCCAAAGGGAAAATCGTCAGGATTTTCAAAGCGGCGCTCTACGCAATAAACGTGATAACGAATCTTTCGATGGATGGCGCGAGTGGCTTCTGTGTCGGCCAGAATTGCTTCATAGGTGTAATCAAACATCAGTTATCTCGTGATTTGATGGTGGTGGCTATAGCTTTACTCACTGATAGCCTACATTCCGCAATTCCCTCCTTTCAAGAAGGAGTGGCGCGAAGCGCTAGGATAGTTTGGAATATAGGCTAACTGAACCTGTTCCTGAATATTTTTCTATTAGACTTGTTCAAATTGCACGCTGGCAAAAGGGAGACTGAACGGTTACTCCAGGATCATTCACCGAACGCACGGGGAAATGAATATGACGCGCGATTTCGATTATGCTGAGGCATTCAGCCGCAATATCGGTTGGGTAACGGAAACCGAGCAGGCTTTGTTGCGCAGCAAGCGGGTGGCGATCGCCGGCATGGGCGGGGTCGGCGGCGCGCATTTGCTGACCTTGGCTCGGTTAGGCATCGGAGCGTTTCACATCGCGGATCTGGATACCTTTGAATTGGCCAACTTCAACCGGCAGGCCGGGGCGATGCTTAGTACGCTGGGCGAGCCGAAGGTAGATGCGCTGGCCCGTCAGGCGCGCGATATTAACCCCCAATTGGAGCTCCAGCTTTTTTCTCAAGGAGTCGGCGTCGAAAATATGGATGAATTTCTCAGCGATGTCGATTTGTTTGTGGATGGACTGGATTTCTTCGTGCCGGAGGTGCGCTCTTTGGTGTTTGGGCGTTGCTACGAACTGGGCATTCCAGCCATCACCGCCGGGCCGATCGGGATGGGTGCGCCGTATCTGATCTTTATGCCGGGACGGATGAGTTTCGAGGAGTATTTCCGCTTGGAGGGTTTGCCGGTTGAGCGACAGTATGTGAATTTTCTGTTGGGGTTGACGCCAACCGCGCTGCATCGTGGTTATCTGGCGGAGCCGGGTCGCCTGAATCTAGCCGGGCGCTATGGCCCTTCGACCGGGATGGCCTGCCAGCTCTGCGCGGGTATCGTGGGGATTGAGGCGTTGAAAATCCTGCTCCATCGTCAGCCGGTGTATGCCGCGCCGTATTACCAGATTTTCGATGCTTATCGCGGGGGCTATGTGCGCGGTCGGTTGCGCTGGGGGAATCGAGGGCCGCTGCAAACCCTGAAACGGCGTTTGGCGTATCGAGCGGTCGAGCATCTGGTGCGGGAAGCGGTACGGCCACAGCGCGAGCTGGAATTTGTTCCGCGAACCGAGTTGGAGCAGATCCTGGATTTGGCGCGCTGGGCGCCGAGTGGGGACAATACGCAACCGTGGCGCTTCGAAATTCTGAATGAACGGCGCCTGGTGGTGCATGGGTTCGATACCCGCGATGAAGTCGTTTATGACTTGCAAGGTCACGCGAGCCAGCTAGCGCTCGGTGGAGTGCTGGAAACGATCAACATTGCAGCGCAAGGACAGGGTTTGCGGTGTGAAGCACAGCGGCGGGAAGGGTTGCCGGAAACCCGGCCTACATTCGATGTAAAATTTTCCGATATTCCTGCCGAACGGCATCCTCTGGAATATGTGATTCGCGCCCGCTGCACACAACGCCGACCAATGAGTCGCCGCCTGTTGGGAGCGCGGGAACGGATCACGCTGGAGACTTCAGTAGGGGCGGGCTATCGAGTGCTTTGGTTGGAAGGTCGCGAGACGCTGCGACAGATGGCGCGCCTGTTATTCGACAACGCGGAAATTCGCCTGACGATGCCAGAAGCCTATTCAGTGCATAAAGCTATCATTGAGTGGAATGCGCAATTTAGCCGGGACCGTATTCCTGATCAGGCGGTGGGTTTGGATCCGGTGGCGCTGCGGCTGATGCGCTGGGCGTTGCAGAGTTGGAGACGGGTGCGTTTTCTGAATACCTATTTGGGAGGTACGCTGTTGCCACGCCTGCAACTGGATGTACTACCGGCTTTGAATTGCGCGGCGCATTTCGTGATTGTGGCGGAAACACCGTTGCAGACGGTGGATGATTACGTGGCCGGCGGGCGGGCGATGCAACGCTTTTGGCTGACGGCGACCGATCTTGGCTTGCAATTTCAGCCGGAGATGACGCCGCTGATTTTTGCTTCCTATATTTATAATGATGTTGCGTTCAGCGCGTCGCCGCGATCATTGGAACGGGCGCAGCGGCTGGTGAAGCGAATGGAGAATCTGATAGGGCTGGAAGCCTGTCGGCAGGGCGTTTATATGGGACGGGTGGGTTTTGGGCCGGCGCCAGTGGCGCGGTCGTTGCGGTTGCCGTTGGCGCAATTAATGGCGGCAAACTGATGAAATCCATGTTGCCCAAACGCATTCTCTTTGTCGGCGAGGCTGTGACCCTGGCGCATGTTGTGCGGCCGGTGGTGTTGGCGCGGGCGCTGGACCCGGCTTGTTACGAAATCACCCTGGCTTGTGATGATCGTTATCTGAAGCTGTTTGGGGAATTGCCTTTCGCTTGGCGGCCAGTCGAGACCATCTCTACGGTAAAATTTCTCGACAATCTGGCCAAGGGGCGGCCAGTTTATGATCTCGATACGTTGCGGGGCTACGTCCAGGCTGATCTGGCGCTGCTGGATGCGGTGAAACCCGATATCGTGATCGGTGATTTCCGCATTTCGCTGGGGGTGAGCGCCCGAGTGGCGGGCGTACCCTACTTCACGATTACCAATGCCTACTGGGGACCCTATTCACAACTGCCGTTCCCTTTGCCCGAGCATCCGATGACCCAGGCGTTCGGCGTGGGTTTGTCGCAAGCGCTGTTTAGTCTGGCGCGGCCCTTGGTGTTCGCGCTGCATACGCTGCCGTTGAACCGGGTGCGACGGGAGTATGGGTTGTCCAGGCTGGGGTATGACTTGCGGGCGGTGTATACCGATGCCGATCAGACCTTGTATGCGGATATTCCGGAATTCATCCCTACGAAGCCCTTGCCGTCGCACCACCATTGGTTGGGACCGGTGCTGTGGTCACCTACGGTCGAGCCGCCGGTGTGGTGGAATACGTTGCCGAATGATCAGCCGATTATCTATGTCGCTCTGGGTAGCTCCGGGGAAAATGAACGAGCCTTGCCCGTAATTTTGCGCGGTTTGGCGGAACTACCGGTCACGGTGATGGCGGCGACTGCTGGGCAACCCTTGGGCAGCGCGCCGCCGCAGAATGCCTATGTGGCGAATTTCCTGCCAGGTGTCGAGGCAGCGGCTCGTGCGCAACTGGTGATCTGCAATGGTGGCAGTCTGGCGGCTCAGCAGGCGCTGGCGGCAGGGGCGCCGGTGTTGGGCGTGGTCAGCAACATGGATCAGCATTTGAACATGCTCTGTCTGGAGCAGGCGGGGGTCGGTGTGCGGCTGCGGGTGGGGCAGTTGACGGCGGAAGGAATCAGAATGGCAGCCCGACGCTTGCTGGAGGATGCGCATTGTCGACAGGCAGCAAGCTGGTTCCAGCACCTAATGAGCCAATGGGACACCGGGCGGGTTTTCGGGGAACAAATCGCTAAATAGCCTAGTAGCCAAGGTGCTGGATTGTTAGGACCGCTGGGCGGGGTTGGAACCGTCCTGTAGTCCAGGACGCTGGCGTATCGCTCGTTTAATGAATCTCAGCCAGATGTATCTTTCAACAATGGAGCAATCGTGATGAGAACAATTACCCCACCGCAGATTGCCTGCTTTTTCTCGCTTCTGGCCATTATCCTGGTACTGAGCATTGTAACTACCGCCTTGTTGCTTGGTTCCGCCCCGCTTGGAGATTTCCGGGGCGTGACGCTGGTCATTGGCGCAGTGATATTTGGTTACCTCTGGGCTTTCGTGATTTATCGGTTGTTTCTCCGTTTTTTTCCCTTGGCGGAGGGTGATATCCGTCCAGGCTCTCGAGAAGAATTTGCTGCCCAAGTCAATATTCTGTTTTATCTAATGTTATTTAATACACTGATTCGCACCCATTTTCTCCCTGTTCCTATCATGCGTTTAGTGTATCTGGCGCTGGGCGCGCGACTGGGACAAAATACCTACAGCGCCGGCGCGATCCTCGACCCACCGCTCACCGAGGTGGGCGCCAACTGCATTATCGGTCATGATGCTGCTTTTTTCAGTCATGCCATTGAAGGTCAGCGCTTTGCGCTGTCCCGCATACGGATCGGCAATAATGTGACGATTGGCGCTACGGCAGTCATTATGTCTGGAGTGACCATTGGCGACGGCGCCATCGTGTCGGCTGGCGCTGTAGTGCGCAAAGATACACAGATTGGTCCGAATCAAATTTGGGGTGGAGTGCCGGCCAAGCGCTTACAATGAGGCCAAGAGCCTGTTGATTGCGCTCCCCCTAAAATAGCCTCCTTATAAACCTTTGTTCAATCTTCTACAGACACCATAATTTAAGGAACCTGATGCTATGTATGATCTTCGCCATTTTGCGCTTTTAGCAGTTTTGGTTCTTGCAGGCTTGTTTCAATTGGGCGGTTGTAGACAAAGTCTGACCCCCGCTGAGTATGTGAGCAAAGCTCAAGAGTATTTGCACAAGGGTGAATTACGCCCGGCCTTTATTGAATTATCCAATGCGCTTCAAAAAGATCCGAATACATTGGAAGCTCGGTGGTTGATAGCTAAGGTTGCTCTCAAACTGGGCGATGCAGCTAGGGCGGAAAAGGAAGTCCGACGGGCGATGGAACTGGGGTTGGCACAAGCTGAGGCGCAGCCGGTTTTAGTCAAGAGTATCTTACTCCAGGGTGACTTTGATCGAGTGCTGGCGGAAACCGAGTCGCTGCCCCCTGACACATCCCAGGCGAACCAGGCGCTACTTTTCAGTTTACGCGGCCAGGCGTATGTCTTGAAAGGACAATTCGAGCAAGCGCGCCTGGTTTTGGAACGGGCGTTGGAACTGGAGCCAAAGACCACGGAAGCGCTGGTTGGTATGGCGATCATGCAGGCCATGCAGCGGGAATACGACGCCGCGCGGCAATCGGCGGCGCTTGCCCTGGAGGCGGACCCAGACTTCCCCGAAGCGTGGAGTATCCTGGGAGAACTGGAATGGAGCCAGGGCAAGGCGGCGGAAGCGGAAACCGCTTTTGGCAACGCAATCCAGAATCGAGCTTATCCCACCCTGGATCGGGCGAAGCGCGCTTTGGCGCGCATCCAGCTTCAAAAGTTTCCGGATGCCGAAGCTGATATTCAGGAGTTAAAGAAGAATGGCTGGAAGGACCATTCTTATGTGAACTATGTGGCGGGACTGATTCGCTTCCGGCAGAAGCAATACGCCGAGGCGGCTGATGCTTTTGAAGCCAGTTACAATGCAGACCCGAGTTTTATGCCCAACCAGATGTATCTAGCCATCAGTCGCTTCCTGCTCGGGCAGACGCAACAGGCGCGGCAACACGCGCAAGCGGTGTATGCTAAAGCTCCCCACGCGCAAGCGGTGGGACGATTGCTTGGGGCAGTGAACATCAGCCTTCAGGAATATGCCGCGGCCCAGGACGTGTTGCAAGCCACGTTGCGGAATGCGCCTGAGGATAAAGCGACCTTGCGCATGTTGACCACGATATCTCTGCTTGAAGGCGATGCCGCGCAAGGCATGGAGTATTCCAAACAGCTTGCCGCTCTTGAGCCAGAGTCCAAACAGGCGCAGGAAATGTTCATGGTGGCGAAGTTGATGGCCAACCAACCCATCGATGCGCCAAACGCCAAAAAGCCAGTGGACGAAGCGGGAGACTATTCGCGCGAATTTCTGCTGGCGCTCGAAGCGTTCCGCAACAATCAATTCGAAGCAGCCCTGGAGCAGGCGAAAAAATTGCATGCGCTCTATCCGGATCGGATCGATCCGTTGAATCTGATAGCGGCCTGTTATCTGGCGACTGGCCAGTGGGATCAAGCGAAGGTTGAGTTGGACAAGGTCCTCGCGTTGCAGCCCAAAGAGCCTTCGGCGACCCGCAACTTGGCCAAGGTCGAAGCGCAGCGGGGTCATCTTGATCAGAGTAAAACGCTTTTGCGGTCTCTGCTGAAAGAACGGCCAGGCGACGAGGAAGCAGCGTTGCTGCTCGCCGAGATTGAGACCCGCCTCGGAAATCCGGAGGCCAGTCTCGTGGCGCTGGAGCAGGCGCTGGAAAATAATCCGAGCGCGCTGGTGGTGCGTGCCAAGCTTGCGCAAGAGTATTTTCGCGCCGGTCGCCCAGCAGAGGTGCTGAGGTTAACAAAAGATTTGACCCACGCGCAGTTCCAGGCTCAGCCGGTGTTGCTGGAGCTTCAGGGCAAGTCACAAATGCAGTCCGGTGATTCGGTTTCCGCTAAGCACTCTTTTGAGCGCTGGGCCGCAGCGGCGCCGGACTCGGTAGAGGCGCATTTTCTGTATGGCGACAGTCTGGCGCGCAGTGGCCAAACTGAAAAAGCGGGTGAGGAGCTCAGGCGCGCGCTGCAGATCAATCGGAGCTATCTACCCGCGCGAGTTGGCGAAATCAAGCTGTTGGTTCATGAAAATCAACTGGAGCAGGCGAAAACGGCGCTTGGCGCGTTGCGCAAGGAATTCGGAGAGCGACCCGAGGTGTTGGGTATTGCGGGGTGGTTTGCTCTAGGTACGCGAGATTATGCAGGCGCGGTCACGAGTCTGTCGGCTGCCCGCGCCCAGAAGCCGGATACGGAGCTCACCCTTCTGCTGGTCCGGGCGCTGTGGGCGCAAGAAAAGCACGATGAGGCGATTGAGGTTATGCAGCGTTGGTTGCAGACGCATCCACAGGATTTGGCGGTGCTGATGCACTTGGCCGGGGGGTATCTGACCCTCAAGCGTAACGAAGAGGCCCTGGCTACCTATGCCCAGGTGGTGGAACACTACCCCAACCATGTGCCGGCGCTGAACAACCTTGCCTGGCTGAGCCAGGATCGGGAGCTGAAGCAGGCTATTGAATACGCCAAGCGCGCCCGGCAAGCATCGCCGAACGATCCCTACGTGCAAGATACGCTGGGCGTCTTGTTGGTGAAGAACGGCGACACCCTCTACGGAGCCGAATTGATCCGCAGCGCGGCGGAGCAGCTTCCGGAGGATCCGCAGATCCAATTGCACTTCGGGCGCGTCCTGGTTCAGCAGCAGCAAAATGTCAAGGCGCGGGAAGTCTTGGAGCGGTTGATTGAGAAAGCGCCTGACTCGGAGCCGGCTAAAGAGGCCAAGACGCTGCTTGAGTCGCTGCCGCCGGCGGATAAGTGAGGGTGTCCTAATGAAGATTTTGGCGATAGCGAATGCTCATGCGCTCGCCCATGTATCGCGCTTATTGGAAGTCGCCAAGGTATTGCGGCAACGCGGGCATGAAGTGCTCTTCGCGGGTCACGGTAAGTACTTGCAGGTCGCTGACTGGGACGATTTTCCGACTCGGGAGTTGCCTTACATCTCGGTGGAGCAGGTGGTGCAGGCTGTGCGCTCGCAGCGGCTGTGGGAGCTTTATCGGGAGCCTGAACTCGAGACGTTCATTCAAGCGGAATTGGAACTCTATGACGAGCACCAGCCTGAAGTTGTGTTGATCGACAACCGACCCACGGCGCGTACTTCGGCGGAGATCGCCGGCATCAAAACTGCGGCGGTGCTCAATGTCCACATGAGCAATTATCGGCGCATTCCTTTTTTCAGTCTGAGGAACCTTGTCAAGCGGGAGCGCTTTCCCGGCCTTGATCTCATGGATCGTCTGGAGAACGCTATCGAAGGACGGGTCTATGATCAGCTAGTGATGGGCGGACTCAACCGGCTCCGGCGCAAGCGCGGTCTCGCCCGGCTTTACGCTTACGATCACGAGGCTGGAGATGTGACGTTTCTGGCTGACATTCCCGAATTTAACCCCGTGTCGATGTTGCCGCCCGAGACGCGCTATATCGGTCCCTTGACGTGGCGCAATCAGCTCCCTGCTCCGGCCTGCCTGGAGCGGTTGCGGGCCGATCAGCCAATGGTCTACCTGTCGCTCGGCAGCGAGGGGCTTGAGGATCTTCTGGGGCAGTTGGGTACGCTCACGACCTCCGGTATTCAGATCGTGGTCGCGGCCGGGGCGGCCGAACTCTCGCCGGATCTGCATTTGCCTGAAGGGGTTTTTGTAGAGCGCTATGTGAACACCGATGCCCTGTTGCCGCGCTGTGACCTGGTGTGCTGCCATGGGGGCAACGGCACTCTTTACCAGGCCTTTTCATTTGGCTTGCCGGTCGTAGTCGTAGCGACTCATCAGGAACAATATTATGGGGGAAAGCGCGTTGAGCGATTGGGATTGGGGCGGACGCTCACTTTGGCGGACGTCAAGCGCAACGGGACTGCGCGGTTGCTTGCCGTACTACGGGAGGTGCTGATAACGGGGAGTTATCGGGAGAAGGCGCACGATTTTTCGCAATATCTGCGGGGTTGGCGGGGCGCTGAACTTGCGGCTGATGATGTGTGTCGTCTTGCGACGATAACCTGACCGGATTACATACCCCTCGGAAAAAACGAAAGGGCGCAGCTCTTAACCACGCCCTTTCTGGCTAAAATTTAAGCAGCGCTTAGCTTAAAGCGTTACGCGCGCTTGCTGTCGCGGCGCTTGGCGGCTCCGATGCCGATGAGACCGACGCCAAGCAGCGCCAGTGTAGCTGGCTCAGGCACCGTTTGCCTCACGCTCGTCGACGTCACAGCGTTCAAAGCGAAAGTATAAGCCCCGGCCGTCAGGCCAGTAATGTCGATGCCAAATGCTGAGAATCCGACGGCAGTGCTATGCTGCACGTCGCTAGGATTGCTGGTGACACTCAAGTTGCGATTCAGATCCTGGCCATCAGCTGTCTCAGAACAGGCAACCCCAACAAGGCCGCCATCGACAGAGCAGTCGTTAAATGCTGCTGTACCCTGGGGAGACCAGGTAATCGAATCGCCAGTATTGTTGTTGGTCAGACTAACCGTAAAATTGATATTCGCCTGCGCATTTCCATTCACGAAATTGCTACCTTGGTTAATCACAGCCCGCAAATAGGGATCAGCCTCAAATGAAAGAATTAATTCACCTGGCGTTGCGAGAGTAAACGCAAACGAAAAGCCTGTGTTTGAAGTAATCTCAGCGTTCGCTCTTGCGCTGGCTCCAGTCTGGAGTTCTGTTTCGGCGATTTGATGGGTTTGTGTGGGGCCATCGAATGTCAGCTCGGCCTGCTGGATCACAGAGTCAGAGTTTGCGTACTGATTGAGGCCCGGCCCGAACAGTGAAAAGTCATTATTGGCGCGGTTGATGGTGCCGCCGGGCGCGTTGGCCGCGGTGGGATCAAGGCGCGGCAGCGCCGCATTGCAGTCATTGGTGCCAACCCCTGGCGAACCTGGAGTTCCTCCGCAGTCGGCGCTTTGGACCGGGCTGCTAACACCATTCAAAGTCGCTGTGTTCGTGGCAGTAAATTCAAAAGAGGTGATGGGCGCATTGGGACTTGGGTTTACGCCATCCTCAGTGATAAGTATTTGCAAGTTCTGAAGATCCAATTTCGAACCACCGTAGACACTAGCGCTAGCCTGCCCGGCTGCTGCTAATGCAATCGCGCCTGTTACAGCCACCGCCAACGAAGATTTCTTCAGATTCATGATTAGCGTCTCCAAAATATTCAAGTTGATATTCGTTTGCTTATCCTTGCTTCCAAGGAAGCACTAGGCAAGCTATGGTGAGTGTACTTGCAATGATTGGGCCAAATAAAAAATAATTTAATAAAACAAAATCTTATTTTAGATGTTCCCTCTCTCCCCTCTAAAAATTGTAAAATTTTCCGACAGCCTTACGGTGATCAGCGCTGGCGCATTTTATGCGAATCTTGCGCTGCCCACGCTCAATTTGACTCTTGCTTTAATTATATAAATATTTGTTATATAATAGTTTTTATGAGAAGAATATCAGCTTGCTTGCCTATCGTCATGGTGAAATGGAAGGCGCTTAGCCGTGCGATTTCAGATCCAGCCTCCTATTCTGATGTGTAAAATTTTCCGACAACTCTATGCTGTCAGCATCGGCGAAGGATGCAAGGCGCTACGTTCCCTACAATGCGCCTTATCACTATGGCAGCTTCGATCTGAAATATTTTATGATTTCTTTCAATAAGAAAGACGCGATAATGCCAGTTGGCCAACAAGCGATAACGTCGAAGATGGGCTGCGATCAGCATGTCGCCATGCCTCAAAAGGCTTGTCAGATTTTTTTACAATGGATGGAAAAACTCAAGAGGGTACGTGAAATTCAGTCAGCTACACTTATTGTCTATGAGGCAGGGTCAAATGGGCGGGTTAGCGAAGCATAACCTACCAGCGCGGATGCTGGACCCATGACGGATTATGACTGACGCCTAATCCGTCCTACGCGGAACGACTTTGGGATTTCCGAGTGGTTACAATCCTTTAAAGGCTAAGCTCATGAACACACAACGATTCAGCTTCATTATTCCCGTTAATAACGAAGTTATTTTGGCCAATAACATTCTCAAATCAAAAATTTATCTTGACGGACATCATGAATTCATTTTTCAGAGAGGGTATACCAATGTTTCAAAGGCTTATAACGACGCCCTTCCCAAAGCCAGCAGCGATATTCTGATCTTCTGCCATCAGGATGTTTTCTTCCCCGACGACTGGGAGCAAAAACTACTGACCGGATTGACCGATATTCAACGAGCCGATCCTGGCTGGGGTGTATTAGGCGTGGCTGGAGTGCGGATAACCTCTCGTTTTGGAGGAATGAGCAAAGGCGTAAAGTTCTTAGGAGATTTTAGAACATCCGTGATGGGCGCCCTTTTCTTTATCGAATATTCTTATCCAAAACACTATCCCCAAGAAGTGCATACGCTTGACGAAGTGCTATTAATCGTCAAAAGAGAACATGCTCAATTTGATGAGCAGATACCCCATAATCATTTTTATGGAGCGGACCTATGCCTGTCGCTTGGACAGCAAGGTTTGAAAACCTATGTCATATCCGCCTACCTTCACCATAACTCAGCTTCAGAATGGGTTGGAAAAGACTTCTATGTGGCGGCGGAGTACATGTATAAGAAACACTTTGACCGATTGCCGATTGCAACAACCTGTATCATTATCGAAGATGCAAAGGGCAAACCTAAATTTTATAATGATTTTATAGCCCTGTTCTCGATGGGATGGCATTCGATCTGCAATTACTTTAAAGGGATCAGGAAGCAGAATGCCCAATTTGAAGAATCGGCTCGACTTAAGTCGAGCGCTAAAATGTAAGCAAATCTACTCAAATATTATGATGGTTTAAGCGCTTTTCCCGGAATTTGGAAGCCTTTGAAAAAGGCTGATAATGATCAGCGCTCCAAGGAATGCAATGAGGGCGGCAACTGCAAAAGGAGCTTCCGCAGCCCAACTATCGTAAAGAAATCCACCCAGGACCGGCCCCACGATGCGCCCTAATGACGATGCGCTCTGAGCGACGCCAAGGTTAGTCCCCTGTTCCTGTTCGGAACTCACTAAACTAATGCTTCCCATCAAGGCAGGCGTAGCGAATCCACACCCCAGCGCTAAAAATGTCGTAGCGCCCAACAACCCAAAAATACCTTGTGCTGATGCAATACCCAGCATCCCCAAGCCCAGCATCCCCAAGCCCAACAAAGACAATAGGCGCTCACCTGAACTTGGCAATAGTCTTGGCACCAGAAAACCCTGAGCGATGACCATGATAAAACCAACATAAGCAAACCCGTAACTAATAATATCCACAGGCCATCCGAATTTTTCGTTAACGAGAAGCACGAGTGTCGTCTCCATCATGGCGATGGAAACACTCAGAAAGAAAAAAAGGGTAATCAGTAGCGTTAAGACAGGATTTCCAAGCCTGGAGGTTAACGGTAGTCGGAGAGGCTGTTCGATCCTCGGTTTTTTAATCCTGCGCTTTTCCGGGGGCAGAGATTCTGTTAAGAACCCGTAAGCAAAATAAAAAGTAACCCCATAAAGAAATGCAACAAAAAGAGCGGCGAACTGAGATCCCGCATAAGGATCGGTTGAGAAATATGCCGAGATAGCGATTAGACCCCCACCCAGCGCTGGACCGACGATAAATCCTAAACCAAAAGCCGCGCCGATCAACGCCATGCCCTTTGAGCGTTCGCTCTCTGTCGTAATATCGCTGACGTAGGCTGATGCCGTTGAAATACTGGCTCCAAAAAAGCCCGCAAAAGCCCGCGCCGCGAATAAGGAGCCGAAATCGCGCGAATAGGCAAACCAAATATAGGTTAAAGCTTCGCCAAACAGACAAAACAACAAGATTGGGCGGCGTCCATAGCAGTCGCTTAAACGCCCCCACATTGGAGCGAAAACGAATTGCATTAACGAGTAAACCGCCATCAACATCCCTATTTCTTTTGCGCTTCCTCCTAGCTCTTTCCCTAAGAGAGGCAGAATGGGAATGATTAACCCAAATCCCGCCAAGTAAAGGAAAACCGTGAAAAAAATGACAATGAGAGGTGATTTGGCTGATTTTGATGTCATCCCGACTCCTGTTTAACTCACAGCGGCGTCATTACCGGGTCAGGTTGGCGAAGCCTCCGGAGGCCGAATCCGGAACCAGGCCACATACAGCGCTGGCAGCGCCAGTCGGTCTAATACCGTGGCGACCAGCAACCCCCCCATGATAGCCACTGCCATAGGCGCCCAAAAGGTGCTCTGGGTCAGCGGAATCAACGCTAAAATTGCGGTCAGCGCAGTGAGCATGATGGGTCGGAACCGACGCACCGTTGAACTGATCACCGCCTGCCAAGGCGCCAGTCCTGCGGCTTGATCCTGATCAATTTGATCCAGCAAAATGACCGCATTGCGCATGACGATCCCTGATAGCGCAATCACCCCCAGCATGGCTACAAAGCCGAATGGCAACTGGGTAACCAACAAAAAAAGCGTAACACCAATAATACCTAGTGGCGCCGTCAGGATTACGACTAACGCACGTTGGAAACTCCGAAGTTGGAGCATCAGCAGCGTCAGGATGACGGCTGCCATCAGCGGGACAACTGCGAAGATTGAACCCTGCGATTTGACGCTAGCTTCCTGAGCGCCACCGATTTCGATGCGATAACCATCAGGCAACCGGGCGCGCAATGGTTCCAGGGTGCGATCAATCTGCAATGTCACATCCGGAGCCTGGACCCCATCAGCAACTCCGGCCAGCACGGTGATCGTTGGAAAACGATCGCGTCGCCAAACGATCCCTTCTTCAAAGGCATGTTCAATGTAGGCAATCTGCCCTAAAGGAACGAAGCGATGATTTGCAGTATAAATATAAAGATCCTTCAGATCACTCAAGTTGCTACGATCCTCCTGACGCGCGCGCAACACGACATCGATGACTTTGTTGCCTTCCCGGTATTGGGTAACTGGCAATCCGCTGACTAGGGCGCTGAGATTGCGCGAGAAATTTTGAGCATTGAGACCTAGCGCACGCGCCTTATCCGGATCGACTCGCAGTCGCACGGTTTGAATTTGCTCTTTCCAATCCGTGTTGATGTCCCGCGTATAAGGATTAGCCTGCATGATCTCAATCAATTCATCAGCAATAGTTCGTAATTGGCTTGAATCCGGTCCTACGACTCGGAATTGCACTGGATAGCCGACAGGAGGGCCATTTTCCAGTCGTGATACCCGAGCGCGCGTATTGGGGAAATCTCTGGCAAACTCGTGATTCAACTGCTGCAGCATCGCCTCGCGGGCCTCTTCACTTCGACTCATAATGACGATCTGCGCATAGTTAGCGCTGTCTTGCTGCGTATTCATGGCCAGATAGAAACGGGGAGAACTACCGCCTACGTAACTGACGACATTGACAACATTCTTATCTCCAATGATTCGCGTCTCCAAACGTTTGACTTCTTGTTCGGTTGCTGCGAACGACGCCCCTTCCGGCAACCACAGATCTACTAACAACTCAGCTCGGGACGAGGAAGGGAAAAATTGCTGTGGTACGAAATGAAATCCTAAGATAGAGGCGATAAAGGCCAATAGGGTAAATGCAAGCACCCAGCGATGGTAACGTAAACACCGTTCTACCAAACGCAATAATTCATCGTTAATGATCTCTTCCCAACGAATTACCCAGTCGCGATAGCGTTGTATCCACTTTTTGAACAGGTTGCGGTTTGAGGAGATGGGTTGAGATTGTATCATCCTGTCGACTTCAAGCTTTTCTTGGTTGTTTAAAAGCTTGTAGGCCAAATAAGGTGTAAAGACCACTGCAACGATCCATGACGAAATCAAGGCGATGCCAACCACTGCGAAAATGGAAAAGGTATATTCACCCGCATTAGACTGCGCCAATCCGATAGGCAGGAAACCGGCTACTGTCACCAAGGTGCCCGTGAGCATCGGAAAGGCGGTGCTGGTATAGGCGAAGGTAGCGGCTTTGGTCCGATCCCATCCTTGTTCCATCTTACGATCGATCATTTCCAGAACAATGATAGCGTCATCGACTAGCAAACCCAGAGCGATGATCAATGCGCCCAATGAAATGCGATGCAGGTCAATGCCGAACAATTTCATACTGAGGAAAGTCATGGCTAGTACGAGTGGAATGCATAGAGTCACGACTACGCCAGCACGCCAACCCAGACTGAAAAATGTTACTCCCAACACAATCACCAGCGCCTCAAGAAAAGTCTTCATAAATTCATTAACCGCCGCTTTCACGACGCGCGGCTGATCAGCCACTTGGTGAATGTCGATGCCAATCGGTAGTTCAGCTTGTAGCTGATGTATGGCCTGGCGCAAGTCCGCGCCCAATTTCAAGATATTGCCGCCCTTGGTCATGGAAACCGCCAAACCAATGGCTTCCTGACCCATGTAGCGCATTTTGAAGATTGGGGGGTCTTGATAACCTCGCCGGGTTTCTGCGATATCGCCTAGACGAAAAATTCGATCATTGACGCGAATGCCGATAGCGCGGATGCTGTCCAACGAGTCAAAGTCACTGTCCGTTCGCAGCGGTATCTGGATCTGCGAAGTCGCTATTGTACCGGCGGATTCCACTGAATTTTGCGTTGTCAATGTGGAAAAAATCAGCAGGGGATCGATCCCGATTGCGGCCAACTTCTTATCAGAACCTTCAATATAGATTTTTTCCTGTTGAGCGCCGATCACGTCCACTTTGCTGATGTCATTCAGCCCTAATAGTTTCTGACGTGCATAATCTACATATTCTTTGAGTTCCGCGTAGCTGAAACCATCTGCAGTAAAAGCGTAGATCGAGCCGAAAGTATCACCAAATTCATCATTGAAAAACGGTCCTTGCATTCCAGCAGGAAGTTTGTGCCGTATGTCGGCGACTTTTTTGCGAACTTCGTACCAGATGTCTGGCACTTCATCGGGAGGTGCAGATTCCTTGAGTAGGATAATTAGGACCGCTTCTCCAGGTTTGGCATAGCTGCTGATGAAATCCAGCCAAGGAGTTTCTTGCAGTTTTTTTTCAAGCGGATCAATAATCTGCTGCTCCATCTCCAGACTTGTAGCGCCTGGCCAGTAGGCTTGGATTACCATCCCTTTCATAGTAAATTCGGGATCTTCCATTTGCCCGAGGATGGAATAGGCATAGAAACCGCTCAACAGCAACAAACCGATCAGATAACGAATGAACGGTTGGTGGTCGAGCGCCCACGCTGAAAGATTTGGGCCAGTCATAAAGGGCTATCCAGGAAAACAGGCAATGCCAGGATGGCAAGGGCGACAATTATCATTAGCAAATTTATAGCTTGTGCAGGTATATATAGAAGCTGATGGATCAATTGGGCAATTGTAAAGCCCTATTTCGAAGTATAGTGTAGTTAAAGGGATTCTCGACCGTCGGTTTCCTGCTCGGTTCAACGAACGCTCACTAGCCCGCGCTGGCAAACCTTTGCGCAACCCTGAAGTTCGGCATCGTCCTAGCTGGAGCCGGGTACATCATCATTAGCTTGCTGACCCTGATTGGGCGTGTGCATTGATAGAAATTATTTTAATAACATCATCTTTTAGAGAAGAAGGCAGTACGCTGTTGTTCGTCAAAACCGATCTTAATTCTCAGAGGATTACAACAAAGTGACCGTAGCCGAACGAGTTGATCATCTGGATGAAGCGCTGAGCGCATTCATCACCAGTGTTGGTATCGAATTTAACAAACTGTACAACTCGCAAATGCGCACCGAAGCCGAGTTGCGGGCATTCAAAGAAGATACCCAGGCTTTTAAAGATGAAATGCGCGAATTCAAAGATGAAATGCGCGAATTCAAAGATGAAATGCAGGCTTTTAAAGATGAGATGCGCGCTTTCAAAGAAGAGGGCCGTCAGCAAAACCGTGAGATGAACCGGCGCTGGGGCGAACTCGCCAACAAGCTTGGCACGCTGGTTGAGGATCTGGTCGCTCCCAGTCTGCCGCGCATTGTACAAGAAATGCTTGGACAGGAGGTCATGGATCTGTCCGTGCGGCGCAAGCGCAAGCGGGCCGATGGCCGGCAACAGGAATACGACGCCCTCGCTGTTACCCTGGAAACCGTTTGTCTGGCCAGCGTTAAGAGCACCCTGCGCAGCGCCGACATCGACCATCTCCTGAATGAAGAACTGCCCGCGTTTCGCACCTTCTTCCCTGAATACCAAGCCCTGCCCCTGGTGGGCCTGATCGCCAGCCTGGCCGTGGACGAAAGCGTCCTGCGCCATGCCGAGCGCCAGGGCTTGATCGTACTGGCCATTGGCGATCAGATCATGGAAGTGAAAAACACCCCCGGCTTCGTCCCGCGCCGCTATTAAACGCTTTTGTTTACTGGGCGCGGCCATCATTCTCAGATTAACAAAACATAGCCATGAGCACCCTCGTTACCCTTGACGACATCTGGGCCTTGTTTCGTGAAACTACCGCAAGTTCCAGGACACTCGCGAAGAAACCCCTCATAGCGCGATTGCCTTGGCGGTTCATCCGTTTTTCGGGCTAAACCTAACGGGAATTGGTATAATATCTGCTTGACAGAAATCGCAACAGAACTATCCCAAAAATCCCTATCAGCTACGCACAGGTGCAAGCTGTACCCTTACAAACCTGAAACCCAAGCGCAGTTCGCGAGGTTTTTGGAAGAATATAGGTAAAGACCAAAAACTAACGTAGCAGTCGACAACCGCGGAGGGTTTAAAGTGGCTGAAGACGACTCACAGAAAATAGCAACATCTTTCCTAACAAGATCAAACCAAGCGAGTATCATTTTTATTCTCTTACTATTCGGTTTAAGCCTAGCTACAATCATTAGCTTGCTGGTATTAGTATCTTTTAAAATGGATAATTTATCACAGAAAGATTTATACAATCGTGTCGAAATAGCTCTGAGTGTTGAGACCCGTCATCTACAGGATCTCGTCCAGGAATATTCCTACTGGGATGAAGGCTACCAGCACTTAATTGTTCAACCAGACTACAAATGGGCTGACGAAAACATTGGTAGCTACTTAACTGAAAACTATGGTGTGGATTTTTCAGGGGCAATCCTGCAGAACGGATCTCCTGCTATTGGGTTTATTAATGGAGTCAAGGCGCCTCTACCAATTGCATTATGGATGGAGAATGGTTTAGGTCAAATTATTACAGCAGCTCGCAACAACTTATCTGGGCGATGGATCAGCAGCCATTACCTTGATATTGAAGGCGCCATTTATCTAGTCAGTGTCGGTCTGTTCCGTGACGAAAGCAGTGAAATGCCCAAGGGCGACGATTCTTTTTTATTAATTGCCCAGCTCTTGGACGATGCCTTCATGCAGCAGTTATCTGATACTTATCAACTCAATAGTTTGCATAAACTGGAAGCAGGCGCCAAACGGGTAGGCGCTGATATGTACCTACTCAATCCCATGGAAAAGCCGGTTGTAGCACTCGCTTGGACCAAGCCAACGCCAGGCGAACATTACCTCAGACAGATTTTTTTACCGATAATCTCAGTTTTCATAGTGATGGCCACACTTACTTGGTCTATGCTGGTGCATGAGAGGAAAAGACAGGACAAATATATAAAACATCTCTACTTACTTGCTAGTAAGGATTATCTAACAGGTATCAGCAACCGAAGAGAATTTTTTTCTATCGCTAATCGGGAAATGGCGCGTGCAAAGCGCACCGGCGCTACATTATCGTTGATCACATTCGATATTGATTACTTTAAGCAGATCAACGATAAACTAGGTCACCACAACGGCGATGCAGTACTATCTGAGTTAGCTCGACGAATTAGCGAGAACCTACGCGATTTCGATGTTTTTGCCCGAATTGGTGGAGAGGAGTTTGTCGTATTGCTACCGGAAACGGGATGCCATACCGCGATGGAGATAGCTGAAAGATTACGACAGTTGATCCATGATAGCGACTTTTTCTCCTTCGACAATCATGAAACCATTAAATGTACAATCAGCTCCGGCGTTGCCGTCTGGAAGAACCAAGAGAGCATCGATGCTCTACTAAACCGCGCTGATGATGCGCTTTATGCCGCCAAGCGCTTAGGCCGCAATCGTACTCAGAGCGCCGAGATTTACTGCCCTACAGAGTATGCAGTTACGCCCGCATGTGGCGGATAAACTCCTACTTGGCTCTGACAGTGAGTGCGAAAGGCGGGTGAGTTGCGCATTCCAGTAAACCCCGTTCGGAGAGGACGCCGCTTCACGGGTTACGGTGATCGATCGTGACGCCTTTGAATTCCATGCGCAGGAACGGATCGACGAGTTCCTGAAATGAGCGTGCGCCAAGCTTCTGTCAGGTCGCTACGTTGCTATTCAGAGCGCCCTGCGCTGCCGCATAAATCGCATGAATCGGTACGCCATGTTCCAGCGCCAGCCGCTTGCAGTCCTCATATTCCGGTTTACTGCGCAGCGTCCGGCCTTGATGGCAGGCCATCTTAACCCTGACCTCGCCATAAGGGGTCGTTACCTGCACGATTTCTCGAACCAACTCAGTACGCTTGACTGGATAATGACGCACGCCCAGCGTTGTGGTTTCGATCAGCAGCAATTCTGCAAGATGCGGCGTCTGTTCCATCGCGCAAAGGACACTCAACAACGCACCGGGCCGGTTTTTCTTCATTTGCACCGGCGTCAGCCAGGTATCCAGAGCGCCTGCCGCGAACAGCCGCTCCAGCAGATAGTCATACCACTCCGGGTTCATGTCGTCGATATTGCATTCCAGAACATGCAATTCCTCCTCCGCGCGCTCCGGTGCCGCTTGTTCGCCCAGGCAAACCCGCAACACATTAGGAATAGGGCCATCGCGATGACCAATGCCATAAGCGATGCGCTGCACGGAAAACGCCGGTCGCTCCACAAACGCATCAACAAACGTGGTTAGCAACGCAGCCCCGGTCGGCGTGGTCGCCTCAAACGGAACGGCTCCCAGTCGCACGGGGACATCCTTGAGCAACTCCAGCGTGGCCGGGGCTGGCACAGGCAATACGCCATGTTCGCAATGCGCCACGCCACTACCCAGTTCGACCGGTGAACACAGCACCCGATCCACTTTCAGCCAGTCCAGCGCGATAGCCCCACCCACAATATCCACGATCGCATCCAGCGCCCCCACTTCGTGAAAATGAATGCGATCCAGAGTGGTGTCATGAATACGCGCCTCGGCCTCCGCCAAGCGCCCGAATACGCCCATTGCCCGCGCCTGAATCGCGTCGGGCAAGGCGCTGCGACCGATCAGCGCCTCGATCTGACGCAAGTTGCGAGACTCCGGCTGATGAGAATCGACATTGACATGCACCTGAGTACCGCCAATCCCCTTGCGGTTGGCGCGGCGAATCTGCACCTGGTAACCCTCCAGATTCAGCTTGGCCAGTTCCTGTCGCCAAGCGTGGTGATCCACACCCAAATCCAGCAAGGCCGCCAGGTGCATGTCGCCGCTGATGCCAGCGAAACAGTCGTAATAAAGGATCTTCATGGAGTAGGCATTTATCATTCAGGGGAAGTGGATTCACCGTTTGCGCTCTGATCAAGTCGGTGCTGTAAACCATCGCTCAGTTGATACCAGTCCACCTTGCGGGTCAACACCATCGCCAGCGCCAGGAAGCCAAATAGGGTCAGCGACCCGGCCAGCAAGGCATAATCTTCGAGACTGATCAATACATACAGAATGCCGAATACGCCGCCGAGCAGCGCGCCAAAACTCAGTCCCCAGCCGATGCCGCCCAGGACGTAAACCAGATAATAACTGACCAGGGCGACGCAGGCGGCGGTCGCAACCCCATACGCCAGCGCAAAACCCAGGTGTTCGGACAAGGACAGCAACAGCAGATAGAACAACACCAGCGCCGCGCCGGTCAACCCGTATTGTAAGGGATGGATCGCCAGCCGCTTGAGCACCTCGAACAGGAAGAAGGCGGTAAAGCTGAGACCGATAAACAGCAGACTGTACTTGAGCGCGCGGTCGCTTTGCACATAGCTGTCGGCGGGTTCGATGAAGCGCACCCCGATCAGCCCCTGCAGCAGACCCTGGTTACCGCGCAGATAAGTATTAATCTGATGATCCATGTTGGCGGCCAGCCGGGTCGTGGCCCAGGTAGCGGTGAAGCCTTCCGGCGTAACCTGGCGGGTTTCCGGCAGAAATTGACCGAAAAAGCTGGGATGCGGCCAGCCGCCCTGCATAGCGATATGGGTCGCATCGCCGACCGGCGCGACACTGAAGGACTGGGTGCCGCGCAAATCGAGCGAAAAGGCGAACTCCGTCGTCCAGGGCTGTTGCGGGTCAACGCTCGGCAGGCGCGCTTGAATGCCGTTGGCCATGCGCTCTTCGCCCGTACCCGGCAAAAACTCCAGGCGCTGTTCCGCCCAGTGCAACGCTGGCGCGCGGAGGATGCCGCGTGGATCGCTGACGCCCACGATCAGGCGCGGTTCGCCATAGGTAATGCGCTCGTTTTCCCCAGGCTGGAGGGGCGCGCCCTCGGCGGTAAAGTGGCCCTTGAAGGCGAGAGTGGCGCTGAACACTACCGCCTGGTAAAGTCCACGGCGAACCGTTTCCGTATTCAGTCGGGTCTGAATATCCAATTCGGCAGGCAGCAACAGTAATCGATCTGAACTACGCTTTTCCACTTCGATCATTTTCCCTTCCTCCTTATCAGCCGGCTTCAGGGTCTTGATAATGCGGGTATAGGGCATCACCAACACCGGTCCTACCAGCACTTGATCGCGGGCGGTGGAAGCAGCGATCTCAGCGACAACCCCGTCCCGCCGCGCCATGCGTTCGCCGACCAGGAAACTGATTTGCGCCAGGCCAATGGCTAGAACCAGCGTCACCAGAAAAACCAGAGCAATTTTGACAAACAGGCCATATTTCATGGAAAGACTCCTCTTGTTGTTGGAATGAACAGAGGAGAGCCTACTTGGTTTGTTTGAGGCGATGATGTGCGGAAGATGGGGATTCGGTGGAAATTGCGTGAGGAACTGAACAGGACTCCCAGAATTCTCCGAAGGCTGTCGGAACCGTTAATCCTTAAGCGTCGCCAGAAATTCGATGATCGCCGTCCGTTCCTCAGCGTTCGGTAGACCCGTGATGGTTTTACTGGTTCCGGGCAGGAATCGGTCTGGTTTGGCCAAATACTGATCCAGCTCTTGTTTCGTCCAGATCCCGCCCGCTTTGGCCAGCGCTTGGGAATAACCATAACCGTTGGCTTGGGCTTTTGGCGCACCGACAATATTCCAAAGATTGGGGCCGACGCGCGGGAGACCGTCCTTCTCCAGGCTGTGGCAAACGACGCATTGTCTGGCAGGGCTGTTCCAGCCCATGGGTTGCGCGGCATAACGCTCCTGCGTCTTCGCCGAGGCGCTCCAAAATGTCCCAGCTTCGGGAACAATCGTCCAGAACAAACTCCCTGTGCCCAGCAGGCTTATCGCGAGGGTCAGGCTCGGTGGTCGCAAATGTTTTGACATGATGTATCCCTCTTTACATTGTTCATGAACTATAGTTTATAAATCTTAAAACTTGGGTTTAATCCAGCTATCGTTGCTGAGAGTTTCTTTGCCAACGAGGCCAGAGAACTCAATAACGCACATGATAAAGAAATAGAGCGGAAGGAGGAGTGGAGGATGGTCGAGCGACGTCAAGCAATGCCGGGCGCTAACTGTCTTGAGTGCCCAATGCGTCAACGCAATGAGTGGCGCGTCCTAGCCGAAGAGGACGTCAAGCTCCTTGCCCAGGCTCGCAAAAGTCGTCGATACTGCGCGGGAGAAGCGATTTTTACAGCAGGAGAACCTAGTTACGGCATCTACTGCATTGTTTCCGGCGCGACAGCCATGCGTCGGATCGATGCCGAAGGCAACACCGTACTCATTCAAATCAGCTATCCCGGCGACACTTTGGGCTATCGGGGATTGCTGCTGGGAGAAAGACGCCGCTTCAGCGCCGAGGCGCTCGGCCCGAGCCGGGTTTGCTTTATCGATCAGCAGGTTGTCAAAACTTTAATGGACCGCAATC
>JAGRHQ010000280.1 GCA_020444905.1 Candidatus Competibacteraceae bacterium
CGTTAGCAACAGGTTGCGCAGGACCCACAGCAGGCGATACACCTGGGGACTGGGCCGTCGTTCCTGGCTTTCGGTCAGCCAGCGGTTGACGCTGGTCATCTCCCGGCCCAGCAACAACCCGAAGGCGGTTTTACCGAATTTGGTTTTCCGAATCGCGCCCAGCCGTTTGGTGCTGTGCGGGGCCGTCTCCAGGTACAGGGGGAGCACCTCGGCCGGCTCGGGGAAGGTCGGCAGGAACCGGGTTTCCGGAGCCGTCGCCAACAGCCAGACCAGGAGCGCGACGGTGGGATCATTGAGCGGCTCATCCGGATGTTCAAGGTAGTGATTCCACTTGGGAACACTCAGACCCAACAGGTAACAGGTTTCGGTCTGGGTCAGGCCGAACCATTGCTGGAGCAACAGCACATCGCGACCGCGAGCGGGGCGCAGGTTCAGATCGAACCCTTCACCGTCAAGGCGGGGCGGGTCCGGCAGAGCGGGAGCAGTCATAGCGTGGGCGTCACCAGCGTGGTTTGGAAAAGGAGACCGTATGAAACGTAAGCGATGTTACTATAAAATAGAATAATCCGCGAAAGCCGGGCGTCGCGGGCCGCAAGCGCACGGTTCCGCGCCGGGATCCGGGGCGGGCCGACGCCGTTGCGTCGGAGGCCTGGTTTGACGGCGTTTTAACCGAGAATCAGCCGTTGATCGCACCGGCGATGCGCCACGCGGCTCCCCTGTTTCTGTCCGTCGCCGAGGAAATTACACTGGAAACCCCGCAGAAAAGCCCATCGAAACGTCGACCGGGACGACCGCCGGGAAAGCCCACCGGCGATCCCCGGTTCCGCACCTTTGGACCGACGCTGTTGACCGCGTTGTTCCTGCCCGCCGACGCGCCCGTGCCGAGCGATGCGCCGTTGCCGGATGCGCCGGTGCCGAATCCCCACCTGCGGTTGCCCGGTGGCGGCGTCTCGCTGCTGTATGGGGGCAGCGCCTCGCGATTGTTGGGTCAAGCCCTGCAACGCGCGCAACAGCAAAACTGGCGTTCGATCGGTGGCCGGGCCACCACCGCGTTTGCGCGCGTCTTGGCCACGGGCCAGCAACTCTCGCTCGAACAGTTGCCTCACGTTGAAGTGCTTTGGCTCAACAAACTGTATACCGGGTCCCGTGTGGCCGAGCGCATCCAGGCCCATACCCAGCGCTATTTAGAGGCGGAGGGCCATTCGGTGATCCTGGAACCCCCGCTGCGTTTCACTGAAATCAGCCATCATCCCGAGTGCCTGGAGCGCCTGCTGACGGAACCTGAGTTCGCCCATTTACGCGCGGTTGTGATCGTGTTGCCCGGGGTGAAGTTCCAGGACGGTCTCCGGCCGGCGGCGCAGATGATGTATATCCGCGATCTGAGCGCCCTGCAAAGCGTCCAGGTCGATTACGGGACGCCGTCCCGCCAGCAGATTTTTCGGGTGCCGACTCTGGAAGAAGTGGCGCGACCCCGCCCCTTATTGAATCCGTTTGCCGCCATCCTGCCCAAACCCCAAGGGGTTGATGTCCGGGCTGGGCCGGTGGGGTAATGGGTTGGTGCAGCGTCTTTAAATCACTTATCGGATACTTGTGATTGAAGAAGCGGCGCGGGTGTTGTTGTATTCGTTGCTCTCGGTGACTTGGCGGTTGGCGTCAACGATTACGCCGACATAGTAGTTTCCAGACCTCACAGGAATAGGGATTGGGCCGCTACAAGTAAAGGTAGCATTAGGTGCGAGAGCTGGTATGTCGCATCCCCATCGATTGGTGTAATCCCAAGGGTCGATTATATTATCAGTTGAAAAATAAACAATTAACCGACTGGCTCCAGCAGTTACGGCACCTTGGTTTTTAACTATGGAAGAGATTGTAATTTGGCCGCCTACTTGACCACTGGTACTTGTAGTCATGGTAGTAGCGATCAAATCAGGTCGGGTAACACTCGTGACTGATGAGGCGGCACGAGTATTGTTATCTTCGTTGCTCTCGGTGATTTGGCGGTTGGCGTCGACAATGACACCAATATAGTAATTTTGAAGGCTTACACTGCTTGGGATACCGACTGGGCCACTACAGGTATAGGTGGCGTTAGCTGAAAGGGCTGATATATCGCAATACCACCCGGTATCAATATCGCTAGTACTAATCGTGTTGTTGGTCGAGAGATAAAACTTTGCCCGGCTGGCTCCGGCGTTAGCGCCGCCTTGGTTTTTAATCGTAAGGTTGATTGTGACTTTTCCACCTGGTTCGACGCTGCTACTTGCGGTAAGAGCAGTCGCGATTAAGTCAGGCTTGCTTGGAACATTGCTTCTTAAATCAATTGTGTAGAGATAAGAGGCGGTGCTGGCGCTGTAACCTGCGCCATTATAGCCCCGAAAACGTACTTTGAGCCTCTTTATCTGACCGATACTGGCATAGACTTGGAAGTTGCCTGAACTACCGGTGATAGTTCCATCTTTAACACTGCTGCTCGGTTCTGGTGGATCAACCGGTGTGCTGCCGTCTGAGGTATAGCGGATAGTATAGTAAATTTGGGTGGCATTGCTGGAATTTACGCTAATATTCTGTGGTGAAGTAGTCCAAGTGCTGCTGGTGGGACTAACTGATACAGATCCGGGTAAGCTGACACTGTTGAATCTAAAATAACTTATAGGGTTTAAAAAGCCTCGGTCACCTACTGCGCTACAACTTGCTCCATAATAACCCCATTCATTGCTGAAAATCTTTGATGGTTGACTGATGCTAAGATGTAGATGATTACTACTCTTGTTTATGTTGTTATATTTATCATATGCATCTCGGATAGTACCGATAGCGATTCCACCAGAACTCACTGTTGAACTAACTGATAGAGAGCTGATGATATGCCCATAATATCCAATGATGTCTACATTGCCATCGTTATTACAATCATGTGCAATAACTAAGAATGCATTCCAATATTTATCATATTGACTGCTATAATTCCCACTTGTTGTATTATACTTTACAGTACCCTTACATAGACTAAATACTTGTGGATTTGCATTCGATGTTCCGATATCGATGCCAGTGTGATTATTGGAACCCATGTAATTTCCACAATAGCATTGAGATAAGGTCTTATACGCTGTTGGTAGCGGATATGATGCTTGTACTAGGTTCTGTTGACATTTCATCGAGTCCAAATGAGGAAAGCGACGAAGTGCAGGAAGGCCATGAAGTGGTTAGCGGTTTTCTCGAAACGCGAAAAGATGCGGCGATAATGCTCGATCTTGTTGAAAAAGCATTCGATGAGATGGCGTCTCACCACCTATCAGTTCTGAGTTAGACTCTAAGGCGAGTTTAACTGAAATGGCGAGGAGACGATGGGAACGGTTC
>JAGRHQ010000281.1 GCA_020444905.1 Candidatus Competibacteraceae bacterium
ACCAACGGCACGGTAGTGTTCCGCAGCCTGAGTTGAGGGCGCTAATTCTGTTGTCGACTGGGCGTGTTTGCACCACACCGGCGCTGTGCGCCACCCCTCCTTATCCAAGGAGGGGATGATGTGGCGATGGTTGCTGGCTTCATTGGGGCTGTTCCTGTCACTGCTTTACTCTGATTATCAGCAGTTTCTTGATGCTCCTCTGGAGGTTTCCGCTGACGGTCAGGTGCTTGAAGTCAAGCCCGGAATGGGCATCAATGAGATTGCCCGGCATTTGCAACGGCAACCTGGCTTATCGCGCCCCGCGCTCTATCTGGAAGCCCATGCCCGTCTGAATGGCCTGGCCACCCGTCTCAAGGCGGGCGAATACGCACTGTCGCCTGGATTAACGCCACGAACGCTCATTGACCGGATCGTCGCTGGGCAAGTGATCCAATACGCGCTGACGGTGGTGGAGGGTTGGACATTTCGCCAATTGCAACAGGCGATGACTCGTCATCCCAAACTTGCGCAGATTCTACAAGGGTTCAGCGATGCGGACGTCATGGCCCGCTTGGGGCGTCTGGGTGAACATCCTGAAGGACGGTTTCTACCGGACACTTATCACTTTCCCTCCGGCTTCACTGATGAAGCATTCCTGCGCCGGGCAATGACAGCGATGGATCAGCGCCTGGCTGAGATTTGGCAGAATCGCGCGCCCAACCTGCCTCTGGACAATCCCTATCAGGCATTGATTCTGGCGTCGATCATCGAGAAGGAAACCGGTCTGCCTGCGGAGCGTCCGGAAATCGCCGGGGTGTTCGCGCGGCGTCTGCTCAAAGGGATGCGTCTGCAAACCGACCCGACGGTGATCTATGGGTTAGGAGAGGCTTTCGATGGCGATCTCCGGCAACGGGATTTAACGACCGACACACCCTACAACACCTACACCCGTAAAGGTCTGCCGCCTACGCCGATTGCCCTGCCAGGTGAAGCAGCTTTGAAAGCGGCAGTGAATCCAGCCGCCGGCGATGCGCTGTACTTTGTCGCTGATGGTCAGGGCGGCCATGTGTTCTCTCGAACACTCGCTGAGCACGATCGAGCGGTCAGACGGTATCAATTGCAAGGTAAGTAATCGTGGCGCCATCAGTCAGATTTGCGTTGTAGCGCAGATGAATGCCGGGAAACGGTGCGCCTGGATCCAGATACAGCGCTCAGCGCACCTGAATCAGCTCTCTATTCAACTCGCTGGTCTTGATCGCCGATTCCAAAGCCGCCGCTACTCGGAATGAAATCGGGTAGGGAAACCTGGGAATCGCTGTAAAAGCCGAGTAACCATTCCAGCAGCGCCTTTTGTTTATCTGTTTGTAATTATTAATTTTTATACAGTCAAATAGGGTGAAGTCGAGCTGAAATAAGGTTGGTTAGTCTAATGCTTGAAAAATGCCATCAGATTCTGTAATTCATGAACCTGTTCATCCATCGATTGGCTAGCAGCAGCAGTCTCTTCCACAAGAGTAGCGTTCTGTTGTGTAACCTGATCCATTTGCAGAATGGCTTTGTTGACTTGTTCGATTCCTAGGGCTTGTTCCCGTGTTGATGCTGCCATGTCAGTCACGATTTTGCTAACTTTCTTAACCTCCAAGACCATTTCCCGGAGCGTTCTGCCGGATTCCTCGACAAGTCGGCTACCATCTTCCACTCTAGCAACGCTGTCGGTAATCAATGTCTTGATCTCCTTGGCGGCGTCAGCGCTACGCTGCGCGAGCTTGCGCACCTCAGATGCCACAACGGCAAAGCCTTTCCCTTGTTCCCCAGCACGGGCGGCTTCCACAGCGGCGTTTAAGGCTAACAAATTGGTTTGGAAAGCGATTTCATCGATGACACCGATGATGTCAGCAATTTTAAGGCTACTAGTGCTGATAGCGCTCATCGCCTTGATCGCTTGATCCACAACATATTCACCCTGTTCTGCCCGAACTCGTTCGGTTTCAGCTAATTGATTAGCTCGCTCAGCGTTATCAGCGCTTTGTCTCACCGTTGAAGTTAACTCTTCCATCGACGCAGCGGTTTCTTCCAGTGCGGAGGCTTGTTCTTCGGTGCGTTGAGCTAAGTCGGCGCTGCCTTGGGCAATTTCTGTCGCAGCGGAACCGACCTGGCTGGTTGATTGAGCAATTTGGCCTACGATGCGTTGCAGATTAGAACTCATGGTCTGCATTGCTCGTAGCAACTGGCCGATTTCATCTTGTGAAGTGACCTGAATGACAGTTGTCAGGTCGCCGTCAGCAATACGACTTGCGATAGTACCCATATTGGCCAACGGCTTTAAGATAGAACGCACTATCCACCGGATGATTACTAGGCCAATCGCAAAGATCAGCCCCACAATGATTAAGACAAGATTACGGGTACGTGCTATTTCTGTGATAAAGTCACTGCGATCAACCAGCATCTCTAATACCCCAATGGGCATACCAGAATAATTCTTGATAGCCCGGGCGTAAACCATTACTGGCCGATTGGCGAAATTCGTTGTTTGTACGACAACCTCTCCAGTTAGAGCAGTTTTTAACTGCTCATTAGATAAAAAAGAATGCTCACCATAAGTCGAATATAGCCCTTTGAAGCCTTGTTGTTGCGGCACAAATAGCGCGACTTCCACTCCATGCTCAGTCTTAAAATTCTCAAAGAAGCTTTGATTGAAAGCCATGCCAAATTCCACTGATCCAACATGTTGATCTTTATTTGATATCGGTGCAATACCTCGAATTCCAAGGCCCGCCACGCCTTCTTCAAGGCCACCTACTGTCTTACCAGTCTTGTTGACGTCTATGACTGATGGTCTTATCGCTGATAAGTCATCTCCAAACTTCTCAGGTTTGTGAAGCCGTAGTAATGAAGTCGCTGGCGGTGTATGAAATTGAAACTGTGAAACGCCGTATCTCTTGGCCAGCGCCTGGTAAGGAGCTTGCATGAGTGCAAGTAGCCGTTCACGATCTTGATTCGCTGTTGCTTGTTGCACTTCAGGTATATTTGCTAACAGGACACTTAGCGTTTCTGCTACTTGGCTTTGGGAGGCAATGGTCTGAACCAATAATTCAAATGTTTTATCAGCTTCACGTTTTTCTGCCTCGAATACCGATCCTTGAAATCTAAAAAATGTTATAGAAGTAGTGGCCAAGATAGCAGAAACTAGCAACAGGCTCATGGAAATACCGATACGAACTCCAATTTTTAATCGGCTAAACATGCTTCTCTCCTCAATTTTTGAGTTCTTTGAGGACTCTGTAGAGTCAGCTGATTCATGGTCAGCTTAAGCAGCGCAGATAGCATTGACGTAGTTCCCGTTTATCGGGGAG
>JAGRHQ010000282.1 GCA_020444905.1 Candidatus Competibacteraceae bacterium
TCCCACGGCCACGATCACGGCGTCGGGGGCTTCCTGACCGACCTGTTCGGCGGTCATTTCCACCCCGGTGTATATCTCGATTTCCAGCTTGCGGACTTGCCGCTCCAGCCAGTCCACCGCCAACGCCAGCCGCTCGCGGCCAGGCGCGGCGGCGGCGAGCCGGACTGCGCCGCCAAGCCGCGGTTCGCGTTCGTACAAAGTCACCCGGTGGCCGCGCAGCGCCGCGACCCGCGCCGCCTCCAGACCAGCCGGTCCACCGCCCACGACCAGGACTCGATGCGGCGTCCGAGCGCGCTTCAAGGGGGCGAATTCGGCCTCACGTTCGTAGCCGGCAGCCGGATTATTGGCGCAGCTCAAACGCGGGTTCTGCACCAGGCCGATGAGATTGTCCTGATTGGCGAGCAGGCAAGGACGAATATCGTCGGCGCGGTCTTCACGCCATTTGCGCGGCAAGTCCGGATCGGCGATTAAGGCGCGGGTCATTTCCACAGCGTCGGCTTTCCCGTCAACCAGCAGCGTCGCCGCCATTTTGGGATCGACGATGCTGCCCTGGGCAAAGACGGGCAGCGCGACCGCCGCTTTGATCCCCGCCGCCAGAGGGACGGCGAAGCCGGGCGGTTGATACAGTCCGGGCCGGGTCAGGTGGCTGGTATAGATGCTACCGCTGGTGACGCTGATGAAGTCGATGAGTCCGTCACTCGCCAGACAACGGGCGATCTCCACTGCATCTTCCGGCTTGATCCCGGCCCAAGGCGCGTGTTCGTCGCCTGATAGGCGCAGCCCGACCACCGCGCCGCGACCCAGTTCCTCACGCACGCTTTTGATGACCTGACGGGCGAAACGCAGCCGGTTGTCCAGCGAGCCGCCGTAATCATCATTACGCTGATTGGTCAGCGGCGACAGAAACTGGCGAATCAGGCTGTCTTGACCCGCGTTCAGTTCGACTCCGTCCAAGCCACCGTCGCGGGCATAACGGGCCGCTTGCTGGAAGCCTTCGATGACGGCGGCGATGTCGCCGGCATCCATGACCTGCGGCAACTCGCGGCTGTTGACTTCCGGAACCGGCGAGGGCGCCCACAGCGGCAACTGGGAATAATGACTGCTGCCCTGCATTCCGCTGTGCGTCAAATGCGCCAGCACCAGCGTACCATGACGGTGCAGCGCGTCCGCGACCTGGCGATAACCATCCACCACGGCAGCCTCGTAGCCGAATATCGCGTACTCGTAGGGCCAGTCCGAAGGATGGACGACGCTGCCTTCCAGAACAATCGTTCCCGCGCCACCGGCGGCACGGGTTTCGTAATAGGCGACGTGCCGTTCGGTGAAACGGTTATGGGTGGCGAAGTTCGTCTGATGGGCGGCGAACACTAAACGGTTCGACGCAGTTTTGCCACCTAGCGGCAGGGGAGCGAAAAGTCCGGTAGGGCGGTTTTCTGGCTTGCTCATGACCTTGCCTCACACACTACGGATTTCACGCATAGCTTGGATCGGACTCATGACAGCGCGACGCCTGCAAGTTGCGATGCGGCTTTCACCGGTATCGGAAACGGCGCCGGTTGCTGAAACACGCAGTCCGGGTCGGGCGCATCCAGGGATTGCTGAGTGAAGTGTTTGACGGCTATGCAGCCGCCGTGGCATTGGTCGTAGGCGTTGCAGCTCTGACAACTGCCGCCGACTTGCCATTCCCGCAGGTGCGCGAACAGCGGCGAGTGGCGCCAGATACCGGTGAATCCATCGGGTTGACGCACGTTGCCGCCGGAAAACTCCGGGGCCAGCATGAACGGACAGGCGTACACTTCGCCAACCGGGTCCACGCAACAGACGATACGCCCGGCTCCGCACAGGTTCAGCCCGTCCATCGGTTGCCCGTAGGCCGACAGGTGAAAGAAAGAATCGCCGGTCAGCACGTCGCGATGATTCAGCAGCCACTCGTACAGTCCGCGGTTTTGGGCATGGGTCGGGCGTAACTCGTGCCACACCGCGCCGCCGCGTCCGGTGGGACGCAACCGCGTCAGCCGCAATTCGGCTCCATACCGCTGAGATAGCGCATAGAGCGCATCGAGCTGCGGATAATTGCGGCGGGTGACGGTGGCGTTGATCTTGAACGGAAACCGGTACTTGGCCAGCCGCTCCATCGCTTGACGGGCGCGGTCGTAAGAACCGTCGCCGCGCACCGGATCGTTGGTGGCCGAGGTTGCGCCATCGAGACTGATTTGCACATCCAGATAATCGCGCGATGCGATCCACGCCGCCGCGTCATCGTCGATCAAGGCGCCGTTGGTGCTGAACTTGACGCCAATACCACGCGCCAGTGCGTAATCCATTAATTCGCGAAAGTCTTTTCGGCTCATCGGCTCGCCACCACCGACGTTGATGTAAAACACCTTCATCTCCGCCCACTCGTCGATCAGCCGCTTGGCTTCGGCGGTGGTGAGTTCATCCGGCCGACGCTTGCCAGAAGAAGATAGGCAGTGCACGCAGTGCAGGTTGCAAGCGTAGGTGATTTCCCAAGTCAGGCAGATCGGCGCGTCCAGACCCTGCCGGAAGATTTCGTAGCTCATCGACTAACCCTGCGAACAGTAGTAGTAAAGCGAATCGTCAGCCTTCGGCGGTGGTGGGATCGATGCCTACCCGGATTTCCGAAATGCGGTTAGCCGGGAATCCGCCTTGCTCGGCGTGTTGCTTCACTAGGTCGGCGTTGGGCGCGATGTAAACGCAGTAAATCTTGTCGTCGGTAACGTAGCTTTGCACCCATTGGATCTGGGGTCCCAACGCACTCAGCACCCCGCAGGATTTTTGCGAAATGGCTTTCAGTTCGGCAGGGGACAGCTTGCCCGCGCCAGGTAAATCACGTTCGATCAGATACTTGGGCATCGTTAAACCTCTTTGGTGGATTTAATGGTCTTTTTATAGTGTGGTTGTTATCTAAGTGCGTTCTGCATCCAGATCTGCTTGTTCTTCATCGGTGAACAACCGCGAGCGGGTTAAGAAACGCAAACCTTCCGGGCCTTCCAGGGAAAACATGCCGCCCCGGCCAGGGACGACATCAATGGTCAGTTGAGTGTGCTGCCAATATTCGAATTGGGCAGCGCTCATGTAGAACGGACAACCGCCGATTTCGCCTAACCGCACATCGCCATCGCCGACGATCAACTCGCCTTCGGGGTAGCACATCGGCGAACTACCATCGCAACAGCCGCCAGACTGGTGAAACATCAGCGGGCCGTGTTTAGCCTTGAGTCGAGCAATCAAGTCCAAGGCGGCGTCGGTCGCCAAAACGCGGGAAACGGTGACCACTGATCTCTCCTTCTCCACTTCACGGCAAGGGCCGTA
>JAGRHQ010000283.1 GCA_020444905.1 Candidatus Competibacteraceae bacterium
CCTGTGGAAATAACTTGTCGAATAGGCGAATTTGAACAACTTCAACAAGTTATTGAGAACTTATGACTCACGAGTAAAGATGGTGTTGGTTCAGTTCAGTTGTCTTTTAACCCATTTAGTAAGCGTTCACGCTCCCGCAAGCGGGCGAGGGAAGCGAACGCTGACCAAGATGGAACCCTAATCGCCGCTTACCATCCAATCCGTTGGTTTTTTCTGGAGATCAGCGTTTGAATACAGTGCGTGGGCGCAATTTTACCCGGCAACCCGGCGGTATCGTGACGATCCTGCTGTTGATTCTGTTGCTGGCGTTCCGCGCCCACGCTTGTCCACTGCCGACTGGGGCCGATTCCGCAGGGCCTGCAATCCATGATTGTTGCCCTGATGAGGTCGCTAACATTCTTGTCAATTCCGCATCGTCGCCTTGTCACGATGATCCCTGTCTGCAAGTGCTTGGCGAGCACGACCGACTCCAGGCGTATGTGCCGTCGACGAACCAACCGGATCAACCCGCGTCGATGGTGGTTGTCGAGTGGTTGCCGCCCGATGGCGCGCACCGTCATTCTGTTCCTCCCCCCTTTATCCCGGCGGTTGGTCCTCCGCCGCCGCAACGCTCCCGAGTCCTGCGGCTCTAGCGCTCCCGATTATCGCCCGTTGTTCAAAAGTGCGGCCTGACGCCGCTCCGTGCGATTTTTTCGGGAGTTCCCTTGTAATGAAAATCTTGTTGGCGATGATAGTCGCCGTTCTGTTATTTCTGGCCGGCGCAGGGCTGGCCCCTCATCTGCAACCCTGGCTGGCGTATTTGAACATTCCAGTGGCTGCGTCCCCCGCTCCGGCTCTCCCTGACACGGGGGGAGGGGGCGCGCAAGCCGAACGCAAGCCGATCAAATATCGGCATCCAATGAATCCGACTATCTTCTCCGACACGCCCGCCAAGGACGATATGGGGATGGATTACATTCCGGTCTACGCCGATGATGACAGGGGCGGCAGCGCCGGTCCCGGGTTCGCCATCGCCCCGGAAGTGGTGAATAACCTTGGAGTGCGGACAGCCCGCGTGGAGCGCGGCAATCTGGCGCGGCGCATCGAAACCGTGGGGTATGTCGATTACGACGAGCGCGCGCTTAGCCATGTCCATCTGCGCGCCAGCGGTTGGGTGGAAAATCTCAAGGTCCGCACGCTTGGGGAACGAGTGCGCAAGAGTGACCTGTTGATGGAAGTCTACGCGCCCGATTTAACCAATGCTCAGGAAGAGTATCTGCAATCCCTGCGCGGCGGTATTTCATTGTTGAAAGTCTCGGCCCGCGACCGCCTGCTGGCGCTGGGTGTGTCGGAAAGTCAGATTCAACAAGTGGAAAAGGAAGGGCGCGTGCGCCAGTTGACAGCGGTGTATGCCCGCCAGGACGGCATCGTTTCCGCTCTGAATATCCGCGAGGGCATGTATGTCATGCCGCAAACCGAGTTGATGACCCTGGCGGACCCGTCGACGGTGTGGATTCAGGTCGAAGTATTCGAGCAACAGGCCGGCTGGCTGGCGGTCGGCCAGAAAGCGGAAGTGCGCTTGCCTCACGCGCCGGGCGAGGTCTGGGCGGGCGCGGTGGAATATATCTATCCCGATGTCGATCCGAAAACGCGCACGGTGCGCGCCCGATTGCGCTTTCCCAACCCCGGCGAGCGACTGAAATTCAATATGTTCGCCGATGTCACGATCCATGCTGAACCGCGAACCAGCGTCCTGCATATTCCGCGCGAGGCGCTGATTCCCACCGGAACCGAGCAGCGGGTGATGATCGCCCTGGACGAAGGACGGTTTGACGCACGGTCGGTGGAGACCGGGATCGAGTCGGGCGACCGGGTGGAGATTCTTTCAGGGTTGAAGGAGGGCGAGCAGGTGGTCACCTCCGCCCAGTTTCTGCTCGATTCGGAGAGCAGCGTCCGCGCCAGTCTGAAACGATTGACCGCGCCGCCCAAGCCGGAGATCTGGACCGAGGGCGTGATCAATACCGTCGAACGGGATACGCACACCCTGAACGTCACGCATGAGCCGATTCCTGAACTCAAGTGGCCGACTATGACTATGGATTTCCCGGTTGCCAAGGGCGTCAAGTTGGACGGCTTGCAGCCGGAAAGCCGAATGCGTTTTCGCATCAGCGAGGGCGAAGACGGACGCTATCAGATTGACGCCGTCGATTCAGCGGGGACGCAGCCATGATTGCCGCCATCATTCGCTGGTCGATTCACAACCGGTTGCTGGTGACTTTGATGGCGTTGCTGCTAGCCGGATGGGGCGCGTGGTCGGCGCGGCATATTCCCCTGGACGCCCTGCCGGATTTGTCCGACGTGCAGGTGATTGTGAAGACGAGTTATCCCGGTCAAGCCCCGCAAGTGGTGGAAAGTCAGGTGACCTATCCGCTGGCGACGGCGTTGCTGGCGGTGCCGGGCGCGGTGACGGTGCGCGGTTATTCCGGTTTCGGCGATTCCTTTGTCTATGTGATTTTCGCCGACGGCACGGATTTATATTGGGCGCGCTCGCGAGTACTGGAATATCTCAGCCAGATCGCGCCACGCCTGCCGCCCCAGGCGCAACCGGCCTTGGGTCCGGACGCGACCGGGGTGGGTTGGGTTTACGAATACGCGCTGGTGGATCGCAGTGGCCGGCGTGACCTGGCGCAATTACGCTCCTTGCAGGACTGGTTCCTGAAATACGAACTGCAATCTGTCGATGGTGTGGCCGAGGTGGCTACGGTTGGCGGTATGGTCCGGCAGTATCAGGTGGTGCTCGATCCCAATCGTTTGCGCGCCTACAACCTGCCCCTCTCCCAAGTGCGCATGGCCATTCAGAACGCCAATCAGGAAGTCGGTGGTTCGGTGATTGAACTGGCGGAAGCGGAGTATATGGTGCGTTCACGCGGCTACCTGCAAAAGATCGAGGACTTGCAGCGGGTTCCGCTGGGGGTGAGCGATGCAGGCACGCCGATTCTGCTGGATGACGTGGCTGATATTCGTTTGGGGCCGGAACTACGGCGCGGGGCGGCGGAACTGGATGGGGAAGGGGAAGTGGTCGGCGGGATTATTGTGATGCGCGCCGGCGAGAATGCGCTGACCACCATTGAGGCGGTGAAAGCCAAGTTGGCGCAGTTGCAACGCGGTCTGCCGGAAGGCGTGGAGATCGTTCCCACCTATGATCGTTCCAATTTGATTGTGCGGGCCGTGAAGAATCTGGGCGAGAAGCTGGTTGAGGAATTTGTGGTGGTGGTGATCGTCTGCGCCTTGTTCCTGTTTCATCTGCGCTCTTCGCTAGTGATTC
>JAGRHQ010000284.1 GCA_020444905.1 Candidatus Competibacteraceae bacterium
TGGCGGGCCGGCTGTTTTTAAACCGGGTCGGCGAAATTGTGGATGAACTGTGATGGGAAAACTGGTTATCAATAACATCGGCAAGGCCTATAAGCGCTACCCGAACCGCTGGTCGCGGTTGCTGGAATGGTCGGACCCGCACGGTCGCCCGCGACACGAAGCCCACTGGGTGTTACGCGGCGTGAGCTTCGAGGTGGCGCCTGGCGAATCGGTAGGAATCATTGGCGCTAACGGCGCGGGCAAGAGCACTCTGTTAAAGATCATCACGGGCACGACCCAGCCGAGCCAAGGTTCGGTTGAGGTGAGAGGCCGGATAGCCGCACTGCTAGAACTAGGGATGGGCTTTCACCCGGACTTCACTGGACGGCAGAATGTACTGATGGCCGGGCAACTGCTTGGACTCTCTGTCGCAGAAATCACCGCACAGATGCCAGCGATCGAGGATTTTGCCGAAATCGGCGACTATATCGACCAGCCGGTGCGAACCTACTCCAGCGGCATGCAGGTGCGCTTGGCGTTCAGCGTGGCGACCACCATCCGCCCTGATATTTTGATCGTCGATGAAGCCCTGTCCGTAGGTGATCTTTACTTTCAACACAAAAGCTTTGAACGGATTCGTCAATTCCGCGATCAGGACACTACCCTGCTGTTTGTCTCGCACAGTCCAGGAGCGATAAAAACGCTGTGCAACCGCGCTATCCTGCTCGACCAGGGAATCATGGTCCGCGATGGCTCGCCCGATGTAGTGCTGGATTATTACAACGCCATCATTGCCCGGCAGGAAGCCGATCAGCATATTCGCCAGGTCGAATCAGAAACCCGGAAAAACACCATCCGCTCCGGCAATCAGGCCGCCGTGATTGAAAGGGTAGATATGATATTGAATGGTCAGAGTGTGCGGGCTGTGCAAATCGGCGAAGCGGTGCGCTTCCGGATTGATTGCGTTATCCATCAGGATCTGGAGGAATTGACGGTCGGTTTTCTGATCCGGGATCAGTTGGGCAATGATGTGTTTGGCACCAATACCTGGTATCTGGGTTCCAGCCGGCGTGGATTGAAAGGGGGTGATCGCTGCTGTTTGGAGTTCGAATTTCCCGAGTTCAATCTGGGCGTGGGTAATTACAGTGTGACCTTTGCGCTGCACAGCGGTCATGCGCACGTCAGCAATAATTATGACTGGTGGAATCAGGCTTTGGTATTGCAAGTAGTGCCAGGCAGCGGCTTCCGGGCAACCGGGGTAGGGTATTTGCCAACCTTGAGCCATTGGATTTAACCCGCTGTCAGCTTAAAAACGATCGCCCTGCGTGTCATGTCTTTCCGGACGGTCTGGATTGGAGGAATTTTCGCCCGCTATGGAATCCTCGCGCCTACTGTTACAATTCGCTTTTGAGTTTTGTGTTTAACGACCCCTTTTTCGCTGCACCGCCAGGGATCTCCTGCCTATGAAACCCAAACTGCCGCCTTCCGATCTGCAAAAAGCCCTGCGCGTTTGCCGGCAATCCTTTGTTTCAGCTGCTTTCTTTAGTCTGTTTATCAATCTTTTAATGTTGACCCCCACCTTGTACATGTTGCAAATGTACGACCGGGTGTTGTCCAGTCGCAGCGAGTCAACATTATTGATGATCACGCTGATCGCCATTGCCGCATTCATTGTCCTGGGCGGGCTGGAACTGGTGCGCTCCCGCATTCTGGTTCGAACCGGCGCTCGCCTTGACAGCCTGTTGAATCCTCGATTGTTCCAGGCCATGTTTGACCAAAACCTGCAACGCCCTGGCGTCAGCAGCCAGGCGCTGAATGACTTGAACAATCTGCGGCAATTCCTGACTGGCAGTGGTCTATTCGGCTTCTTCGACCTGCCCTGGACGCCCATCTATCTGGCGGTGATGTTTCTCCTTCATCCAATCCTGGGCTGGTTTGCCATCGGTAGCTCCATTCTGGTGTCCAGCCTGGCGATCGCCAACGAATTCGCCACCCGCAAACCACTTAATGAAGCCAACGCCAAGGCAATTGCGAACAATAATTACCTGACCAGCAATCTGCGCAATGTCGAAGCCCTGGAAGCGATGGGTATGTTGCCTGACATTCGCCGTCGCTGGCTGGAACGGCACCGCGAGGTGCTGGGGTTACAAGCGCAGGCCAGCGATCGCGCGGGGTTGCTCAGTAGCGCCAGCAAAACCTTGCGTATGCTGTCGCAGTCGCTCATTCTGGGCATTGGCGCCTATCTGACCATTGAACACCTTATGACACCCGGTATGATGATTGCAGGCTCAATTTTGATGGGGCGGGCGCTTAGTCCCATTGACCATATCATCGGTAACTGGAAAGGGTTTCTCTCCTATCGCGCCGCCTATAGCCGCCTTAACGAACTGCTGCGCCTTGTGCCGGAGCGGCGCCGCTACATGCCGATTCCTGCGCCCGAAGGATGCTTGACTCTGGAAAACGTCGTGGCTGCACCACCAGGCACAAACGTCGCTGTATTGCGCGGACTCACCTTCTCGGTCGCCCCAGGTCAGGCGCTGGCGGTCATCGGCCCCAGCGCCGCGGGCAAATCCACCCTGGCGCGGGTGATCCTGGGCGTCTGGCCGGTAGCCGGCGGCAAGGTACGGGTGGATGGCGCCGATATCCAGCATTGGAACCGCGAAAATCTGGGTCCCTATATCGGTTACCTGCCGCAAGATATCGAATTATTTTCTGGCACAATCAGTGAGAATATCGCCCGCTTCAGCGAAGTGGATCCGGCCAAAGTGGTGGCGGCGGCGCGCCAGGCCGGAGTTCACGAAATGATCCAACGCTTACCGCAAGGCTACGATACCCCTGTTGGCGAAGCGGGCGGTTTCCTCTCGGGCGGCCAGCGCCAGCGCGTCGGTCTGGCCCGGGCGCTGTATGGCGAACCCGTGCTCATCGTATTGGATGAGCCAAATTCCAACCTCGATGACCAGGGTGAGTCGGCGCTCATCCGGGCTATCAACGAACTGAAGGAGCAAAGACGCACGATCGTGGTCATTACGCATCGCACCAGCATCCTCAACGCCACGGATCACATTCTGGTCTTGCGCGAGGGACAGGCGCAAATGTTCGGCCCACGCGAGCAGGTGCTAGGGCAATTGATCCGTCCGGTGGCGACCCCCCCACCCGCATTGCCTAATTCCCAAGTCGCCATGCATGTTCAGCGTGCTCAGGGTTAGGCCGTGCGTTAAAGGTGGATTAATCGGTTCTTTCCGATCCCGAATCGCGTTGGCCTGACGCCGCCTTGGCGGGATCAATCCACCAGGCGTTCAGTTGCACCCCCTGCAAAGGGG
>JAGRHQ010000285.1 GCA_020444905.1 Candidatus Competibacteraceae bacterium
ATTAAATCACTTGAAGAACTTAAACTTGATAAGCTGTTGACTAAAAATCCTTATCTCTTCAAGGCAAAAAATGTCACTACTGCAAGTGAGTTAATATCTAACCTGCTTGAGGCTTTCTTATCTTCTTCCGAAGAAAAATTATTTGGGGATTTTTTAGAAGGGTTAGCTATTTACATTGCCGAGATGACCTGTGGGGGCCACAAGTCTACTGCGCCAGGAGTGGATTTGGAATTTATCAACAACAATATTCATTATGTGGTCTCTGTAAAATCAGGAACAAATTGGGGTAACAGCTCTCAACAAAACAAATTGGAGCAGGATCTAAAAAATGCCGTAACCCGAGTCAAGCAATCCAGGCGAGGCGTCAATGTTCAACCTGTTTTAGGTATCTGCTATGGAAAAACAAAAACAAGCTATGTTCGAGGATATATGAAAGTAGTAGGACAGAATTTTTGGTATCTTATTAGTGAAGATCAGCATCTCTATACAGAAATTATTGAACCTGTTGGATATATGGCACAAGAACACAATGCAAGGTTTCTGACTGAGAAAAGCAACATAACCAACCGATTTACCAAAGAATTTATCGACCGCTTCTGTGATAAAAATGGAGCGATAGATTGGATAAGAATTGTGGAATTTAATAGTAGTAACTTCGATTTAGACAAATTTCTACCATGATAATGAAGACTGCTACCACTCCCATCAACGCGAGGTTATGCAATGGCTGATGTTTTTAACCGTATTCTGCAGATTGAACTGCCCGAAACGCTGGAATGTGACGAATCTGGCAAAAATCCGGCCTTTACCCTCACGTTCGTCGCTGACGGCCAGGTTCCGTTTCCCCAGATGATCCTGCACGCGCCGGACGGGCAACGCCTAATCACCGGTGAGGCGTTGGCGGAAACGGTCGTCGATGGCGATTACCACTACACCGCCACCGTTCCAGCGGGATTGCTGTGGCCCAACACGATCACTGTACAGGCGGAAGGTTGCCGCAAGGCCGATATTCAACAGGCCGGCGGCGGCGACTGGATCAAGGAATTTCGCCAGTTGCGCATCGCGCCGAATGTCAAGGCCAAGCCGGTGATTCGGGTCGCCACCGGGCCGGGCGATACGCCGGTCAAGCTGTACTTTGGCATCCATAAGCACATGCACCAGCCCTACTATAACGTTACTGACCAGTATTACTGGGATGGCGAAAAGGACGGTATCTTCGGGGCGCGCGGCGGCCCCTACACGCATTTCATTCCCACCGCCGCGCGTCAATACATCAGCGGCGGCCTGCCGCATGGAGGGCTGTCGACCAGTTGGAGCGGTTCGCTGATCGAGCAACTGGACCGTTGCGCCGCCGATGGTCTGTGCGGCGGGCGGTTCGGCAACTGGAATCATGAGTTGCGCGCCATCGCCCAGGAAAAAACCGTGCTGGGCCATCCCCGGGTCGATTTCGTCGCCTTCGGGTTTTTCCATCCGCTCATGGCGCTGATCCCGGAACGGGACATCGTCAAGCAGGTCGAGTGGCATCGGAACATCATCCGCTCGGCGTTTGGCGTGGAAGCGTCCAGCGTGATGTTCCCCCCGGAAACCGCTTTCCATATTCGCATGATCCCGGCGTTGAATCAGGCTGGCGTCAAGGCGGTCATTTACGACTCCATTCATCGCTTCCGGGCCTGCCAGGATTATCCCTACGCCGGAATCAACGAAGGAATGCTGCCGCCGAATCCCGCCGAACAGGTCAATCCGCCGGTCAATGACTGGCTGCAACTGCACAATATCTGGGCCGGGTCGAAAATCTCGCCGAGCTTGCTGAAACCGGAATATGTGCAGTATGAAGACCCAGAGGGCAAGGTTCATAAAATCATCGCGGTGCCAGCGGAGCGCTATATCGGCAACGAGGATGCCCGGGGCGGCTTTGGCGCGCTGCAATATCCCGACGTGCTGGGCCAGGTCTACAACCGGATCGTCGATACCGGGACGTTTGACCCTAAGCATCCGCCGTTTTTCCTGCTGCACTCCGACGGTGACAATCACGGTGGCGGCGCGGACAGCTACTACAACCACAACACCGGGGAAATGGTGCGCTGGCTACAAGGCGATCCGCGCTTTGAACTGACTTCGGTGCATGACTATCTCGACCGGTTCCCGCCCGATCCAGAACAAGCGGCGCATATCGAACCGGGTTCCTGGAGCGGGGCCGATAATGGCGATCCGCAGTTCATGAAGTGGTTCAGCCGTTACGATCAGCCCTATTCGCCGGATCTCAATTCGTGGGCGGTGCTGACTGCGTTCCAGAATGTCGTGCATACCCTGGAAGACGTCGATCCCAACCAGGCTGGACTGCATGACATTACCTGGCTGATGCTGGCCGCCGAGACCAGTTGCTACTGGTACTGGACCGGGCAACACGTTTGGGATCAGCAAGTCACCAACGCCGCCAATCAGGGTTATCGCGTGGTGAAGAGTCTGGTTGACGCCCTGCTGGCCGCTGGCAAGGATCGCACCGGACCGACCATTTTTGCGCCGTGGGTGACCCCGGAAAATCCCGGCGGCAAGCGCTGGGGGCAAGGTTGTCTGCTGGATGCGCCGCGCGAGGGTACGGTGCATACCTTCGTTTACGACATCAGCGGGCTGAAGCAGGTGACGCTGATATTGCGCGATGCGAACGGCGAAACGCGGCTGGTGATGACCGATCATGGTCTGTATCCCACGCAAACCAGTGCGGTAATCACCGGAAATTATTACACGGCGAAGTTGCCGGTCGGCGCGGGCGATGTGCGTTACTACATCGAGGCGGAAGACAGCAAGGGCAACATTTCACGTAGTGCGCTGGAGCGGGTGTATCTGGCGTAGCGGCGCAGAAGAGGAATCCCCAGATCTCCTTTTTCAAAGGGGGAGCAAAGCGTCCCTGCTATGGTTTCCTCACCTTTAGCAAGCGGGTTAGGGGGATACTCCCTAACCCCAACACTCCCCCACGATGACCTCCCCTGCCGAAACTTACTTTACTGTCCTGGCTGAGATTCGCGCCACGGGCGGCGGCGTTCAGGAAACGTCCTATTATCCGGCGCTGATCCAGTTGCTGAATGCGGTCGGCGAGATGCTGAAGCCGCGTGTGCTGGCGGTGTCGCAATTGCAGAATACCGGGGCGGGCAACCCGGATGTAGGCTTGTTCACCGTGAATCAATTGCCCAAGGGTGTGGCTGAACCGTTGCCTGGCCAGTTGCCGGAACGCGGCGTGGTCGAGATCAAGGGCATGGCGGACGATAGTTGGCTGACAGCAGGTGGGGCGCAGGTCGG
>JAGRHQ010000286.1 GCA_020444905.1 Candidatus Competibacteraceae bacterium
ATGTATTCTTGGCTGATTAACCTTCAGTCAGGGGCGGTCTTGTTCGACGATTAGACCGAGAACTTACGACTGAGGAGTTCATAATGAAGAATGCGGTTTCGCTGGCCGTCAAAAGCGCCAGCACGATTCCGCTGAAAACATGATCTATAATTCTACTATGGCAGCTTTTAACGCTGCCGTTTTGATTTTGGAGAACAGCTTGCGAACGGTGCGCCCCAGGAAGGCGCGCTTTCTGCAAGCCGGTTTGCAACCATTTAGAAGGGCCGATCATCCGGCTTTGCAGCGAAATCCCTATAATGAAAACACGCCATTTTCTCAGCCTGTTTGATTTAACTCCGACTGAATTGCAACAGATCCTTCAGCGCGCTAATGAATTTAAGATGCTGCGCCAGCGCGGGGAATATCCCGCGCCGTTTCCAGGCAAAGTGTTGGGCATGATTTTTGAGAAAGCCTCCACGCGCACCCGAGTCTCCTTCGAGGCGGGCATGGCGCAACTAGGCGGCAATGCGATTTTCCTGTCGCCGCGCGATACCCAATTGGGCCGGGGCGAACCGATTGAAGATACCGCACGGGTCGTGTCCAGCATGGTAGACCTGGTGATGATCCGCACCTTTGCCCATGCAAGCATTGAACGTTTCACTGAATATTCCGCCGTACCCGTGATCAATGGGTTAACCGATCACAACCACCCCTGTCAATTATTGGCGGATCTACAAACCTTCATCGAACATCGCGGCAGTATTCAGGGTCGAACCGTGGCCTGGATTGGCGATGGCAATAATATGTGCAACAGCTATCTGAGCGCCGCTTGTCAATGCGATTTCCAGTTACGCATCGCAGTTCCTCTGGGTTATGAACCGGATGCCGAATTGCTGAAGCGCGCCGCAGGTCGAGTGGTCTTGTTGCGTGATCCGCTGGCCGCTGCCCGGAATGCGGATTTGGTGACCACCGATGTATGGTCCAGTATGGGTAAGGAAGAGCAGCAAGAGCGGCGGATGCGTGATTTTTCGCCCTATCAGGTGACGGCTGAAATCATGGCTCAGGCTAAGCCCGATGCCCTTTTCCTGCATTGCTTGCCCGCCCATCGCGGCGAGGAAGTCAGCGCTGAGGTCATCGACGGGCCACAAAGCCAGGTCTGGGATCAGGCGGAGAATCGCCTGCATGCGCAAAAGGCGCTCATGGAATTTTTGTTGCTTGCAAAATGAACCGACTTTGAACGCTCATTTATGAAAGAGTATGCGCTGATCCTGATCGGTACGATCCTGGTCAATAATTTTGTGCTGGTGAAGTTTCTGGGATTGTGTCCCTTCATGGGCGTATCCCGCAAGCTGGAAACCGCGCTGGGCATGGGGCTGGCGACGACCTTCGTGCTGACCCTGTCGTCCATTTGCGCCTATCTCACTGACGAGTATCTGCTGGCACCGTTGGGACTCGAATATCTGCGGACTATCGCTTTCATCCTGGTCATTGCCGTGGTCGTCCAGTTCACCGAGATGGTCGTGCACAAAACCAGTCCGCTGCTGTATCAGGTGCTGGGAATTTATCTGCCGCTGATCACCACGAATTGTGCGGTGCTGGGCGTCGCTCTGCTCAACGTGCAAACCCGGCATGGCTTTATTGAATCGGGCTTATATGGTTTCGGCGCAGCGGTGGGTTTTTCGCTGGTCATGGTGCTGTTCGCGGCCATGCGCGAGCGCATCGTGACCGCGGATGTGCCGATGCCGTTTCGGGGCGCGGCCATCACCCTGGTAACCGCTGGATTGATGTCGCTGGCGTTCATGGGCTTTGCCGGTTTGGTAAGAGGCTAAGGAAAAATGATTGCCGCAATTATTGTGTTAAGCGCGCTGGCCGGCGTCTCCGGCCTGCTGCTGGGCTTTGCCGCCATTCGTTTCAAGGTGGAAGGCGATCCGATTGTTGACAAAATCGACGCCATTCTCCCGCAAACTCAATGTGGACAGTGTGGCTATCCGGGGTGCCGGCCTTACGCCGAAGCCATCGCCGCCGGGGAAGCCGACATCAATCAATGTCCGCCGGGTGGTGAAAACGGCGTTGCCGCTTTGGCCGACCTGTTGGGCCGCGATCCCAAGCCGCTGAGCGCCGAGCATGGGGTTGCGAAACCGAAAATGCTGGCGGTGATCGACGAGCAGAACTGCATCGGTTGCACCTTATGCATCCAAGCCTGTCCGGTGGACGCCATTCTCGGCGCGGCCAAGCACATGCATACGGTGATCGCCAGCGAATGCACCGGTTGCGAGTTGTGTCTGGCGCCCTGTCCGGTGGACTGTATCGACATGGTTCCGGTCGCGCAGACCATTGCCACCTGGAAATGGACTTATCCCAACGTGACCGTTAAAGCCGCTGCATGAGCCGCTTGTACCCCTTCCACGGTGGGTTGAAAACCGTTCGCCATAAAACCGAATCCAATCAAAGGCCGATCCAGCGCGCTGCGTTGCCGCGCCGACTGACCGTGCCGCTACGCCAACACATCGGCGCAATGGCCAAACCTTTGGTTGAATCCGGCGACCACGTTCTAAAAGGCCAGATGATTGGCCAAGCCGACGGGTACATCAGCGCTGCTGTTCATGCACCCACCTCTGGTGTAGTCACTGCGGTGGAGACCCGGCCTGTGCCGCACCCTTCCGGCTTACCCGACCTGTGCGTGGTGATCGACAGCGATGGCGAAGAACGCTGGATCGAGCGCCAACCGGTGGATTATCGGACTTTACATCCCAGTGAATTGCGCAATGTCTTGCGCAACGCGGGTATCGTCGGTCTGGGCGGGGCGGCGTTTCCCAGTGCGGTCAAGCTCAATCTTGGCGGTCACTGCGAGCATCTGGATACCTTGATCCTGAACGGCGCAGAATGTGAACCATGGATCACCTGCGATGATCGGCTGATGCGCGAACAGGCGGCGGGCATCGTCGCTGGACTGCATGTTATGGCTCATCTGCTGGCGCCGCGCGAGGTGTTGATCGGCATTGAAGATGACAAGCCGGAAGCGATTGCCGCTATGACCGAGGCATGCGTCGGAACCGGTTATGAAATCCGGCCCGTACCCACTCGCTATCCCAGCGGCAGCGTCAAACAACTGGTCAAGCTGCTGACGGATAAAGAAACGCCCGTCGAAGGCTTGCCGGTCGATGTCGGCGTACAGTGCTTCAATGTCGCTACGGCCCACACGGTGCATCGCGCGGTCGATCATGGCGAACCGGTCATTTCCCGGGTGGTGACGGTAACCGGCCATGTCAATCAGCCAGGCAATTTTCAGACGTTACTCGGTACGCCG
>JAGRHQ010000287.1 GCA_020444905.1 Candidatus Competibacteraceae bacterium
TTCGGCTAAAGAACAGACAAGTGAACTACCTCATTTGCAACACTGAAAACGATAAATTTGTAAATAAAAATAGACTATTGATATATTAAACAAAGTTCAAATAGATCAAAAAATAACCAAATTCCTATTTAATCAGTCGGTTATTCTGTAAAAAATTCCGACACCCCCGCAACCCTCCAAGCCCATCGCCTACCGCCGAAAACCACTGCTTTTCAACAATAAATCAATGGAATAAAAACAAAAATCGATCAAGTTTAGAAAAATTCCGGTATCAAACCCGTGTAAAAAAAGTCGACGGTCAAGGTCGTTCGCAAAAGGGATCTCTCACTCTGCCTGGTTCCCACGCTCCACCGTCGTTAACCCGGAAGAAACGCAGCTTCCTTGCAACCACCCTTGTGAAGTTCAGCAGAGACTTAATTTTGGAATGAGCTGAACGAGATGCTACCCAAAATTCAAAATGACAACATTTTGAATAACCATTAGGATGTTTTCATGCTGAACGATATTTGGGTGTATCTTGCGGCCTCGCCATTGCTGTGGCTGACTGTGACTCTGCTGGTCTATCTGGCTGGACACTGGCTGTTCCGCCGTAGCGGCGGGCGGGCTATTTTTAATCCGGTCGCTTTGGCTATCGCGCTGCTGGCGCTGATTCTGCTGCTGACAGGCACTCCCTACGCAACCTATTTCAAGGGCGCACAGTTCATTCACTTCCTGCTCGGTCCCGCCACCGTGGCGCTGGCCATCCCGCTTTACCTGCACTGGGAGCGGGTGCGGCAATTGTTTCTCCCGATCCTGGCCGGTCTGCTCACTGGTTCGCTGACCGGCATTCTGTCCGCCATTGGCCTGGCTTGGCTATTGGGCGGCTCGCCGCGCATCCTGTTGTCGCTGGCACCCAAGTCGGTGACGACCCCGGTAGCGATGGGCATTGCCGAAAAGATCGGCGGATTGCCCTCGCTGACTGCAGTGATCGTGATTCTGACCGGCGTGGTCGGGGCTGTCGCCGCTCCCGCGCTATTGCACAGCCTGCGCATCCGGGATGACGCCGTCAAAGGAATGGCGATTGGGGTGGCGGCGCATGGCATCGGCACGGCGCGCGCGTTGCAAATCAGCAGTCTAGCGGGCGCGTTCGCTGGCCTGGCGATTGGTTTGAATGCGTTGTTGACCACGTTGCTGGCCCCGTTGATCGTGCGCTTGCTGCATTTGACGCCTTGAACGCTTTGGGAATGATTCATGTCCACCGCCCCTTCCGACCACGCCCGCCTGACCGCCCGACGCAAGGCCGGTTATGAACGCAAACAAGCCCATGCAACCGTTGAGAAAGGACTGCTGATCGTCTACACCGGTCCCGGCAAAGGCAAGACTACGGCGGCGTTTGGCATGGCGTTGCGCGCCATCGGCCACGGGATGACCGTGGGGATCGTGCAGTTCATTAAGGGCCGTCAGGACAGCGCGGAACGGGCGGTGCTCAGCCATTTTGAAAATGTTGATTTTCAAGTGATTGGCGATGGATTCACCTGGCTGACTCAAGATCGGGAGCGGGACATGGCCACGGCGGAACGGGCCTGGGCGGAAGCCGAGCGCATGATCCAGGAGGCGCGCTACGAACTGGTCATTCTCGACGAACTGAATCCAGTGTTGCATTACGGTTATCTCGATGCAGAACGGGTGCTGACCTTGTTCGCCTGTCGACGCCCAGAACTGCATCTGGTGGTGACTGGACGTAATGCGCCGCCTGCGCTGGTTGAACAAGCCGATCTGGTCAGCTCTATTCATAGCGTCAAGCATCCCTATCGGGAACAAGGGGTAAAAGCGCAGCGCGGGATCGAGTTCTAATACCCATTCCCACTATGTTCAATGACATTCCAGCAGAGTCTCCCCCCTTTGAAAAAGGGGGGCCGGGGGGGATTTCGACAGACAGCGTCGATCCACGGTGTTTAAATCCCCCCTCACCCCCCTTTGCTAAAGGGGGGAATCCAGAATTCAAAACCTATCGAGAAACGGTATAATCAGCTTCAGCTCTTCCGATAGGCTTCCATCACATTGCGCAACTGGCTGATCTTGTCCAGCACCCGACTGAGTTGCAGCACATCCGTGATTTCCAGGGTGAGTCCCATGCGAGCAATCGAAGTCTCCCGGTCAGTCAGCGTATTGGCGCCCAGCACATTGACCTGCTCATTGGCCAGAATCGAGGTAATGTCCCGCAATAGACCCGAGCGGTCGTGGGCAATGATCATGATATCCACCGGATAGGTGGTCGGCGTCTCGCCCCAACCCACTTCAATCACCCGTTCGCCATGTCGATTAGCCAAGGCCAGCAGGTTGGCGCAATCCTGTCGGTGAATAGTCACGCCGCGTCCCTGGGTGATGTAACCGGCAATCGGTTCAAACGGAGCCGGTTGGCAGCAATGGGCAATCTGCGTCAGCAACTGCCCAACACCGCGAATCTGCACATCATTCTTACCCGGCTCAGCCGTTTTCGGCTTGCGGACCACCGGCAGACTATCCTCGGCGGGCGGCGCTTGCGGGAGTAAATCCTGAACTTTCGACACCACCTGACCGGTGGTCAGCGCGCCATGACCAACAGTGGCGAATAACTCGTCAGGCTTGGCGAATCCAAGCCGCTCAGCGACTTTTTCCAGTTTGAGATGGCGAGCGCCCAGTCGCTGAAATTCCCGTTCCAGAACCGTGCGGCCCACGGTAATGCTCTTGTCCTGATCCTGCTGAATAAACCATTGCCGGATTTTGGCGCGCGCCCGATTGCTCTTGACATAGCCTAAGTGGGGACTGAGCCAGTCACGGCTAGGCCCACCGGTCTTGGTGGTCAGCACATCCACCTGCTCGCCGGTCTTGAGTTCGTAGGTTAATGGCACAATCCGGCCATTGACCTTGGCGCCCCGGCAACGATGCCCAACCTCGGTGTGGACGTGATAGGCAAAATCCAGCGGAGTCGCCCCCTGCGGCAGCTCGACAATCGCGCCCTTTGGGGTAATAGCGTATACTCGGTCCTGGAACGCCTCGGCCTTGAACCGCTCCAGTAAATCGCCATCATCCGTGTCCTCTTCCCGATATTCCAGCATTTGCCGCAACCAGGCAATTTGTTGAGCCGCCGCCTCGCCTGGTTCCTCGCCGCCTTCCTTGTAGCGCCAGTGCGCAGCAATACCCAGTTCAGCATTGCTGTGCATGTCGAAGGTGCGAATCTGGACTTCCAGATTCCTACTTTCCGGTCCTACCACCGCAGTATGCAGCGATTGGTAACCATTCGGCTTGGGATGGGCGA
>JAGRHQ010000288.1 GCA_020444905.1 Candidatus Competibacteraceae bacterium
CGACGCCCTCCAGCAACGCTATTTTCATTCGCGTCGCCCGCGAACCCGGTCAGCCCGGCATCGCGTTGGTGGATTATCCAGCGTTCCGCGCCCGGCTGATCGAGCAACTTTACGCCCTGCGCAATCCCGCAACCGGCGAACCGGTCGTTCGCGACATTCTGACCCGCGAGGCGGCTTTCCCCGGCCAGGCCAGCGCCAGCGCCCCGGATTTAACTCTGGTTCTCACCGATTACGGCTTTGTCTCGATCCGCAATCTGGAGCCAGTCATTTTCACCCGACCGCTCCCTACTGGCACCCATCATCCAGACGGTATTGTATTAGCTGGCGGACCGGGTATCCAATCCAGCAGGCATAGCGAACCGTTGCCCATCGCGGGCATCGCCGCCAATCTGTTGCACAGTCTGGATTTGCCGATTCCCGCCGATTTCGACGGTCAGGTGATGACCAGCGCTTTCACCGCCGGCTTTCTGCATGACCAGCCGGTGCGTTCTGGTCCGCCGACCCGCCCGGTCAAGGATGGCGAGGTGCAGGAGGACGCGATTCCCGCCGAGGATCGCGACAAGATTCTGGCGCAACTGGCCATGCTGGGTTATCTGGAGGAATGATGCCGGTCGCGCAACTGGCTACGGTTAATCTCAACTATTTGCGGATTCCAGCCCAAACCGAAACGCCTATCTGCGGTGATCTGGTGCTGGTGCATGGTCTGGCGGCCAGTCTGGGATTCTGGCATCTGGGCATCGTTCGCGCGCTATCGGGGCTTTGCCGGTTAGTCGCTTATGATCTGCGCGGGCATGGCCGCAGCGCAATGGCGCCGACGGGCTACTCTATTCCCGAAATGGCCGATGACCTGGCCGCTCTGCTCGATCACCTCGGTCTAGAGCGAGTTCATCTGCTCGGCCACAGTTTCGGCGGCGCGATTGCCCTGCGCTTTGCCAGCCGGCATCCGGAGCGGGTGCATAGTCTGATGCTGGCCGACGTGCGCCTGCGCGCCCTGCAACCTTATCATCGGCTGCGCGACTGGATTGACTGGCCGCTTTGGCGTCCAATACTACAACGCGCCGGTATTGAACTAAACGATATGGAGCCAGAGGGCGGTTATGCGCTGCTGACCGCCATGGCGCGGGCGCAGTCCCACACCACGAATACTCTGTCCATGCCGCTGTTCCAGACGCCCACCGGCAGCGTCCGGCGGAACGGTGCGGCTCAGCGCTGGCTGCAATTGCAGGAAACTACCTCGATCCGGCGCGATTTGCGCGTATCCGATGGCCTGACGCCCGCCGTTTTGCGCGCCATTCGTCTGCCGGTGCTGGGCCTGTATGGCGAACGCTCGCCGGTGATGCCCACCGCACGCGCCCTGCATCGCTTATGTCCGCATTACGAGCTGCATCGGGTGCGCCACGCCGGCCACTTCTTCCCGCTCACCCGGCCACGGCGACTGGTCAATGTCGCCCTGCGTTTTCTGGCTACGCAAAGCGGGGTTGCCACGCATTCTGAACACCTCTTTGAGAGCATCGATCACGAGCATGAACCTGAACACGAGCATGAACCCGCCTCGCTCCTTGCGGCCTTCTGAACCGGGTACAAAGCCCGGTTTGGCTCGCCAGCATTTCCGCCGCATCGCTGCCCACGGCTTTGGCGATCCCTATAACGCCTACCCGCATTCGATGATCGCCTACAAGGGTTATGTCTACGTCGGCACCACCCGCGCCAACCTGTGCATGCTCAAGGTTTCCAAGATTCCATCCCGGTTCGCCTTCTGGCCGGTGGAGTGCCCGGAAGACTTATACGATCTGGACATGCGCGCGCAAATCTGGCGCTACGATCCGGTAGTTGAGGAATGGCGGGAAGTTTATCGTTCCCCCTGGATCGACAGCGTCGAAGGCAAATGCATTCCCCGCGACATGGGCTATCGCGGCATGGCGGTGTTCCAGGGCGAATCCGACCCCGAACCTGCATTATATGTGTCCACCTACGCGTCGGCGGAAGGCCCAGGCGCCTATATCCTGCGCAGCGTCGATGGCGAGCATTTTGCGCCGGTATCCAAACCGGGCCTGCTGGAATTGCCAACCACCAGCATCCGCACCCTGACCGTTTTCAAGGATCGGCTGTTCACCTCGCCGACTGGACGGGCCGGCGGCAGCCCCAATGCGGCGGACATTGCGGTGATCTATGAGAGTCGCGATCCGATCCAGGGGGAATGGACGCCGGTCAACCCACCTGGTTTTGACGATCCGGACAACGTCAGTATTTTTGAAATGGCGGCGTTTGGCGACCATCTTTACGCCGGGACAATTAATTTCAAGCAGGGCTTTCAAATCTGGCGGACTCAGGCCGAGGGAGATCCGCCCTATACCTGGGAGCAGGTCATGAGTCATGGTGCTTACCGGGGACCGCTCAATCAGGGCGTCGTCAGCCTGGCCGAATTCAACGGTGCGCTCTATGTCGGCGGCGGCATCCAGAATGGCGGCATTGACGGCGTGAACCGGGTTGGCCCCGCTGCGCCGGAGTTGATCCGGTTGTACCCGGATAACCGCTGGGATTTAATTGTTGGCAATGCGCGCGAAACGCCGGACGGTTTCAAGCAACCTTTGTCCGGCTTCCGACCCGGTTTTAACAACCTGTTTAATGGCTATTTCTGGCGGATGGCTGCGCACGACGGCTGGCTGTATCTGGGCACGCTGGATTGGAGCCGGATGTTGCCCTACGCCGACCGGGAGCGCTGGCCAGCCTGGTTCCGGCGCACCGTGGATCGGATCGGTCTGGAGAAAATTATCGAGCGACAATCCGGATTTGATCTTTATCGTAGCGCTGATGGCGAAAACTGGCTGCCAGTGACCACGAACGGCTTTGGCAATTCCTATAATTACGGCTTACGCGGATTGGTTTCTACGCCACAAGGATTGTATGTCGGCGCGGTTAATCCCTTCGGTCCCCAGGTCGCCTGTTGTGAAGAGGAGCAGTGGCGCTACCAGGATAATCCGGATGGGGGTCTGGAGATTTGGCTGGGTTCTCAGACATAGGCTGATTATGCAAGCCCCATTGTTTGTCCTGACGTGTATGCGTTCCTATTCCTCGCTGGTCAGCGCCATGCTCGGTCAACATCCCGACATGTACGGTTTGCCGGAACTCAATCTGTTCATGGCTGACACCTTGGCTGGCGTCATGCGCAAATTGCAAATTGTCCGCCCGCAAAGTCTGCACGGTCTGCTGCGCGTCGTGGCGCAAACTGAATATCAAACC
>JAGRHQ010000289.1 GCA_020444905.1 Candidatus Competibacteraceae bacterium
AGCAGAATTTCGATGGCTGCAACCCGCTTGCCGTCGACTGTCGGAATCAGCCGTTGCGAGATAAACGCCCGCAAATTGGCGGACAGATCACTTTGCAATTGCGGACGCCGCTCCTCGGGGAAAAAGTTGATGATGCGATCCAATGCCTGGTTAGCGCTATTCGCGTGCAGGGTGGAAATCGCCAGATGCCCGGTTTCAGCGAACGCCAGCGCATGTTCCATAGTTTCCCGGTCGCGGATTTCGCCGATCAGAATGACATCCGGGGCTTGGCGCAAGGTGTTTTTCAGCGCATCGGCATAACTCAGGGTATCCACGCCCACCTCGCGCTGGTTAACAATCGAGCGCTTATGGCGATGGACGAATTCAATCGGATCTTCAATAGTGATGATGTGTCCGCCGCTGTTGGTGTTGCGATGATCGATCAGCGCCGCCAGTGAGGTGGACTTGCCGGAACCGGTGCCGCCGACGAACAGGATCAAACCGCGTTTGGACATAATCACGTCAGTCAACACGGGCGGCAATCCCAGGTCTTTGACATTAGGCAGATCGGTCTTGATGTTGCGGATCACCATGGACACTTCGCCGCGCTGTTTGAAGATGTTGACCCGAAAGCGGCCAACATTGGGTTCGCTAATCGCCAGGTTCATTTCCAGCGTCTTCTCGAATTCCTCAATTTGCGCCTTGTCCAGAATGGAGTAGGCAATTTCCTTCACCCGGCCATGCGGCAAAGGTTCCTTATCCAGCGCCCGCAGCACGCCCTGGAATTTGGCGCAGGGCGGCGCGCCCGTGCTGAGATAAATGTCGGACCCGTCGCGGCGGGCCAACAGTAGCAAATAATCCTTGAGTTCCATGCCATGTCCTCTTGCGGATATTGGTTTTTGCGTAATTGTTCACTCCCCTCGCTCGCTTGCGGGAGAGGGGTTAGGAGAGAGGGGAGAGGGAGGTAGATTCAATCGTTGCTGCATGACCGCCGCGTCGGGGATCGCCTGCGCCTTGGCCATCGGGCGTCGCCGCATGAGTCCCGCCAAAGTAAACATCCTGGATCGGCCACTGATTGAGCGGCCAGCGTTTCATTAACACCGCTAGCGCCGCTTCGCTAAAGCCGGGTTCAACCTGAATTTGCTGGCCGTCCCAGTGCAGGCGCGGCGCTTCAACCGCCTGTCGGAGATTCATGCCAAAATCCACATTGTTACTGATGACTTGCAGCAGGGCGGTGCGAATCCGCTTGCTGCCGCCGCTGCCCAGCGCCAGTCGAAGCTGGTCGCCCTCCAGCAGCAACGACGGCGCCATCATCGACGCAACTCGCACGCCAGGCGGACTGACGTGGAAGCCCTCCGGATGCAGGTCGTCCTCACCCATCATGTTATTGAGCATGATGCCCGTATCCGGCGCGAAGTAGCCGGAACCCTCGCCGTTGGACGTGGTCATGCTGGCGGCGTTGCCTTCGGCGTCGCAGATGCTGACATGGGTGGTGCCGCCCGAGACCTGACGCACCCGCTCCAGGCTTTCAGTCAAACCGGGCTGGCCCAGATCAGCCGGACTCAGATAACCCTCGGCGCGGCGCCGCTCGACTTCCTGCATCACCGCAGTTAATAACGCTAGATGCGCGGGTGAGCCAAATTCAAGTTCGCCCGCCGCGCGGGCTTCCAGCAGGCGCAGCGATAAAGCGATGAGCGAACCACCAAATGAAGGGGGTGGATTAGTGAGTAACCGGAAACCGCGATAATCCGCGGGCAACGGCTCACGCTCAATGACCTGATAGGCGGCCAGATCGGCGGCGGTGAGCAATCCATCGCCCTCACGCATATCCTGGTCAATCCGCTGCGCCAGTTCGCCTTCATAGAAGGCGTGTTCGCCATCGCCGGGCAGCGTTTCCAGAAAAGCGGCCAGTTCCGGGTTGCAAAAAAGGTCACCCTCGCGCAAATAACGCCCTTCCGGCTGAAATAATGTCCGGCCTACCTCGGTCAACGTCATGACCGGAACCAGTAATTCCAGGAAATACGCCTGAGCGGAGTTGATCGTCACCCCAGTGCGCGCCAAGTCGATTGCCGGCGCGAGCACCTCGGTCAATGGCAAACGCCCCAGCCGACGGTGGATATGCAGGTAACCCCGCAGGACGCCGGGCGTCGCCGCCGACCCCAGACCCACATTAAAAATCTGTTCGCAACTGGGAAAACGCACGGTGATCGGCAGGAAATGCGGTTGCAGCTCACCGGCGCGCAAGCCATGACCCGGCGTGTTGACGAAGAAATCGAACAGCACTGCCCGTCCCTGCGCCGTGCGCGCCAGCAAAAAACCGCCGCCGCCCAGGCTGGTCAGGGTAGGTTCGGCCACCGCGCTGGCAAAACCCGCGGCCACGACCGCGTCGAAGGCATTGCCACCGGTGCGCAAGATAGCGCAGGCGGCTTCGGTCACCTGGGGATGTCCGCTGGCTATGCTGCACTTGGAGGATGAAAGTGAAGTCATGAGCGTAGCGTTTCAATTGCGGTTCGCTGGCCGCCGGTGATGAGGCGCGCGACCACGGCCGCGCGATTCGCCGCCAGATAAGGGCGGGCGGCGGCGCTCCAGTCGCTTGGGCGGTTTATATTCCAGCAGCAAGTCTTCGGTAATTGGCAGCACGGGTATTTTCTGGCCGATGAATTCCTCAATCTCCGGCAGCGAGTACACATATTCCTCACAAGCGAAGTTGATGGCGTCGCCGCTGGCGCCAATACGGGCCGTGCGGCCAATGCGGTGGACATAATCCTCCCGGTCTTGCGGCAGATCAAAGTTGATGACGTGAGTCACGTCCGGAATGTGCAGGCCCCGCGCCGCAACGTCGGTGGCCACCAGGATGGGCAAATCGCCGCGCTGGAAGGCTTGCAGCAGGTGCAGGCGCTTGTTCTGGGGAATATCGCCGGACAAAACGCCCGCTTCGTAACCATTGCCCAGCAGGTAGCCGGTCACCCGGTCTGCGGCGCGTTTGGTGTTAACAAAGATCATAGTGCGCCGGGGATCCTGCTGGCGCAGTATGCCCAGCAGTAGCGGAATCTTGTCGTGCGCGGAAACATGGTAAAGCGCCTGCCTTACATTTTCCGCAGTGACATGTTCGGACTCGATCCGAATCACCTGGGGATTGTTCATGTGTTCATAAGCCAGTTCCATCACCCGATTGCTCAGGGTGGCCGAGAACAGCAGGTTAATGCGTTGGCCAGGCGCAGGCATCTTGCGCAACAAATAACGGAT
>JAGRHQ010000028.1 GCA_020444905.1 Candidatus Competibacteraceae bacterium
TGGTTTGCAAGCGTTTGGCGGCTTGCTCAACAACGTCATCGGCCGCGGCGACATCGTGGCTTTCGAGTGATCGCAAGTTATCCAATGTAATTAACATTATGGCTGTTGATTGTGCATTGGCGTAGGTCGCAACCAGCGCCCGCTCCAGGTAAGCCAGAAAGTAGGGACGATTGTATAGACCGCTTACGGTATCCCGATGGCTGAGCTGGCTGAATTTGTAATGGAGGCCACGACCCTGTCGTAGCCGCTTGGCTACCGCAGTGGAAAGCAATTCCGGATTGGGGGGGTTGCCAAGCAACGCCTCGCCGCTGAGGTTCGTGGCGGACAGGCGCTGAACCGTTTCCGGCTGCGCTGACATGAGCACGACTGGCAACTCGCGAAATAATTCATGTTGCCGGATGGCCTGAGCCAGACTCAGGCCATCCAGATCTTTTAGATCGAGACTCAGGATCAGGAGGTTAGGCTGGAAATGGCGCAGCACTGGCAAAACTTGCAGGGGTTGAGCCAGCACTTGGGTCGCCATGCCGCGAGTTTCCAGCCAGCGAGCGATTTCACGAGTAGCCGGTAATTGATCGTCAACGATCAGCACACGCTGGCTCAAGGGTTTCAATACGCGCTCATCCAGCGCTTCCAGAAGCATGGGAATATCCACCGGCTTGGTAAAATAGCCGGCGCCGCCTGCTCTGACTGCTTCAATTCGGGCAGTAATATCGCCGCGATCAGCTAGAAAGAACAGCGGAATATCCGGCGTCAGCAACGACCGCAATTCCATGATCTCGCGGAAGGTGGTCTGCTGATCAGCGGCGTAATCCAGATCAACGATCAAAGCCGCCGGTTTTTCCGACTGTTCCAGCAGGGTGCGAACTTTGCTCAGATTCGCGAAAAACCGGGTCTGAAAGCCACCTCGTTGCTCAAGTTTGCGTCCCAGGTCACGCATCGGTTCTTGAGCCGTTAGCCAGAGCGCCGGCGGTGCAGACACAGGTGCGCCGGTCGAGGAGGAAAGTCCGCTTCTACGACTGTTAATAAATAGCGGTGTGGTGATGGTCTCAATTGGACGGTGAGTTTCCGGTTCGTTGGCGCGGGCGCTGCCTATGGGCGCCGCGCGACAGAGCGCATCCAGCACCGCCATCAACCGTTCCCGCTCGACGCCTCTTGGCAGCTCGCCTTTCTCCAGACCGGCTTTGATCTGCTCTTCGAGCCGTCCGGCCAATGTCGTGATACGGTGGCATTCCGGCAATGGGCGGGCCAGAGTCAGGATATCCTGGGCCGCCCGCAGCAACAGCACAAAGAATTCCTGGCTCCATTTAATGTAAACAAGCTTTTCGGCGAGATCACCGATGCGTTGTAACTTGCTGGTCAGCGCTTCTGGAAAAGTGGGTTTCGATTCCATGAGAGGTCCTGGCGACAGGCATGAAGCCATTATCAGCTCTTGATGAGCTACTTTTAGTCATTATATCGACTCAGTATGGATGTTTCAGATTTTCGAGCAGGCCAGCCAAGTATTTCGATATCGGTGGATGTTGCGATGCAACATATTTTCTGCTATAAATAAATTTGTATGTCGTCAAAGGAGATAACATGATGAATAAAATACCTGTGGGGTTAGGTCAGCCGCTTAAGCCATTGATTGAGCCACTGACGAAGTTCAACCAACTGATCAGTTCACAGATGGAGAAATGGGTCGCGCTAAACATGGACAGCTTGAAAGCCTACATGGATTTAGGTATGGCCCAGTTCAAGATCGTCTTGAAAGTCCATGACGCGCACAGCTTGAGTGAATTTGCGGACAGCCAGTTTGCGGTGCTGAGCTTCGTAGGTCATCGTATGTTGGATGATAGCCGAGCGCTGAACGATTGGGGAGCCGATTACTGTTATCAGGCTAACCGTCTCACGAGATCCAACCTGTTGAACCTCATACTCAAGTAGGAGCATCGATTTGCTTCAACCTCAGGTCGACTACGAAACGCCGCCATCAAGGCGGCGTTTCGCTTTCAACTGCTTGAAATTTAGATACTCAAGAGCGATTGGGTGGGTATAGTCTCTGAACTGAAAAGCTTTCGTTACAAAAATAGTAGTTTTTATTAAAAATAATACATAATATCATATAATATATATGTTTAAATTCAAGAATTAGCTGAAAACAGCTTTGCATTGAGACGGCTATGGACTACCTTGATACCAGTTTCGTTTAGAGATTATGCATGATCTCAAATGGTGGATATCTCTATGGCGCTATTACACATGATATTAATTTTCCTGATTTTAATAACATTGCCTGCGTTAGGTCAGACGGATTACCTGGGCGGTATGGCCGCCTTCGCCCAGAATGACTATCAAACCGCATTCTCGGAATGGCGTCCACTAGCCGAAAGCGGTCAGGCGGATGCGCAATTTAACCTGGGTGCCCTGTATGACAAGGGATTGGGCGTTAAACAGGATCAGACGCAGGCTGCGGATTGGTATCGACGCGCGGCTAAGCAGGGACACGCCCAGGCGCAATATAATCTGGCGGTGCTATACGCCAGCGGTTTGGGCGTCACGCAGAGTTATGCTGAAGCTGCAAGCTGGTATCGACAGGCAGCGCTCCAGAATCTGCGGGAAGCTCAGTTCAATCTGGGCGTACTCTATGAAAACGGCTTTGGGATTAATCAGGATTATGCGGAAGCTGCGCGCTGGTACCGGCGGGCGGCCGAGCAGGGGCATGTCGCAGCCCAGAACAATCTTGGCGTCTTGTATGTTCATGGACAGGGCGTGCCTCGCGATCCGGTCATCGCCTACGCCTGGTATGAAATCGCCGCAGCGCGCGGTAACGCCAAGGCCCGCGCCAATCGGGACCAACTGATTCGCAACCTGGAGCTGGATCAGTTACGGGAAGGCCAACAACTGGCTGAAGAGTACGCCCAGCGCTACCGGACGCCATTGCCCTGAGTTTGATTCGCTATCTCTGTAAAGGGATACAAACCCAGAGGGCGCGGTCTCAATTCATGGAAGTATTTTTTGGAATAAGCCATACAGAATCGGTGATTTTCTGTCTGCTGTTGGAGGTCCGTTTATGTCCATGCATGTTTGTAATGGCGCTATGTTGAAATGCATGTTCGCTGTGCCGCCGGGGATTAGCACACTTATCGTGCTCCCCATCAACAGAGTGATGACCAGCAATCAACCGGCGGCGAATATCATGGACAACAAACCCATTGTCAACATCCCGACCTTCGGGATGTGCATGTCGCCGACCAACCCTGCTTTTGTGTCTGCAACCGCCGCTGCTTTGGGAGTGCCCACGCCCGTGCCTTGTGTGCCGGCCACCCCTGCGCCCTGGATAACTGGAGCGCCGACCGTGATGTTAGGCAATATGCCGGCCTTGAACAATACCTCTGTGCTGGCCTGTGTCCTGGGCGCTCCGGGTTGCATCACGATTACCATGCCGGGTCAGTTTACTGAACAGATTCCCTGAAAGATCACCGTTGCGGCGATCTTCCACAGATTGTAGAGTTCCCTCGGCCCTATCTGACTTCCGACTACGCGCGATTGCATCAGGAATTGGATGGAATTGCATTGGGCATGACGACCAACAGACGCAGGGGCAAGCTCAAAGGTAAAAGGAGTATCATAGCGGCATAACAACCGAGGAGATTTTTATGTCCGCCGTGATCAGCCCACTGCGCCAACCCCTGCCTGGCGTCGACAAAGTTCATCCCCGCCACAAAGTCCGTTTCGTCACCGCCGCCAGCCTGTTCGACGGCCACGACGCCTCTATCAATATCATGCGCCGTATTTTGCAAGCTAGCGGCGTGGAGGTCATTCATCTCGGCCATAACCGGTCGGTCGATGACATCGTGACCGCCGCACTTCAGGAAGACGCCCAAGGCATTGCGATCAGTTCCTACCAGGGCGGCCACGTTGAATTTTTCAAATACATGATCGACCTGCTGCGCGAACGCGGCGGCGCCAATATCAAGGTGTTCGGCGGCGGCGGCGGAGTGATCGTGCCCGACGAAATCCGTGAACTGCACGAATACGGCGTCACCCGCATCTTTTCGCCGGAGGATGGGCAGGCCATGGGCTTGCAAGGCATGATCGACCATATCATCACCGTTTGCGATACCGATCCCGCGCAACATGCGCCGCAAACCCTCGATGGCGTCAGAACCGGCGATTGGCGCGCTTTATCCAGAATCATTACCGCGCTGGAAAATCAGGCGCTCGCCCCAGCGCTCCGTCAACAGCTTCTCAACGAAGCGCAGGCCCACACGGTTCCGGTATTAGGCATCACCGGCACCGGCGGCTCTGGTAAATCCTCGCTGGCCGATGAATTGGTGCGGCGCTTCCGACTGGATCAGGGCGACCGGCTGAAAATCGCAGTGATCGCCGCCGATCCCTCGCGGCGCAAGACCGGCGGCGCATTGCTCGGCGATCGTATCCGCATGAACGCAGTCAATGGGCCAAATTTGTACATGCGCTCGCTGGCGACTCGCGCTGCGGGTAGCGAGGTGCCGGAAACCCTGGGCGACATTCTAGCCGCCTGCAAGCTGGCCGGCTTCGACCTGCTCATCGTCGAAACCTCCGGCATCGGTCAGGGCGACGCCGCCATCGTGCCGCTGGTGGATCGCTCGCTGTATGTGATGACCCCGGAGTTCGGCGCGGCCTCGCAATTGGAAAAGATCGATATGCTCGATTTCGCCGATGCGGTGGCGATCAACAAGTTCGACCGCAAGGGCGCCGAGGATGCGTTGCGCGATGTCCGCAAGCAGGTGCAACGCAATCATAAAGCGTTCAGTCAGTCGCCGGAAGACATGCCGGTGTATGGCGCCATCGCCGCCCGGTTTAATGATGATGGCGTAACAGCGCTCTATCACGGTGTGGCGGAACTGCTCCGCGACAAAGGGCTGAAACTCGAACCGGGTCGGCTAGCTGCGGTAGAAGGCAAGGCGTCCAGCGGTAAAGCCGTGATCGTGCCGGCGGCGCGCGCCCGCTATCTGGCGGAAATTGCCGACACGGTGCGCGGCTACCATAAGCAGATCGAAGAACAGGTCAAGCTAATCCGTCAGCGCCAGCAGTTGCAGGCGGTCCAGGCGCTGCTGCAAGCCGAGAACAAATCCGTTGCCGACCTGGAGCCGTTGCTGGAGCGCGTGGAATCCCAAATCGACCCTCATGCTCGCAAGCTGGTCGATATGTGGCCACAGGTGCGGGAAAGCTATCTGGGCGATGAATATGTGGTGAAAATTCGCGACAAGGAAATCCGCACGCCGCTGACCCGCCGTTCTCTGTCCGGCACCCGCATTCCCAAGGTAGCCATTCCCCGCTTCGAGGAACACGGCGAACTGTTGCGCTGGATGATGCGCGAGAACATGCCGGGCAGCTTCCCCTATACCGCCGGGGTATTCGCCTTCAAGCGCGAAAATGAGGACCCGACACGCATGTTCGCCGGCGAAGGCGACCCGTTCCGCACCAATCGCCGCTTTAAGAAACTGGCGGAACATGCTGAGGCAACCCGCTTATCGACGGCGTTTGACTCGGTGACGCTCTATGGCTGCGATCCCGACGAACGGCCCGACATCTACGGCAAGGTCGGCAACTCCGGCGTCTCCATCGCCACGCTGGACGATTTGAAAGTGCTGTATTCCGGCTTCGATTTGTGCTGCCCGACCACCTCGGTCTCGATGACCATCAACGGTCCCGCCCCGATCATTCTCGCCATGTTCTTCAACACGGCCTTCGATCAGCAGATCGAAAAATTTGAGCGCGACAACCATCGTCCGCCGACCGATAACGAGATTGAGAAAATCCAGGAATGGGTGTTGGCCAACGTGCGCGGCACGGTGCAGGCCGATATTTTGAAAGAGGATCAGGGGCAAAATACCTGTATCTTTTCCACCGAATTCGCGCTGAAGATGATGGGCGACATTCAGGAATACTTCGTCCATCATAGCGTCCGGAATTTCTACTCGGTATCGATCTCCGGCTATCACATCGCCGAAGCCGGGGCCAATCCGATTTCGCAACTGGCCTTCACCTTGGCCAATGGCTTCACCTATGTCGAGACCTATCTAGCGCGCGGGATGCATATTGACGATTTTGCGCCAAATCTGTCGTTCTTCTTTAGCAACGGTATGGACCCGGAATATTCGGTAATGGGCCGGGTAGCGCGGCGCATCTGGGCCATCGCCATGCGCGACAAGTATGGCGCAAACGAGCGCAGCCAGAAGCTGAAATACCACATTCAGACTTCGGGCCGGTCTTTGCACGCCCAGGAAATGGATTTCAACGACATCCGCACCACCTTGCAGGCGCTGATCGCCATCTATGACAACTGTAATTCTCTGCACACCAACGCCTATGACGAAGCGATTACCACGCCCACCGAAGAGTCAGTGCGTCGGGCCATGGCCGTGCAGTTGATCATCAACAAGGAATGGGGTCTAACGAAGAACGAGAACCCGAATCAGGGCGCGTTCATCATTGAGGAATTGACTGACCTGGTGGAAGAAGCGGTCTTGCAGGAATTCGAGCGCATCAGCGAGCGCGGCGGCGTGCTGGGCGCGATGGAAACTGGCTATCAGCGCAGCAAGATTCAGGAGGAATCGCTGTACTACGAAACCCTCAAGCATGACGGTTCATTACCCATCATCGGCGTCAACACCTTCCGCAATCCCAACGCCAAAGGCGATCAGCTCAAGGTCGAGCTGGCCCGCTCCTCCGAGGAAGAGAAACAGAGCCAGTTGCAACGCTTGCGGGCGTTCCAGGAACGCAACCGCCCGGACGGTGAGCGGATGCTGGAGCGGCTGAAACAGGCGGCGATCAACAACGAGAATCTGTTCGCGGTGTTGGTCGATGCCGTGCGCTATTGCTCGCTCGGGCAAATCACCAACGCGCTGTTCGAGGTCGGTGGGCAGTATCGGCGGAATATGTGAGGGAGTGTAAATTTTTCGGTAGTGGCGGTTCTCTACCGCCTTCCGCACCGCAATTCAACGCTGACTGACCCGCCGTTCATGCTAAAATGCGCTTCTGCACACGACTGCCCGACCGGGCAGGGTCAGCGTTGCCCCGAGGTTGCTAATGACTGAAATTGCGAAAGAAATCCTGCCGGTTAATCTGGAAGACGAGATGCGTCAATCCTATCTCGATTACGCGATGAGCGTGATCGTCGGACGGGCGCTGCCGGATGTGCGCGATGGATTGAAACCGGTGCATCGGCGGGCATTATTCGCTATGAGCGAACTGGGCAATGACTGGAATAAACCATATAAAAAATCAGCGCGCGTGGTTGGAGACGCTATCGGCAAATACCATCCACACGGCGATGTGGCGGTTTATGATACAATCGTGCGCATGGCGCAGCCTTTTTCGTTACGATATGTATTAGTAGATGGACAGGGCAATTTTGGTAGTATCGACGGTGATTCACCTGCCGCCATGCGTTACACTGAGGTGCGCATGTCGCGCATTGCGCACGAATTACTGGCCGATATTGACAAGGAAACGGTGGATTTTGTCCCCAACTATGACGAATCGGAACGCGAACCCACGGTTTTCCCCACCCGTCTTCCCAACCTGCTGGTTAATGGCTCCTCGGGCATCGCCGTGGGCATGGCCACCAACATTCCCCCGCACAACCTGGGCGAAGTGGTCGACGCCTGCATCGCCCTGATCGACGATCCGGCGCTGACCATCGCCCAATTGATGCAACATCTGCCGGGACCGGATTTCCCGACTGCCGGGTTGATTAATGGCGTCAGCGGCATCCGCGACGCTTATGAAACGGGGCGTGGGCGGGTGCGGATGCGCGCCAGGACTGACATTGAAATCGACGAAGCAAAAGGTCGCCAGGCCATCATCGTCACCGAACTGCCCTACCAAGTGAACAAGGCCCGACTCATTGAAAAAATCGCCGAGCTGGTCAAGGAAAAGAAAATCGAGGGCATCAGCGAGCTACGCGACGAATCCGACAAGGATGGCCTACGCATCTACATCGAATTGCGGCGCGGCGAAACCGCCGAAGTGGTGCTAAATAACCTGTTCCTGCACACCTCCCTGCAATGCGTGTTTGGGGTCAACATGGTCGCGCTGGTGGAAGGCCAGCCCCGGCTGTTGAACCTCAAACAGGTGCTGGAAGCCTTTCTGGCGCATCGCCGCGAAGTCATTGTGCGACGCACCGTATTCGATTTACGCAAGGCCCGGGAGCGCGCCCATATCGTTGAAGGTCTCATGGTTGCGCTGGCCAATCTTGATCCCCTGATCGCCCTGATTCGCGCTGCCGCCGACTCTGCGGCCGCACGCGCGGCGCTACTGGAGCGCGTCTGGGCGCCGGGACTGGTGACCGAACTACTGGCGCAATCCGGAGCGGCTTTGTCGCGCCCGGAAGACTTGCCGGCAGAATTTGGACTCAGCGAAGCCGGTTACCGATTGTCTCCTGCGCAAGCCCAGGCGATTTTGGACTTGCGACTGCACCGGTTAACCGGTTTGGAACAACGCAAGTTACTGGACGAGTATCAAGATCTGCTGCGTCACATCGAGGACTATCTGGAAATTCTGACCGTGCCAGAGCGCCTGACCGCGGTAATCCGCGCAGAACTGACCGAGTTGCGCGCCCAATACAACGACCCCCGCCGCACTGCGATCCTCCCGGATGAGCAGGATCTGAATCTGGAAGATCTGATCAACGAAGAAGCCATGGTAGTCACGCTGTCCCATGCCGGCTACATCAAAGCGCAGCCGTTGTCGCTGTACCGCGCGCAACGGCGCGGCGGACGCGGGCGCGCAGCGACCACGATCCGCGAAGAGGACTTCATCGACAAACTGTTTATCGCCAGTACGCATGACACCCTGCTTTGCTTTTCCAACCGTGGCCGGGTCTACTGGAAAAAGGTTTACGAATTACCGCAGGCGGGACGGATCGCGCGTGGGCGGCCTATTGTCAATTTGCTGCCGCTGGAGGAAGGCGAGCGCATTAATGCTGTATTGGCAGTACGGGAATTCAGCGAGGATCACTATGTGTTCTTTGCCACTACCAGCGGTACGGTCAAGAAAACCCCGTTGTCGGAGTATTCCCGACCGCGCGCCAGCGGCATCATCGCCATTGACTTGCGCGACGGCGATCAGCTGGTGAACGTGGCGCTGACCCACGGTCAATGCGACATCATGCTGTTCACCGACGCGGGCAAGGCGCTGCGTTTCGCCGAGACCGATGTGCGAAACACAGGGCGCTCGGCATGCGGGGTGCGCGGCATCCGCTTGGAGGAACGTCAGAAGGTCATCGCATTGATTGTGGTCGGGGAAGGCGCCGTGTTGACCGTCACCGGGAAAGGTTTTGGCAAGCGCACGCCGGTCGATGACTATCCCCGGAAGGGGCGCGGTGGTCAGGGCGTGATTTCGATTCAGACCTCCGAACGCAATGGCCAGGTCACCGGCGCTGTTCAAGTGGAAAGCGACCAGGAAATCATGCTGATTACCGACGGTGGCACCCTGGTGCGCACTCCGGTTGAGGGCATTTCCCTAGTGGGCCGCAATACCCAGGGCGTCAAATTGATCAGTTTGCAAGGCCAGGAAAAACTGATTGGCGTGGAAAAGATCGAAAGCATTGGCGAAACCGACGCCAATGGCGATTTGCCGGCCAATGACGAAAGTGATGACGAGGGAACCGAAGGCGAGGAACCAGCATGAATAACGAAACCGACCGCTTACAGGCGCTGCGTGAGCGTATCGATGCGCTGGACGGGCAAATTCAAACCCTGATCTCCGAACGGGCGCGCTGCGCGCAGCAGGTCGGCGCGATTAAACAGGCGGCGGGCGCTATCGGCAATTTCTACCGCCCGGAACGCGAAGCGCAGGTCTTGCGACGAGTGATCGAGGCCAATCCGGGACCGTTAAGCAATGAAGAAATGGCCCGGCTGTTTCGTGAGATCATGTCTGCTTGCCTGGCGCTGGAGGAGCCGCTGAAAATCGCCTTTCTCGGCCCGGAAGGCACTTTTACCCAGGCGGCGGCGCTCAAGCATTTCGGCAAGTCCATTCACAGCATTCCGCTGCGGGCCATTGATGAAGTGTTCCGTGAAGTGGAGGCCGGTTCCGCGGACTACGGCGTGGTGCCCGTAGAAAATTCCACCGAGGGCGTGGTCAATCACACCCTGGACATGTTTTTGCAATCGCCGCTACGCATCTGTGGCGAGGTGCAGATGCGGATTAACCACCATCTGATCACTCGTGCGACCGCGCTGGGCGAAATTCACCGCATTTACTCCCATCGGCAGTCGCTGGCGCAATGTCGAGAATGGCTGGACCTTAATCTGCCGCAGATTGAGCAAATCGAGGTCAGCAGCAATAGCGAAGCCGTGTTGCGCTTACAAGATGCGGAGGATGCGGCGGCGATTGCTGGACAATGCGCGGCGGATATTTACCAATTACCGACGCTGGTGCGGAATATCGAGGATGAGCCGAATAACACCACCCGCTTTCTGATCATTGGCGGCCAACCGATTGCGCCCTCTGGCGACGACAAGACTGCGCTGCTAGTCGCTTCGCTCAATCGGCCCGGCGCGCTGTTCAAGTTGTTGGAGCCGTTAGCCCGGCATAACGTCAGCATGAACCGCATCGAATCCCGGCCCTCGCGGCGCGGAATGTGGGATTATGTGTTTTTTATCGACCTGGACGGCCACGCGCAGGATGCGCCGGTCGCGGGAGCGCTCGCTGAGTTGCGCGACCAGGCCAGTTTATTTCGGGTGTTGGGGTCGTATCCGAAGGGCGTGCTTTAAGCAGTCCACTCCATTTCCTCCCGGTCCCAGGGATAGACGCCAATACCAGGGCGGGGCCATTCCGCCAGGGGACGCAAATCCACCGGATGCGGCTTCACCCCAAGCGTGGGCAACATCGCCTCAATCTGCTCCGCCAATAGCGGCGCCAGCGCCAGCTTGGTCGGCCAGGCGGCAATCACGCGTCCATCGCGGAACACCCCTGTTGTAGCGGGCCGTCCGCCATGAGGCTGGTGCGCCTCGGCGCGCTGAATCGTGAAGGTAGCGAACTCCACCGCATTCCAGTCCACCCAGGGCAACAGGGCCTGCAACTCCCGCCGGGCGGCACGGATTTGCTCGCGCCGATCGCGGCGAACGCCTTCCTCCGCCAGTCCGCCGCCGAGATACCAGATCAATCGGCCACTGACATCGTAATGACTGGTCACGGTGAGTCGGGGAACCTCGCTGGCGCCCACGCAATGCGCATAAAGCGGCCCGGGAAGATTAACGCCACGCGCCATCACCATATGCAGGGGACGCAATTGCAACGTCGCCCACGGCAATCCGGCATTACCCGCTCCCGCGGTGAATACGGTGATGGAAGGGCGGATGACCCATTGCCTGCGTTCGGGATGATGCAGAGTTAGGTTGCCGTCCGCTTTCAAAATAGCCGGCCCCTGATTGCGCATGATGGCGTCCTGATAACGTTCGGCCAACATATTCAGCACTGTGGCGACATCCAGAATCGGTTCATCCAGGCGGTACACCGCGCCGTGAAAATCGGGATGGCGCAAAACCGGTGGGTAGTCGCTGGCGTCCATGCCGTCGTTCGCCACCTTCTCGACCTGGCCACGCATCAGTTTGCTGGCGAAGAAGGCGACCAACCGTGAGGTCGGCGCACGGGTTGCCCAGAGGTATTGGTGCTCGGCCAGCAGCACCGCACCCCGCAAATCAACCTCATCTTCGCCGTTCAGACAGCGCCGCCATAACGCCGGCATCCCGGCCACTGCATCGGCGGTTGGACCCGCGTAGCCGCGCAGACCGTACTTGGCGCCGCCGTGAATGATGCCTTGGGCGCAAAGGGTCTGACCGGCCCCCAGCCGATCGCTCTCGATCAACAGCGCGCTATAGCCGTGTTGGCGCAATCGCGCTAACAGCCACAAGCCGGCAATGCCACCGCCGATGATCGCGATATCGATGTTAAAGGTTGGATTCATGAGGCTCCCAATCGGTTAAGAATGCGGGCGATGGTGCTGGTGGTCGAGCAGCCTTCGATATAATCCATGACGACGACTTGGCCGCCTGATTCCCAAACGGCGTGGTTGCCAGCAATGTGCGCAGGGTCATTGTCGCCGCCTTTGACGAGATAGTCCGGTTGAATCGCGCCAATCAACCGTTCCGGCGTGTCCTCACTGAAAGACACCACCCAGTCCACCACCGTCAGCCCCGCTAGAACCCGCATCCGTTGCCATAATGCGTTCACCGGTCGATCGGCACCCTTGAGCCGGCGCACCGATTCATCGGCGTTGACCGCGACGATCAGCCGATTGCCAAGGCGCTTGGCCTGCTCCAGATAAGTCACATGACCGGCATGCAGGATGTCGAAACAGCCGTTGGTCATCACAATGGTTTCCCCATGCGCCTTGGCGTCGGCGACCGCTTGCAGCAGTTGCGCTTCATCCACGATCCCGCGCGGTGGTTCATCATGCGCATATAGCGCCCGGCGCAGCTCAGAGACGGTGACGCTGGCCGCGCCCAGTTTGCCGACGACGATTCCAGCCGCCAGATTGGCCAACACTGTTGCTGCTGGCAGATTCAACCCCGCCGCCAATCCGACTGCCAGAGTAGCGATCACGGTATCACCCGCGCCGGTCACGTCATAAACCTCGCGAGCGCGGGCCGCCAAATGTAAAGGTTCTGCGTCCTTTTGCAACAAGGTCATCCCCTGTTCGCCCCGGGTGATCAACAGCGCCTCCAGTTCGAGTTCACCGCGGAGCATTTCTCCTTTACCCACCAACTCCTGCTCATCGCGGCATAGACCCACGACGGTTTCGAACTCGGTTAGATTCGGAGTGAGCAAGGTTGCGCCCCGGTAGCGGTTAAATTCCTGTCCTTTGGGATCGACCAGCACCGGCTTACTGGCGGCGCAGGCGCATTCAATACAGGTTTCGATCTGGCGTAATGCGCCTTTTCCATAGTCGGAGAGCACTACTACGTCCGTTTCCGGCAGGCGGGCGGCGAACCGCTCGTGGAGCAGAGCGGGATTGAAATCAGGGAAGCCATCCTCGAAGTCAAGCCGCAACAATTGTTGATTGCGGCTCAGCACGCGCAGCTTGGTGATGGTCGTATGACCCGGTTGGCGAAGCAGATCACAGGTGACGCCCAGCCGGTGCAATTTGGTTTCTAACAAGGTAGTGGCTTCGTCGGCGCCAGTCACGCCGAGTACGCGCGCCTGACCGCCGAGGGTAGCGATGTTGACTGCGACGTTAGCCGCACCGCCAGGCCGCTCTTCGACTTCCTCAACCTTGACGACAGGCACCGGTGCTTCCGGCGAAACGCGGGAGGTCAGACCATACCAGTAACGGTCGAGCATCACGTCGCCGACAATCAGCACCTGAGCGGCTTCAAAATGGGGAATGTGCAGGGTCATGGGCGGATGAGAGGCTGCTTAATGAGAGCGGCATGATAGCATGGCTATAAATCGGATCAGGAATGAGGTGTCTATTTCAACCTCGAACCTGGCGCCTGGAACCTGGAACCCAATGAATAGTAAAAACCTTTATTTTCGGCTGTTGCGCTATGTCCGGCCCTACATCCGCATTTTCGCGCTGTCGATTCTCGGCACCGCCGCTGCTGCTGCAACTGAACCGATGATTCCTGCCTTGATTAAACCCCTGCTGGATGGCAGCTTTGTTGAAAAAGATCCCCACACCATCCGTCTGATGCCCATACTTCTCGTCACAGTGTTCATTGTACGCGGCGTCACCGGCTTCATCGGTTCGGTCGGAATGCACTGGATCGCCCACCGGGTGGTCATGGATTTACGCGACGCCATGTTCAATCGCCTGCTCACTCTGCCAACCTGCTATTTTGACGACCACTCCGCAGGTAACCTGCTCTCCCGCCTGACCTACGATGTCAGCCAGGTGATGACCGCGACCACTCAGGCGTTGGTGACCTTAGTCAAAGATGGACTGGCGGTCATCGGCCTGCTGGGCTGGATGTTGTATCTCAACTGGAAACTGTCGCTGATGGCGTTTCTCATTGCCCCCGGCATCGCGATCATTATCCGGGTGGTCAGTCGGCGGCTGCGGCGGCTGAGCCGGGAGCTGCAGGAATTGATGGGCGAGCTGACTCATGTCATCGACGAAGTCTTGCAAGGCCACAAGGTCATCAAAATCTTCGGTGGCCAGGATTATGAGCGGGAGCGCTTCCACCGCGTCAACAACCGGGTGCGCCAATTCAGCATGAAACTGGTGGCCGCCGCCGAAGCCAGCGGGCCTTTGGTGCAATTGCTGGCGGTGCTCGCCCTGGGCGCGGTGATCTATTTCGCTTCCCTGCAATCAATGGCTGACCAAATCACGGTGGGCGGCTTTGTCTCGCTGTTCGGAGCCATGGCCATGCTGCTGGCGCCCATCAAGCGCCTGACCAAGGTCAATGAGCAATTGCAGCGCGGTCTGGCGGGAGCGGAGACCATTTTTGCCTTGCTGGATCAGCCGTCGGAACCGGATCATGGTCGGCAAACCCTCGGTCGCGCCCGGGGTGAAGTGCGTTTTCATCAGCTTAGCCACCGCTATCGGGACGAAGGCGCTGAGGTCATCGAGAATCTGAGCCTCGATGTACAACCGGGAGAAACCATTGCCTTAGTAGGTCCTTCGGGCAGCGGCAAAACCACGCTGATGGCGCTCGTACCTCGGTTTTATGAACCCGCGGCGGGCGACATCCTGCTCGATGGCTTCCCGATCCGCGAATTGCGGTTGGCCGATCTGCGCGCCAATATCGCCTATGTCAGCCAGGATATTGTCCTGTTCAATGACACGGTTGCCGCCAACATCGCCTACGGCGCAGGCTTTCGGGTCAGCGAGACGCAAATCGTCCAGGCTGCCGAACATGCCCACGCCCTGGAATTTATCAACGAACTGCCCGAGGGACTGCATACCCTGATTGGCGAGAACGGCGCGCGCCTATCCGGTGGCCAGCGCCAGCGGATCGCCATCGCCCGCGCCCTACTGAAGGATGCGCCCATTCTAATCCTGGATGAAGCGACCTCGGCGCTCGATACCCAGTCTGAACGCAAGGTTCAACAAGCGCTGGACGCCTTACGCCAGGGCCGCACCGCCTTTGTCATCGCCCACCGATTATCGACCATTGAGAACGCCGATCGTATCGTCGTCCTCAACCGGGGTCGCATTGTCGAAATAGGTCATCATACTGAATTATTGGCAAATAATGAGCTTTACGCCAATCTTTACCGGATGCAGGCCGATGGCAATAGTACAACAAAGTTGCAAAATAAATAAAAATGATGTCAAATAGACAACAAGATTCTCTTCAACGATTGAAAACCTGGCGTGGTTCACGAAAACGGCTCATGCGCACTACCCCTATTGATGCTTCCAGAAAACTGGCTCCGCTCTTGCGCCAAGCCTTTCGGCAAGGTATCGAAGCAGCCAGCCGGGGCGAGGACCGCAATCCTTATGTTCCCAACAGTCATCTTTACCACGCCTGGATGGCGGGGTGGGCTTCGCTGGCCCGCGCTTGGAACAATAACGACGATCTGCGCTGGGCCTGAGCCGTTCACTGCCCGCTCCACGAAACCCATCCTGATGCAGGTTTTCCTTGATCTCCCCGAAAAGGGGCAAACCGTTTTCATCCATCCGTTGCGTGAGCGAGTATCCCCCGCATGAAAAAACCGTTATTTCTGGCGTTAGCCGGCAGTTTGCTGAACGCTGCTCCGGTTTGGGCCGCCGAGGGCGACTGGGAGCAGGCCAAAATGGCCCACGAACGCGGCGATTACGCAGCCGAGATTGCGATTGTCCGGCCCCTCGCTGAACAAGGCTTCGCTTTTGCCCAGTTCAATATGGGCGTGCTTTACGATGAGGGCCACGGCGTACCGCTGGATGACCTGCAAGCGATGGACTGGTATCGCAGAGCTGCCGAGCAAGGCTTGCCACAAGCGCAGATTAATCTGGGCATCATGCATGAGCAGGGCGAGGGTGGGCCGGCAAATTACGTGCAAGCCTATTTCTGGTACGCCATGGCTGACAGTCAAGGCGATAGCCAAGCGCCCCAGGCCCTGCGGGAACTCAGCGAAAAAATGACCCCGGCCCAAATCGGGGAAGCCCAACACAAGGTCAAGGAATGGCAGGCGACCCATGCTTTTACCATTCCACCGCTGCCGGCGCCTGAATCCGAACCGGCGAATCGTTGAAACCTTTCCGGTGCGCAACGGATAAAAGTAATCGTTGATGGCCCATCGTCCACTGGCGTGAGATTTGCTTAAAAAAACTTTAAGCGATATCCAAGGCATCGTGTTGCAGTGCAGCGATTGCAGGGCAACCGCTACAGTCGCGGCAACCGTTGCCGATAATCCAATTACAACCTAAGCAAACGTAAGGGTTGACAACTTCGAGGGGCACAGCCATGAACGTGAACAACATTCAAAGTAAAGCGCTCGACCGGGCCAGCAGCACCATGAAGATCGCCGAGCGCATTGGTTTGCGCGGCTATTCCCTCCAATCCTACGCGATCTTTGGACCGCAACATGCGCATGGCTGGAATTTTACCCGCAAGGGAGATATCGAAGTCATTCGCGTCGAACCCGAAGCATTGGAGGCGTTGTATGCGGATAACCTGACGAGCACAGGTTACGGTCTGTGACTCCATCAAGGGGACGCTGACCTCACCGCAAAACTCCGGGTCGGTAGGATCGCACGGCCAAAACTATAATAAGTTTTGTCCCTGAATGAGGGAACCCGTCAATCGACCTATCCACCTGGAGAATTCCGCGATGAGCGCCAACGCCCACAACATTTATGAGATCAACCTGGATCCCAATCCCGCCAGTTACGTTCCTCTCACCCCGTTAACCTTCATCGAACGCGCCGCTTCGGTTTATCCCCAACGCACCGCAGTGGTGCATGGCCCAGTCCGGCGCACCTGGGCGGAAACCTACTCGCGTTGCCGGCAACTGGCTTCTGCGTTGCAGCAACGCGGCATCGGTCTGGGCGACACAGTAGCGGCGATGCTGCCCAACATTCCGGAGATGTTCGAGGCGCATTTCGGCATACCAATGACCGGTGCCGTGTTGAACACCCTGAACATCCGGCTGGATGCGGAAACGGTCGCGTTCATGCTGGAACACGGCGAGGCGAAAATCCTGCTCACCGACCGCGAATTTTCCGAAACCATTGGCAAAGCATTGCGGTTGATGCCGGCGGAAAAACGACCGCTGGTGATTGACGTTGACGATCCCCAATTCGAGGGCGGTGAAAAACTGGGGACGCTGGATTACGAAACCTTGTTAGCCGAAGGCGATGCTCAATTCGCCTGGCAGACTCCCGCCAACGAATGGCAGGCGATTACGCTGAACTACACCTCCGGCACTACCGGCAATCCCAAGGGGGTGGTCTATCACCATCGCGGCGCTTACCTGAACGCCATCAGCAACGCCCTGGTCTGGGACATGGGCTTGCACCCAGTCTATCTGTGGACTCTGCCGATGTTCCACTGCAATGGCTGGTGCTTCCCGTGGACGATTGCCGCGACGACCGGAACCAGCGTTTGCCTGCGGCAGGTGCGCGCCGATTTGATTTTCGATTTGATCCGAAACGAAAAGGTCAACTATTTCTGTGGCGCGCCCATTGTGCTGAACCTGCTCAGGAATGCGTCCGATCACCTGAAAGCTGGCATCAGCCACCCGGTCAAGGTGATGACCGCCGGCGCTGCCCCGCCCGCCTCCGTGATCGAGGGCATGGAACAGATGAACTTCGCGGTCACGCACACCTATGGCTTAACCGAAACCTATGGCCCCTCGGTCGTCTGCGCCTGGCATGATGAATGGGATGCATTGAGCCTGGAAGAACGCGCGGCCCTGAAATCCCGCCAGGGAGTGCGCTATCCGATGCTGGAAGGGCTGATGGTCGCTAATCCCCAGACCCTGGAGCCTGTACCCAAGGATGGTCGGACCATTGGCGAAATTTTCATGCGTGGTAATAACGTCATGAAGGGGTATCTCAAGAATCCCGCCGCCAGCGAGGAAGCCTTCCAGGGCGGCTGGTTCCACAGCGGTGACCTGGCCGTGTGGCATGCGGACGGCTACATCGAGATCAAGGACCGCTCCAAGGACATCATCATCTCCGGTGGCGAGAATATTTCCACCATTGAGGTCGAGGACGTGCTCTATCGCCATCCGGCGGTTATGGAAGTGGCGGTTGTGGCCCGGCCTGATGAGAAGTGGGGGGAAACGCCCTGCGCCTTCGTAACGGTCAAGTCCGGCATGGAACACGTCACCGAGGAGGAGATTATCGAGTTCTGCCGCAATCAGTTGGCGCGCTTCAAAGTCCCCCGGACCGTGGTGTTCGGTCCTCTACCCAAGACTTCGACCGGCAAGATGCAGAAATACATTTTGCGTGAACGGGCCAGGCAGCTTTAGAAGCTGCACAAAAATTTTGTAGCCTGGATGATGCAGGTCGTCAGGCCGAAATCCAGGGTTTTCTGCCTCGACGCACAAGCGCGCATCAAAGCTCCCTTTTCATAAGATAAGCGTTCAGCTCCCCCCTTTGAAAAAGGGGGGTTAGGGGGAATTTTGGCCGCGTTGCTCGACAGATTCGAGCCGCCTACTTTTGTAGAAGGAAACTGAAATATGACTCTTCCTAATAAGACTTTTAGCAGAAACCCTACTCATATTAACATGCTACCAAAAGGTTGTAACGTGCATCGCTATCAGATCATGGATGTGCTAAATGCCGATAGTTGTAGCATTGTTTATCGGTGCATTTATCACGCCTTAAAGCGTCAATATTTAATCAAGGAGTACTTCCCGTTCCAGTGGGTATATCGAAATGACGATGGCCTCACTGTTCAAGTCGATCCTCAAGCGCAAATAGAATACAGATGGGGCATAGAGCGCCACTTGAATGAAGCAATGATTTTAACAAAAATCAATCATCCTGGAGTATTACGCATACTGGATTATTTTGAAGCAAATGGCACAGTTTATATTGTTATGGAGGATAAGGTTGGGGGACAATTCAGTCAGGTTTTGCAACAAGATAAGATTCTTTCGGAGCCGCGCATTTTCCGATTAATTGAAGATGTATTATCGGCTCTGGAGGCGACTCATACGTCAGGCTATCTTTATCGTGACTTGAAACCGGATACGCTCTACTGCAGTTTGGATAATCAGACGATCTTGTTCAATTTCAACGCTGCTTTGGCATTGCAGCGACGTCATAAGTATGTCACTGCTTTTTTCTCGCCGGGTTATTCGCCCATCGAATGTTATTTAACAGATGGAAGGAGGTACGGACCTTGGAGCGATGTTTATGCTTTTGGTGCGATGCTTTATCACTGCGTGACCGGTGCAGCGCCTATCGAGGCGCCGACCCGTGTCCTCGACGATCCCTTGCGCCCGGCTGAGGTCGTCGCGATGGGGTGCTACACACCGGTGTTGTTGCGGTGGATTGATCAATCCATGACGGTTCGTCCTGAGCAGAGATTTCAGTCTATCGCTGAGATGCGGGCGGCGATAAACTTCGTCTGATGCCGCCTGACCGGATGCCCTTCAAATCACAGGTATTGGGTGATCTTCTCTGGTCGGACGAAGGCGAGTTGGAGGTTGGGCAGTTTCATGAAATCAATTGCCCCAGCGAACAACAGCGCCGCGTTGCTCGCAGGTATCCGGTAGATTGACCGGTTCGATGGGACGAAAAATTCCATTTTCATAGATGGCATGAAGGGTTTGCATTGAATAACCCTCTCCTCAAGGCCGCTTCGGTCGAATGTTATTATTGTCACAGTGTATCATAGGGCTTTGGCAGCGTTGCCCGATGGGTTCATGGGGGTGGAGGGCGCATGTCGGGTACGTCCGGCGCCCGACCTACCTGGCTCGTTTGTGGCGAAGCGCGGGCGGGCGGGTGGTTTTGAGCGAATCGGCGCAACGACGGGTGAAATGGGATTTGATCCGCATCCAGCGGGTGGAATAATCGGCATCGTCCGGTGGCAGAGTCCAGAGGCAATGCAAGTGATCGGGCAGAATCACCACCGCGTCGATACGGAACGGATGCCGTTGTTTGACGGTGGCGAACGCTTCATGCAACAGAGCCACCATATCCGGTTCGCAAAGAATAGCCCGCCGCCGGTAGGTCACGACCGTGAAGAAGTATGTTGCGCCGGGGGTGGTTGAACGGCGATAGTGCATTGGCCAATTTCCGAGTAGGTCGGGCAAAAGCGCAGCGTTGCCCGACAGGCTCATGGGGGTGGAGGGTGCATGTCGGGCACGTCCGGTGCCCGACCTACCTAGCTGATTGGCGTTGGCGGGGTTGGCGGTGATTTTTCCTGTGATGGCAGGACTCGCCAAGCAAAGCCGAATGAATAACTCATTGATCTGAATACGCTAAGATTGTCATGCTGGCTTACCTCATCGCTCTGATCACAGGAAAATTTACAGGAAGACAAGATCTGATCGGTAGGCGCGCGCGTACTCAAGCATCCTACGGAGATCCAACTCGTTGAAATCACGATCTTCCATGCGCTTCATCAAGTGGGGCGTCAGTTCGAGTTCCCAGTGCCACCCATCCGGCCAAACAGGTCTTCGCGGCATTTTTTCCCTCAGATCATAACGATGTGTAACGCCAGTAGCGGCAACCGTAGGGTACGCACTGCGTACCGGCCCGTGTCCGCGCACCGGAAAAGGTACGCAATGCGTACCCTACCTGGCTTCACTAACCCGCCCTACGCGCTACGTGCTACGTGCTAACCTGCCGTACCGTGTTCATCTTGTCCGATCATATTAGCCAGATCTCGATTAGATGCGCCTAATGCAAGCAAAGAACGAATCAGGAGATCAAGTGAAATGGATGAATCGCCGGCCTCCATTTTAGCCACTCGTGATTGGCTAGATTTGACCAGTTTTGCGAATTCAACCTGAGTCAGATTCTTTTTTTGCCGTTGTACTCTAAGACTATCGCTTAATTTGAGCCTTAGCTCGACATAAGCAGCTTCATCAGGAGAAAGCTGGAGAAATTCTTCGACGCTGCCGATTTTCCAGCCTCTCTCGATCAGACGCTTCTTCTTCGCTTCATTCATCGTATTGTTGAAACCGTCTTTTGCAAGTGTCGATAATTTTTTTGGGTGTTTTCGTGGTCTTTTTGCTGAAGACCTCGCCGATAATGACCGCATCGGAATCGAGCCGATAGATGATTCGCCAGGTTGCGTCGATGTCATGGACTCGCAGTTCGTGGCAACGTGGACCGATACTCGGCATCGGCCTTGAGTGCGGCAGGGGTATGAGTTGGCCTTGCTGGAGCCTCCGAAGCAACACCCCGGCTTCGATGCGGGCGAGTGGCGAGAAAGGCGGTGTCTTGATCTCGCCGTGCAACCATATCAATGGCTTGTCTTCGGTGTCCATGAAGCAGGAATATATGTCTGATTTGACATAATCGCAAGCTTTTTAAGGCGGGTTAGGGCGTCAGCCCGTAACCCGCCTTCGGGGGGAAGTCCCACGGAATCGGCGGGTTACGCTGCGCTAACCCGCCCTACGGGCTTATACTCTACTTGGCTTGGGATGTGGTTAAAATTGTCGCAATAGCTCAATATGACCGTAAAAATGCTGGTTGGTAGGAAATATGAATTATATTTTGAGCGATCATGCTCACAAGCGAATGATCAAACGGAAAATTCGTACCGAGTGGATCGAGATGGCCTTAATGCATCCGGCACGCACTGAAAACGATGAGATTGACCCGACATTAGTTCATGCATTACGGACGATCCCGGAGAAAGGGTTTCGGGTTTTGCGCGTCATTTACAACGAAACCACTGATCCGATGACGGTGGTAACCGCTTACTTTGATAACGAGGTAACCGATCTATGAAACTCGAATTCGATGCGCAAGCCGATGCGGTTTACCTGGAATTGATTGATGTCGAGGTCGAAGAATCCAAGGAAATTCAGCCCGGCATCATTATGGACTACGACGCTGAAGGGCGAATTGTCGGTATCGAGGTTCTTTATGTCAGCAAGCGCGCTGAGTTACCGTTGAGGAAAGCCGCGTAGGCGTCAGGTACGCACCGCGTACCCTCATTCCGCCGTCGTCAGGAAAAGGCAAACACGTAGCGAGTAGGTCGGGCAAAAGCGGAGCGTTGCCCGACAGGTTCAAGAGGTTGGAGAGTGCATGTCGGGCACGTCCTGTGCCCGACCTACCTGGCTGTCCCACGTTAGCCGCAACCGTGGCCGTAGGGTACGCACCGCGTACCAGTCATTGTCCATGCCCCGGAAAAGGTACGCGATGCGTACCCTACCTGGCTCGATCTTATTGTGAAATTGAGCGCCTTGCATTTACAAGGCTCTGACGAGCCGAAACCCGATGTGATTGACATGATAAGCGGGGTCTTGCCAGCCCCGGGCGGCGGAACGCAATTCATTAGGACCAGAAAACCACCCGCCGCCTCTGACGGCTGGGTTGCCCGCGCCTCCACTGGCAATGAATCCGTATTCATTTGTCTCACCGCACTGTGTCTCCTGACCATCGTATTGACGGGTATTCACCTCCGAGCACGTCCACTCTTCGACATTGCCGGCAGTGTCGTATAGTTTCCAGGGGTTGGCCGGGAAGGAGCCTACCGGCGCCGTCTGTTGGTGGTCCCACTGGCTGCCGCACTCGCCGCAATTGGCTCGATTGCGCCCCACCGCGTTACCCCACCAGTAGGCGGTTGTGGTGCCCGCTCGGGCTGCGTATTCCCATTCTGCTTCCGTTGGTAACCGGTATTGCTGGCCGGTTTGTTGTGAGAGCCAGGCCGCATAGGCATTGGCCTCTCGCCAACTGACGTTGATCACTGGCTGCTGGCCACGCCCCCAGCCTTCGTCATTTGGCTTTTCCAGTCCAGTCGCTGCACAGAAGCGGTCAAACTGTTCGAAAGTGACTTCCGTTTGGCCGATGGCGAAGGGCTTGGTAAAACTGACCGGATGGTGTTGCTCGTTGTACCAGCCGTAAATATCCACATTGAGCTTGCTTCTGGGCGCACCCATCCAGAACGTTCCCGTGGGTAGGGCCACCATCTTTGGTCCATGTGTGCCGTCAATCAAGGTATCTTGAAAGACTTGCTGATTTGTAGACGATATCTTGCTGTCAGCGTGACCCGCGCAGCCTGACAAGAGGGTGAGGCCACCCAGTAACATCGGAATCACGAAAACCTTTGCTGGCATGATGCACCTTTGGTAATAGTCGATAGACGCAGGATTCCCACAGCGGATCGATAGCATTTAACTTCAAGGAATTGGCTCATGGGATGTAGCAGATTCATGGCATACCTTATTTCGATCGCTTGCATTTCCTTAGCTCAATGCCGTCGAGGGGAAAGCGTCGTGCAAGCTCTGGAACCGGTTCCATATCCAGCATTGTGATGCCTAATTTTTCATCTGCATTAAAACGAACCTCGAAACCTGGTCCCTCAGAATCGGTTAGCCCAGGCAAAAGCCAAACAGTAATGCCTTCATAGGGAGGTCTTAAGCCACCACATGATATACAGTAATCGCTACCTTGAATTCTAATTGACTTGGATTCCTGTCCATTCATTAGCACAACTCTTTTCGGCCCCACGCGAAAACGCAATGCTGATTTACAAGGAGATTTTTTTGGAACCCAGTCACCGATAAAATCTCTATGGAATTCCGGTAAAGGCTCCTCATCCCGTGCGGAATAGGCGCAGTCAACAAATCCTATCAACGACAAGGAAACCGCGAAGGATAATACAACACGAGGGGTTCGATTTAACATGAATTGCTCCTGTACAGTTGCTTGATTGATTCTCTACTTGTCTTCATCAGCGGTTATCATCAGGCAGCGGCTTCCTGATGAGGGTGATGTTCCAGTTGATTCTCGTTCGGGATACATACCCCGCAGCTTGCTGCGTAGTATCGTCTTTTAATACCCCGCAGCTTGCTGCGGGGTCGTTTATTCCAGTACAAGTCGATGATTGGAAAGCAAAGATCATAGTCACCCCAAACCAGGTCACCGTATTCGATACGAAAAGTGGAAAACTGGGCTGGATCAAGATAGCTCCGAAGATCAGGATGGTGGGCATGGGTCAAAAAGGGTTTGAAATCGACCGTCTGTTCCATGCCATCATCGAATAGGAGGCGCAGGCGGTAATCACTGACCGATTCAGCGGCAACGATGTTGATGGAGGGCTGCCTCATGGGAGTCTCCCGGTAATGCGCTCTGGTTTAACGGACTTGTGCAGGACAAAGAAATCAATCCACTTTTGAATGATGTCGTTGGCTCGTGCGCTAACCAGTTCCTGAAAATACTTCATTTCACGAACCTCCAACAGCACTTGCGCTGGCGTCAGGGTGCAGGTGTCCAATTGCTCCGTCCAGAAGGCCAGACCGCCGGCATCGCCATCGCGGCCATAGAACTGGGTATAGAGATGCGCGACAAAGGCGTTGCTGGCCGCGCTGGCCACCGGCAGCGGCGCGACCCCGGAACGGGCGTGCAGCGCATCCGCCATTGCCGTTGCAACAGCAGGCAACGGCACCCAGCGCCGGGTCGGATCTATAGGGTCTTCCGCCGCCCATACGACGCGCTGCCACTGCCCTTCCGCATCCTGCGCCTCGCCCAGAATACGGCCATCGGCGGTGAGGGTCTGCGCTCGGCTGGCCGGGCCGCCCAGCGTCCCCAAATCACGCAATCCTGTCGCTGGTTCCCACAGAAAAGCATGGGGTGTCGTGGCTTTGGTCTGCGCTTCACCGACCACCTGGCCGGTTTCACCGACATCCCAGGCGCGACTTTGCAAGCCGCCCAGCGTCCCCAAATCGTGCAGACCGGGCGCCGGTTCCCAGAGAAAGGCATGCCAGGCGCCATCCGTGGTCTGTGCTTCACCCGCGATCTGACCGGCAGCATTGATGGCCAACGCCCGACTGTCCCGACCGCCCAGAGTGCCGAGATCGTGCAGACCCGCTTCATTCCATAACACCGCCCGCCAGGAACCCTCTGCGGTTTGTGCTTCCCCCACGATCTGCTCGGCGGCATTGATCGCCAGTGCTCGGCTGTTCGGGCCGCCCAGAGTATCGAGATCTTCCAGGCCAGTGGCCGGCGTCCAGCGGAAGCCACGCCACGCGCCGTCTTTCGTTTGCGCGACGCCCACTACTGTACCGGCGTCGTTCAACGCCAAAGCCTCGCTTTCCGCACCGCCCAGGGTTCCGAGCAGAGTCAGCGCGCCATCGGCGTCCCAGAACGCGGCTTGGCGAAGACCGGCGGCAGACAGGAGGTGGCCGGTGCGCTGGCCTGCTGCATTCGTGGCAACAATACGGG
>JAGRHQ010000290.1 GCA_020444905.1 Candidatus Competibacteraceae bacterium
CAGGCGTCACGTTGTTTGCGCCTCCACAGTCGGTTCGGCAAGAGAATCCGGATGCGCCACCGCTAACAGGGTTAAATCATCGCTCTGCTCGGCTGATCCTACATGCGTGGCCACCGCAACTATGATTTTCTCGATCAACTGGCGCGGATGGGCAATATCTGTTGCGCGACAGACTTCCAGCAACCGCCAGGAATCGAAACATTCACCTGCGGCATTCATGGCCTCGGTGACTCCATCGGTGTACAACAACAGCATATCTCCTGGCGGCAAGCGAAGCATCGCTGAAGCGTAGCTCCAGTCCGCTTCGACGCCGAGCACCAACTCTGGCGCAATCTTCATGAATTCGGCGCTGCCATCGGCATGGCGGATCAACGGCGGATTATGTCCCGCATTGCCAAAGGTCAGAACACCGGTTTCCGGGTGCAGCGCCGCTGCAAAAAAGGTTACAAACAACAACCGGTCGTTCAGGACACACAATTCACGATTGACCTGCCCCAAAACTCCGGCGGGATCCGGAGTCGTCGCAGCCATGGCCTTCACCAACGTTGTGGTGACCGCCATCATCAGCGCAGCGGGAACGCCCTTGCCCGCAACGTCGCCGATGCATAAAAACAGCCGTCCATCCGCCCGCCAGAAACACTGGAACAAGTCACCGCCTACCTCGCGCGCCGGTTCAAACCAGGTTGCGACTTCCAAACCACCCTGGGCCGCCAGACTGACCGGGTCGTGCGGCAAAAAGCTGTCCTGAATGGCGCGGGCGATTTTCAGTTCGTTGTCGATCCGCGCCTGTACTGCCCGAGTTTCGGCGAGGATATCCAGTTGCCGACACAACGCCTGGCGCATTTCGGCAAAGGATTGGGTCAACACCCCGACTTCGTCATACGTGCGCGGCGGCGGGATCGCCACCTCCAGATCGCCGCCGGCAATGGCGGCGCTTTTCTCCGTTAGCACCAGCAAGGGTCGGGTAAACTGGCGAACAATCAGCACCACCAGCGCCAGCAGTAGTAATAACCCGGCGGCGCCAATAAGAATAACCTCACCGGCTAATGTCTGCAGATTCGCAAACAACTCCTCCTCACCGAATACGACGCCAATCGACCAATCGGTTCCAGGCAAGGGCGTAAAGTAAATCCGGGCCGGCTTTTGCAGATAAGGACTCCACAGGGCGGCAAAGCCGGTTTCGCCGCGGATCATTCGCTGGCCGATCTCCAGCAAGTTTTGATTCTTCTGAAAGCGCGCCACATCAAAAATCGTTTCGGACATATCCCGTTGTGTATCCAGGTGGGCCAGATACCGGCCATCGCCGGACAGGATGAACACGTACCCCGTTTCAAAAATCCGTAGACGCTGGATAGCGGTCGCCAAAGTACTTAAAGGAAGTTCCGCATTTACTATGCCGACCCTCACCCGCGCGTCATTCTCCATGCGATAGACTGACACCGTGTAGGCGGAGACCGCTTCACCTGTGTCAGGATTCAGGAAGGGTTCGCTCCATATCCCCTGTTCTGATGTTTTCGAGGAGGAATCCTGAATCATCGGCTCCCGATTCTCTGGGGCCATGGTCACTTTGCAAGCGACTTTGGAATGACTATAGCGACAGCTCAGGATTTGCGTCCGGGTTTGCGAAGGAATCGCTCCGTTGATCGAGTCCAGCGCCACGGTTACCACATTGCAGTAGGAACTATCCATGATGGCGTCCGTAGCCACTGTGCGTAATGCCTCGGTATCTTTTCCCTGTTCAACAGTTTGCGCCAACTCGGATGCAACCGCCGTGATATCCGCCAAAATGCCTTGCAGATTACCAATAATCGCACTGCTTAAACCCGCAATGGCGGCGTTGACGCTGTTCAGCATGTGCTGATGCGACTTCTGATAGTCATAATAAAATGCCGTGACAAACACGAGCGCCACCGCACTCACCAGCGCCAGCGACAAGCGCGTCGCCAAACCCAGACGAACCTGCACCGGGGGTTGAACCGGCCTCTCAGCGGTCTTGCCGACTAATGCTTGCTCGGGTTCCAGCGCCATTTGTCCATCCGTTTCATTCCGCTCTCGCTGCTGAAAAATCGCTTGCCACCGGGCGCAGCCACACCCGATTCTTCTTAAAGAATAGGCTAGACTGTTTATGAACCAATAGCCGTATTTCCCAATCCGAAGACTCGAACGCTACTTGCGGAGCGCTGCCATCCTGACCGTCGCGACTTCTCCATCCACCACGGGTTGGCGGGCTTCCCTAAGGCTAGGCTTTCAGCGTTGCAGTTCTCGCACGGTTCTAGGTCAGTGCGCTCATCAAGGCCCCTTGCGGGTGCAGCGGCCATTCTATCCTGAAGGATCGGAGGTCTGTCATGTCGCTATTCTCCATCCTCCTGGCGGGGTGGTCGGTGGCGATGAGTTACAGGTAGATGCACAGATTGAAACCGGCGCACACGCCCTGCTCACCACACCAGCCGCAGGCAAGTTCTACCGCAGCGCCGGCCCCCTGGCCAGGCAAATTCAACAATTGACAGTCGCCGCCGGCAGTGCGCTGGAATGGCTGCCTCAGGAGAATATCGTTTACAGCGGTGCGCAGGTCCATACCCTGACCCAGGTTGAACTGCACGGCGACGCCCGCTTTCTGGGCTGGGAAATTCTCTGTCTGGGCCGGCCTGCCGCCGATGAAACCTTTACGACCGGCAAATGCCGACAAACGCTGGAACTCTGGCGCGATGGCGAACCGCTCTATCTGGAACAGGCAAACTATACAGGTGGCGATTCCGCGCTTAACGCCGCCTGGGGTTTACAAGGTCAACCAGTGAGCGCTACATTGCTATGCACTCCCGCCAAGACTTCCATCCCCCCAGCGGGAAAAGGTTGGAGTGGAGGAAGTGACGCCATTCGGGCTGCATGGAAGGGTCACCGCCTGCTGGACAACGAGCGGGTCGCTGTGACCCAACTGGATGGCGTACTGATTGGCCGCTACCTCGGTCCTTCGACTTCACGCGCCCGACGATTTTTTACCCTGGCATGGGAGTTATTGAGACCGTTACTATTCAACCGCCCCCCCTGTCCTCCACGCTTCTGGAATACCTGATCGCAACTCGAGAACGCCCATGGAACTCACTCCCCGCGAAAAAGACAAGTTATTACTGTTTACCGCTGGCATGTTGGCAGAACGGCGCAAAGCCAAGGGTCTGAAACTCAACTACCCGGAAGCC
>JAGRHQ010000291.1 GCA_020444905.1 Candidatus Competibacteraceae bacterium
TAATCCATGGCGACCTGTCGGGCGGGCCTGGGTATATAACCAGCCATTGATAATTTCACCGGTGAGATTCTCCGGCAGGGCTTCGAGTTGCGCATACAGGTCTTCTGGCTGCGTCGCTATTTTCATCACGGCGGACATGGGAGCCTCCGGTTTGATCCAGGGTTGCTGCGGCTTTCCTTATATTGTAACGCAGCCGGGCGATGGCCATTAACGTGGGTTCCCACAACGCGCCCAATTCCAGGCCGAATCGGAATGTTGGGTGGGGGTTGATGTCGCCAAGGCTTATCTGGACGTGGCGATCTGGCCAATCCAGGCTTTGATAAGAATCGATAAAACCCGACCCGGTTTCAGGCAAGATTGCTCATCAACTCGGCGCGAACCCGGTCGCGAACCCGGTCAATCGCTTTCATGGCGTCTGCCAAATTCGACTTGACCCGCTTTGACAGACTATCGGGATGTACGAAGTAGGTAATTTTCCGGCCAATCCGGAAATCAGCAATCTGTTGAGCCAGTAGCAGATTGGTGATTTGCACAAATCCATTCTTAAGGTCTTCCCGTTCGGTAGCGTTGAAGATACCCAGATCGTGCAGGGCGTCGATACGCGCCAGGGTCCCGGTCTGTTCCACGCCTTCACGGAGACCGAACAGCCGCGCAGCCTCGATCAAAGGCAATAGCGCATGGTGTTTAAGATTGATTTGACCGCGATAGTAGGGATTTTCCTTTTCAGTGACGAAACCGCCGAACAGACCCAGACCCACGTTATGATCACTGGTTTCCTCATACATCGCTCGCAAAAAAGCCCGATCCGCACGGAGCATCGTAGTCACATGGCTGCGCAAACGGCGGGCCAAATCCGGATGATGTCCCCACACCGGCTGGAAATCGAAAAAGATATCTGATAACTGCAAGGCAATCCGATTGCGCTTGCGCCCCCAGCCCTCCAGTTGACGAAACCACTGCGACAGCGTCTTGCGCCACATCGGATTGATCGCCATGCAGTAGCCGCGACAGAGTGGCAGCCCCACTATGTCGAGAGTCGTCACCAACCGGCTGGCCAGCTCCATGAAATAGCCGTCAATACGGTTGTGCTCCTCATCGGGATAGTCCGCGATGATAAAACCGTTATCCTGATCGGGGCCAATAAAGTTCTCGCCGCGCCCACCCGAACCCATGACGATGACTGAGAAATCGACCGGCGGTTTCCCCCAACCCTCACTCGCCAGGCTGGCGATGCTCATATCGGTAACACGCCGGTAAATATCATTATTGATGTGAGTCAGCAGCGCCTGAATTTCGGGCGCAGGCAATCCATCGTCCAACAATTCAGCCGCCAGTTCCACCTGCGCGGTCTTGACCTTTTGGAGTCCTTCAAGCGTTTCTTCATGGGTGATGAGGTCGATCTGTTGCACCATCTGTGCAGACGCCGCTGACAAGGCATCGTACAGATCGAGGATACCGACCACGACCCGATGTTCGTCAAGGACCGGTAGATGGCGCAGGTTGTAGCGTCGCATCCGGCCAATGGCGTGGTAGAGATATTCACCCGCAGGGATGGTCAACACCCGGCGGGTCATGACCTGGTCGACCAAGGTTTCCGGAGAAATTTGAAAGGCAATCCGCCGCGTCACATCCTGTTCGGTCAGAATGCCCAGCAAACGCCCGTTTGCGTCAGTGACCAGTACACTGGAAATGTGATCGCCAGACATCCGCCGAATCGCCTCGACGCAGGTCGCGCCCGATAACACCGTTGGCGGACGGTCGCGCATGAAGTCGCGCACGAGTTTGCTGAAAATCGCCGTTTGAGATCGCACCCGCTACCTCCGCAATCGTTGAACATGCGTCAATGAACGGGTAAGAGTATCAGGCTAAGCTGAGGATCGAAACCGAGAAAGCGGCGAACAAGGCTGTGGCGAACAGGGCGCGCGTCGATTGAAAGTTTTGCGTGACACGAAACATTTGATAGAGGCCCGCGAGAAATGAAGCCGCGCCAGCAACGGCCAGCGCCAGATAAAGCCAGGGTATCGGGCCTGTATCCGCAGAATGCGCGGTGGTGGTTGTGGCGACCGTGAACGCCACTGCCGGTAAAGCGGGCAGGGTCAATGGCAACAAGTAGCCGCCCGCTCGATAGAGCAAACCCAGTTCACCTCGGCCCCCCAGCGCCTTGGCCATCAGCCAGGCCACCAGCATAATGCCAATATGGATCATAATCGTGATCAGAATGCCTGGCAGAATATTGCCGAGCATGAGAACCCAGAACGGGATATCAGCGACTGGAATGCCTTGCAACTCGCCGCCAAGACTGCGTTGCAGAAGCGCGACCAGAATACCGTAGATAACTCCGGTCAGGATGATAAAAGCGCTGATCCATAGCGGAGCGCGCCGGTTTTCGCAGGCGTCAATAACTGCTTGTGGCTTCAGGAGAAAAATGTCGAGAATTGGCATGATAATCAGAAGCGTTGAAGTAGGGGCGCAGTGATGCTGCGCCCCTGCCAGGCGGGCTACTGTTGGCCTGAGGCTGGCTGAGCCGCCGGAGCGGGTTCTGCCGCCGGAGCTTCGGCTGCCGGAGCGGGTTCCGCTGCTGGAGCCGGGGCCGGAGCGGGTTCTGCCGCCGGAGCCGGAGCCGGAGCCGGAGCCACTGATGGAGCCGCTGGCGCAACTGCGGCTGGTGCTTCCGGCTTCTTGGCATAAGTCGGGTCAGGTATCGCCGACCAAATCATTAGCGCCAAGGCAAAGGCGGCGGTCACCAGCGCAAAAGTATTGCTGCTATAGCGCTTGGGATCGTAGTTCTGCCAGCCGTGGATGCGGTCGATCTCGCGCAAGATCTTTTCGTTCTTTTCACCACCGGTTAGCAGGCTAACTACAACAATTGTGAACCAGGCCGCGGACATGGTGAAGATGCCGGTCACCAGGTGAACGATCGGACCGGCGTCGATCAATGTGAAATCACCCAACTTACCCTTGCTGAAAAACAGGATGCCGGACAGGATGCCGCCGACCAAGAGACCAGCGATTGCCCCAGCCTTGTTAGCCCCTTTCCACCAGATGCCAAGGATCAAGACGGGGGTGAAGGTCGAAGCCGCGACGATGAATGCCCAGATGACGCTGGTTAGCAAAAAGTCCGGGGGATTCAGCGCCAGACCGATGGTCGCCAGGCCACCCAGCGCGGTGAAGACG
>JAGRHQ010000292.1 GCA_020444905.1 Candidatus Competibacteraceae bacterium
ACAAGGCATTCAACAAGGCATTCAACAAGGCATTCAACAAGGCATTCAACAAGGCATTCAACAAGGCATTCAACAAGAAAAAATACGCATGGCTCAAGAAATGATATCTGGCGGCATGAACCTGGCGCAGGTATCGCATATTACCGGGCTAAGCGAAGCTGAATTGCAGCAATCCAAAACCACGACTTGAAACTTAACCACGAGGACTTAAACTATGGCCGCATCATCCATGTACACTGGCTTATCTGGCCTCCAGGCAGCCAATACCGATTTAGCCACCACCTCCCACAACATCGCCAATGCTGGCACGACTGGTTTTAAAAACGGTCGCACTGAATTCGGCGACTTGGTTGATAGTAATGCAGCGCTCGGTGGTGGTTTAGGAGTAAAGACGCAAGCGGTCAATCAACAGTTTCAACAGGGCGGCATCATGACAACAGGTAATGCCCTGGATTTGGCGATTACGGGGAATGGTTTTTTCACTGTTCAGGATGTCGGCGCCACTGACTTCAATTATACTCGATCTGGTAGTTTTCATCTTGATAACCAAGGATTTATTGTAAACAATCTTGGTCAGCAACTGATAGGTGCTACAGGGGCCGGCATACAACTCAGCGGAACCGGACCATGGTCAAATATAACTGTTAATACAACCACAGGAGTTATCGAAGCCACCGACAGTACTGGCGCAACAGTCCAGGCTAATGATGTCTTAGGACTCGTAGATTTCAACAATGTGCAGGGTCTTAAGAAGATCAGCGATACTCAGTGGATGGAAACCACTGCGTCTGGCCCGCCAACGCCAGGCGGCGCTGGTGCGCCAACTCCTGGTTTGCCAGGAACTAACGGCCTTGGCAATCTCATGTCCGGCGCACTGGAAACCTCCAACGTCGACCTGACCGAGCAACTGGTCAACATGATCCTGGCTCAGCGCAACTTCCAGGCAAATTCCAAGACGATCACCGTCAACAATACCCTCACCGAGACCATTACCCAAATAATCCGTTAGGGTTAAAGCAGTCAGGACCTGAACCATGGACCGCATGCTTTATGTTGCGATGACCGGCGCACAGCAAACGCTGCGAACGCAAGAGATCATCAGCCACAACCTGGCGAATGTCAGCACCGTCGGCTTCCGCAAAGATCTGGAAGATTTCCGCAGCATGCCGGTTTTCAGCACCGACGGAATGCCCACCCGGGTGTATGCCATGACCGAACGGCCTGGCATCGATTTAACCCAGGCCAAGATCATGACCACCGGGCGCGATCTGGACATTGCCGTGCAAGGCGAAGGCTGGATCGCCATCCAGGCCCCCGACGGCGAGGAAGCCTACACCCGCGCCGGCGATCTGCAAATCGATGTCAACGGTCAGCTCACTACTTCAACCGGTCATCCCGTGCTCGGCGTCGCCGGCCCTATTGCCATTCCCCCCGCCGAGAAAATCGACATCGGCGAGGACGGCACCATCAGCGTCCGTCCCAAAGGTGAAGCCGCCACCGAAATCGCGGTTGTAGGCCGCATCCGACTGGTCAAGCCCACCGCCGAAAACCCCTTGTACAAGGACAAATACGGCTTCATGCGCACCAAGGACGGCGCCGCTGCCCCACCCGACGCCACGGTCAAGCTGGTCACCGGCGCGCTGGAAGGCAGCAACGTCAACCCTGCCGACATGCTGGTTAGCATGATCGAGGCATCCCGGAAATTTGAGATGCAAATCAAGATGATGAACTCGGCGCAAGAAAACGCCCAATCGGCGGATCAACTACTGAAGCTGGAATAGGAGCACGCTCATGACTGCTGCACTCTGGGTCGGCAAGACCGGCCTCGACGCCCAACAAACCCGCATCTCGGTCGTCGCCAACAACCTGGCGAACGTCAGCACCACCGGCTTCAAGCGCAGTCGCGCCCAGTTTGAAGACCTGCTGTATCAGAACGTCCGCCAGGTCGGCGGCCAAACCACGGAAAACACGGAACTGCCCTCTGGACTCATGCTCGGTGCCGGCGTCCGCGTGGTGTCTACCGCCAAAAGTTTCACGCAGGGCAACGTGATCCAGACCGGCAACAACCTGGACCTCGCCATCAATGGCCGGGGCTTTTTTCAAATTCTGCTCCCCGACGGCAACGTCGCCTACACCCGTGACGGCTCCTTCCAAGTCAACGCCGACGGGCAGATCGTCACCTCCAGTGGCTTCGAACTGCAACCGGCTATCACCATCCCGCCCAATACACTCAGCGTCACCGTCGGCAAGGATGGCGTGGTCAGCGCTCTGACTGCGGGCCAAACCCAACCGGCTAACCTGGGCACGATCCAGACTGTGGATTTTATCAATCCAGCGGGTTTGCAAGCGGTTGGCGAAAACCTGTTCCTGGAATCCGGCGCCAGCGGCGCACCCCAGGCTGATAATCCCGGTAACAACGGCCTCGGCTATCTCATGCAGGGCGCGCTGGAAACTTCCAATGTCAATGTCGTCGAGGAAATGGTGGACATGATCGAAACCCAGCGCGCTTATGAAATGAACGCCAAAGTCATCTCCGCCACCGATCAGATGCTGCAATACGTTAATAATCAATTGTAGGTGATCGCTATGAACAAGCCCGCCGCCCTCGTTTCCCTCTGCCTGCTGTCGGGGTGCAGCGGTCTAGCCCCGCAATACGACTTCAAACCGGTCACCCCGCACGTCATGGATGTCAACGATCCGGCACGGCCTGGCCCACCAGCTACCGGCGCGATCTATCAGGCCAACCGGGATATGCGCCTGTTCGAGGATCGCACCGCCAAGCGCGTTGGCGACACGGTAGTGATTCGGCTGATCGAAAGCACCGCCGCCACCAAATCGGCGACCACTGGCGTCAGCAAATCAACGGATGTCCAACTCGAAAATCCGATTTTCTTCGGCGCGTCCTTCGGCAATCCCGACCTCGCCGCCGCCAACAACAATTTTGCCACCACCATTGCCGGCGAACGCGCCATGGGCGGCGAAGGCGCCAGCGATCAAAGCAACAGCCTGACTGGCAATATTTCGGCGGTCGTGACGGGGGTTTATCCCAACGGTAACCTGGCTATTCGCGGCGAGAAAATGCTAACGCTGAATCAGGGTGAAGAGGTCGTGCAAATTTCCGGAGTCATCCGCCCCGACGACATCCGCACTGATAATTCGGTGCTGTCCA
>JAGRHQ010000293.1 GCA_020444905.1 Candidatus Competibacteraceae bacterium
TGAACCGCCCCGACTTTCCCGGAGGCTCCAACATTTGAGAGTATGGAGCTATGAAGACATCAGCAAACTTTTCACCGGAAATAAGGGAGCGGGCGGTTCGCATGGTGCGGGAGCACCAAGGCGAGCATGAATCGCAATGGGCGGCCATGGGCTCAATCGCGACTAAGATCGGCTGTACGGCGGAGACCCTGCGGCGCTGGGTACGGCAAGCCGAGAAGGACCGCGGGGAGCGTGGAGGGGCCACGAGCGCCGAACGGGAGCGGATCAAGGCGTTGGAGCAGGAGGTGCGGGAACTGCGCCAGGCCAACGAAATTCTGCGCCAGGCATCGGCTTATTTTGCTCAGGCGGAGTTCGACCGCCCGTTCAAGCGATGAACGCATTCATCGACGAGCATCGCGCTGTCTATGGGGTCGAGCCGATCTGCAAGGTGTTGCCGATCGCCCCGTCGACATACTACCTGCATGCGGCCCGACAGACTGATCCGAGCCGAAGGCCGGCCCGAACCCGACTTGACGAGCGTCTGCGCGAGCAAATCCAGCAGGTCTGGAACGACCATTTCCAAGTCTACGGCGCCCGCAAGGTCTGGCGCCAATTACGGCGCGAAGGCGTCAACGTGGCCCGCTGCACGGTGGAGCGACTGATGCGACTGAATGGTTTACAAGGCGTCGTGCGCGGTAAGCCGGTCAAAACCACGGTGAGCGACCCGGCCACGCCGTGCCCACTGGATCGCGTGCATCGGCAATTCCGAGCCGATCGCCCCAATGCACTGTGGGTATCCGATTTCACGTATGTCTCTACTTGGCAAGGCTTCGTCTATGTCGCCTTCGTGATTGACGTTTTTGCCCGGCGCATTGTCGGCTGGAAGGTGTCGAGTTCGGCCCGAACCGACTTCGTGTTGGATGCCTTGGAGCAAGCTCTGTATGCTCGACAACCGGTCGGCCACGATAGTCTGATTCATCATAGCGATCGCGGCGTCCAGTACGTGTCGATCCGGTATACCGAACGGCTTGCCGAGGCAGGGATCGAACCTTCAGTGGGCAGCGTGGGCGACTCCTATGACAACGCGTTGGCCGAGACCATTAACGGCTTGTATAAGGCCGAGGTGATCCACCGGCAATCCTGGAAAAGTCGTGAGGCCGTAGAACTTGCTACACTCACCTGGGCCGACTGGTTCAACTATCGGCGGCTCTTAGCCCCGATCGGCAATATCCCGCCGGCCGAGGCTGAAGAAGTTTATTATCGACAACTTAACGAGTTCGCCATAACAGCGTGACTCACACCAAACAGCCTCCGAGATTCCCGGGGCGGTTCGGGGCCGTGATCGTGCTGTGTTGTTTGATCAGCGTATCGGCGGGTCGCCCGCGATAGGCGCGCCGATGAACCGATTCGGTCGTCGTTTCGAGGTGCAGGTTCACCAGCCCCACGACCCGTTGCTGCTGCAGGATCGCCTGAGCGGCGGTGTTCACGCCCTCGGCATCGAGGATTTTTTTACCTTGCTTACGTTCATTGAGTCGCTCGATCGCCGCCAGCGCCTCCTGGAGGCGGTCGTCGAGCCGTTGGCTTTGTTGCGTCGCTTGGGCGATCGAACGCACCCCCCAGCGCCGCTCTTGCCAGGTCACGCGGTAGCCGTCCACGGTCTCCGCAATCTCGACCAAGACCGCGTAGCCTTCGGCCCGCCGTTCCGGCGGTGCGGTCGGGTCCGCCTCCGGGTCGAACACCGGTTCGAGGGCCTGCTCGCCCCGGAACACCGGCGCCAACAGGGCCTCCAGAGTCTCCGTCGGCATCTGTTGACCGGCCAAGGGACACAAATAATAATCACCGCCCTGTGCGATCCAGGCCCGCGTCGCCAGGGCCCCCCCTTTTGCAATCGCCGATGTACGTCTTCCCACCGACCCCGATCGTTTGCTGGACGCGCTGGATTTCCGGGACATACCAGGGGTCATCGGCGCTATTCCCACGCACGACGGCCGTCGTCAATGGCAAACCCAACGGATCCAGGGTCGACAGACTGATCTTGACTTGGGGCAAGTCGGCCTGATGGTCTTTGCTGTGGCCAAATTGAAACAGCCCGTCGCCATTCACCCCGGCGTAGGTCGGGGCCGAGGTGCGGTCGAGGCGAATCGTGTCGCTCTCCAATTCGTAAACGCGCAGCACTTCGCCATTCAGCACCGTTTCCAACGCGGCCCAGGTCTCGGTCTCGGCCAAGCGATCCAGCAGATCGGCCCACCGATCATCGCTGAAGTCCAGCGGACGCATCGGTTTCCTCACGCACGCCGTCAACGTCTCCAGGTGTGCTTCCACCCAAGGCTGGACATGCGACAGACCATGATCCCCCTCCGAAGTGATAAAGGTCAACCACACGCCGATGACGTCGCCCGCACTCAGCTCATCTTTCCAGTGGCCATACGTGGGCAGGAACGCATCGCACAGGGCCGGAATCCGCATCTTCTCGACCTGCGCCCACAAGACGGGCAGGTCGTCAACGTGTTCTACTTTAATCAGGCGCAGGATCTCGTCAAGCATCGGTGGTTACCCGTGATCGCTCCTCCACCGGGGACGGCACAGCGGGTTCCGGAGTGCATGAAAAATAAAAAGATCGCCTCCTCCTGGATCCGTCCTTCCGCCCCGGAAGGGCATGGGTTGAACATCAACCCGCTACCCAAGCGTACCCAAGATTTTCAATTCTCCAAAGCTATGGTTTGTTTAAGCGAACCGTGAGTAATGAATGCACAGGCCAGATGAAGCATGGCCAAGTAATTCTTGGCTTGGCAAAAATAAGGGGTTTGAAGTCCATCTGCTGCACGATCGCGGCTTCGCCTGGATTGACGACTAACTGGGACGGGGTCGGATCCGTTTTGCGTCAGTATCGATCGCCATAGGGTGGATTGCCGCCCCAGTTGACCCGGCCTTGGCGGGCTGCAAACCATCGGCCCCGGCGCGTCCGTTTCGCCATCAGCACCTGTTCGTATTCCGCAAAGACCCCTTGCATTTGAAGCAGCATTTGTTCTTCTGGACTCTCGCCGAAAGCGTGGTTAAGGAAGATGACGGCGCAGCCAGCGCGCGTTAACTCCTCAGAAGCTGTATTGAAACTCTATTACCTAAGCAACCTGTAAAAGATCATCTTCTAATAATGATCTTTCCTTATGAATT
>JAGRHQ010000294.1 GCA_020444905.1 Candidatus Competibacteraceae bacterium
GTTGCGCGTCCTATTACGCCAACCCGTTGCCGGGCGTGGTGTACTGGGAACGGGCGCTGGCCAATCGATCACCAGCGGCGCTGACCGAAGCCCCATAATCGGGTCGGAGTGATGCCATGAAAACATTGGGCCTGATCGGCGGCATGAGTTGGGAATCCACCGTCCCGTATTACCGGGTCATCAACGAAACCGTTCGAGAGCGCCTGGGCGGGCTGCATTCTGCCCGGTTGATCCTGTACAGCGTGGATTTTGCCGACATCGAACGACTGCAACAGGCTGACGCCTGGGATGAAGCCGGTCAGGTGCTGGCGCAAGCCGCCCGTTCCCTGGAAGCCGCTGGAGCCGAGGGATTGGCACTGTGTACGAACACCATGCACAAGGTCGCGCCGGTGATTGAATCCGCCGTGACGATTCCCTTGCTGCACATCGCCGATGCCACGGCGGCGGCGGCGAAACAGGCCGGATTCCACACCGTGGGGTTGCTCGGCACCCGGTTCACGATGGAACAGGAGTTCTATCGGGGCCGGTTGAGGGAACGGCACGGTCTGACGGTGATCATTCCCGACCCTGCGGATCGAGAGACCACGCATCGCGTAATTTACGACGAGTTGTGTCAAGGTGAAATTCGGGCCGAATCGCAACAGCACTATCGGCAGATCATGCAACGGTTGGTTGAGGCCGGGGCCGAAGGCATCATCCTGGGCTGTACCGAGATCGGACTCCTGATCAACCCCGCCGATGCGCCGGTTCCATTGTTTGACACCACCCGCCTTCATGCCCAGGCGGCGGCGCAATGGGCGTTAGCCGACAATCCCGGTGGCCCATCGGATGCCGTTCCTGAAGCGGAGGGTCGCGCCTTGCAGATCCACGAGACGATTCCGGTGTTGCGCATCTTCGATCTGGAGAAAGCACGCGCCTTTTACGTCAATTTTCTCGGTTTCCGCCTCGATTGGATCCAGCGCCTTGAGGAGACCGGTCCGGCTTATCTACAGCTCTCGCGGGCCGGTTGCCGGCTGCATCTGAGCGAGCATCACGGCGATGGGTGTCCTGGCGCCACCGTGGGGCTGCGCGTGACCGGTTTGACCGCGTTTCACCGGGAAATCATGGCGACCGGTTACCGGTACCTGCATCCGGCCGTGGAACCGATGCCGTGGGGCGTTTACCAGATGGAGGTCATTGATCCGTTTAGCAATCGTTTGCGCTTTTACGAGCCTTCTACAGAGGCGGCCACCGTGCCATGAGCGCTGGCCATCTGGAGGGTTGCTCCATTCTACGGAGGGCGATCGGGACGGGGAATCGAAGCAATCTGTGCCGCAACCTTGCCGTGCTTTTGCGCAACGGCCTTTCCTCCTAACGCCGGAGGCCCAACGCGCGCCGATCATAAATCCCGGAATGCGCTGAATATGAAGGCATAATCGAGGCTGCTAACGGCGTAGAGAGCTGCGCCGCTTGCCGGATGGCCTCGGGGGAAAGGGTCACGCGATCACGCAGGGCGACCGCCGCCGTTTCCGTTTGCGCTTTCTTCCGGGCCGCTTCCTGGAGCGCGTATTTCCGGTAATCCGTCGGATTAGACGAATACAAGGCATTGACTCGATTCACCGTGATGGCTCCTGACGCTCGTCTCGATCACAAAAAGCAAGGCGTATTTGATCGCTACGGATCATCGCCCTTATTGTGTGGTTAAAGAGCAGGTCTTATGCCATCGGCTCTGATGTATCTAATACATTGTTTTAAAAAATTTTAATGTTGGATTGCTGGATCTGAAGGCGGTTTCGCCCGGTTCAGTGTGGCCGGATCACGCAACCAGAATGGCCGGATCGGTGTTTAACCGGAGTCCGTCACTTTCATCCCAAGGATCAGGGTTTGACCGGAAAGTACGCTTCAAGACCGGGATCAGCGGTCGGTCGGTGGGGTGAGTAGGAGTCACACGTTATTCGGGCGTCATTGTCCAAATCGTTGCTGATCAGACAGGTTTGTTCGATGGGGAACTGATCCTGTAAAAAGCGGTTTCTCAAGACGCGAACATCATCGTGTGTTTTCTCGATGCGCCCTTGCGCCACCAGGGTTTTGCCCGCAATTATAGCGCTCGATCACGAACTGAGAACCGGATACGTCGATCGTCGCGTAGCCCTGCTAGCTGATTGACGAATCAAGCGGCTTGCTTGGTCGGGTAGCGCGGTGATGTTGCCACCACCCCGCTACCCGACCAACTATCTGTTGATTCATTCATGGGGGATGCCCACGATGAGCGATCTCTGGCCGGGGTTCGCCGACCCGAAGCCAGAGCGTTTTGACGTCAGTCCTTCCAGGCGCGTGCGGCGAAGACCGAGTCCAGCGGCGTGTGGAACAGATGATTGGCGTAATTACTCAGGGTCTTCACCGCGATCGCCAGCACGATTTCCAGCATCTGGCGTTCAGTGTAGCCGGCGGACAGGAAGTCAGCGACCTGCGCGCGACTCGGCAGCCCGCGCTGGCGCACCATGACTTGCGTGAACACGCTCAGCGCCGCTAATTTCGCATCCGGCAGCGGCGCGCCCTCGCGCAGGGCGTCGGTGACCGCCGTCGGGACTTTGGACATATTATCCGCGATGACGCTGTGCGCGCCCATGCAATACTCGCAACCGTTTTCCCGACTGATGGTCAGAAACACCACTTCCTGTTCCGCCGGGGTAAAACCGGATTGCTGGCGAAACCGCTCATAGCCGTCCAGATAGGTGGTGAGCAAACCGGGCGAATGAACCATTCGGGCGTACATATTCGGGATGAAACCGACCTGCGCCTGGGCTTTTTCCAGGACAGCCTGGGCCTCGGGGTTGGCGTTGTCGAGCGTGATTGGGTTGAGCGTCAATTGATATTCAGAAAGCATGAGGATTCCTCCAGGGTTGATGGCGCCATAAAATAGGACCGAATGGTCCTAAAAAAGATAAAAAAATTTACCGCAACGCGGTCATCACGACGCGGGCGATGTCATGAACGGTCTCCGGGGGCGCGCCGGCTTTGACCATCGTCCGTAACCCGCCAATGCTGCTGACCAGGTAGCGCGCCAGCACCGGCGCGTCATGCCCGGCCGGGATGTCGCCTTCGGCCTGGGCGCGTTGCACCGCCGCTACGAACACGCCGGT
>JAGRHQ010000295.1 GCA_020444905.1 Candidatus Competibacteraceae bacterium
CGAACCGTTCCCATCGTCTCCTCGCTATTTCAGTTAAACTCGCCTTAGAGTCTAACTCAGAACTGATAGGTGGTGAGCCCCATGCCCGAACCGTGGGGGTGTGGGTGCCGACCCCGGCGGCGCCCTGGCTCGCTTCGCTACGAGAAGAGGCGCGGCGCTTACAGATTACGTTAGAGGAAATGGTGGTGAGCGACGATTTGGGCGCGGTGCGGGCGTTGCGTCCGCGTTTGGCCCACCTGGATGCGGTGTTGTTGCCGCCGGATTCGACCTTGATCAACGAGTGGTCGCTCAAGCCGCTGTTGTTAATGACCATTCGCCAAGGAGTGCCCGTGTTGGGTGGCCTGACCGCTGCGTATGTCGAAGCCGGGGTGTTGGCGGCGGTGGTGGCCGATGAAGCGCGTCTCCCGGAACAAATGCAATGGTTTATCACGGAACTGGCGCACGCGCGCGTCCCCCTTCCCGCTTATCCCACGGCGGTGCGCGTCGTGCTCAATACCACCGTGGCCCAGACGCTGGGCCTGTCCGCAGACGTGGTCGCCCGTGCGCGGGCGTTATTTTCGAGGTAATCCGCCGATGTTGCGTTTCCAGCGTCGTCCCTGCCCCTTGAGTATCCATCGCCAGATCATGATGATTGCCCTGATGCCCGCGTTGATCGTAACGGGCTTGTTCGTGCTGGTGGTTTATCAAGGTAATCTCCAACACAACTGGCGGTTGTTGGAGCAACAAGGCCAGTTATTAGCGGCTCAGTTGGCCGGCACCCTGGAATATGCGCTGGCCACCGGCGCGCTGGAGCAACTCCCCACGATGATCGAAGCGACGATCCAGCCTGCCACGGCGATCCTGGGCACCCCAGTGCGGGCCGTCACCGTCACCGATGCGGATCGCCGCGTCCTCTATCGCCTGCCAGCCGCCCACCCGGCGCCGTCCACCCCCAAGAATCTACAGGAGGCCGAGATGGAGTCCTCTCCCGAAGAGCCGTTGCGGTTCACCGCACCGGTGCTGTTGCGGCCACTGGTGCTCTCCACGGCGGCGCGCGCCACGGGTGTTGGGCGAAGTCGTCGTGGTGTTGTCCTTCGCGGAGGTGCAGGCCCGCTGGCAGCAACGCCTGGTCTTCGATTTGAGTCTGGTCCTGCTGGCCTTCGCCGGCGCCGCCGGACTGGCGCATTGGACCGGCCAACGCTTGTTGGGTGCGATTTGCCGGATCGCGCTCGCCATCCAGCGCATTAAAAACGGCGAGTTCGCGACGCGCTTGCCGCACACCGATCACAATGAATTGGGAACGCTCCAGGAGGGCGTTAACCTCCTGGCGGACACCCTGGAACGGGGCAAGGCGCGCCTGGACCGGGAACTGGCCCAAGTGCGCGGGGAGTACCAACACACTCTGGAAGCGCTCCAGGTCCAGACGCAGGCCGCGGAACAAGCGAATCAGGCCAAGAGCTTGTTCCTGGCCAAGGTTTCGCACGAAATGCGCACCCCGCTCTACTCCATTCAAGGATTGATTGAGCAACGGCTGAAAATCGCGTGTGACGGAACCGAGGCGCGCACGTTGCAGACGATATTGACCGCCACCACCACCTTGTATCGGCATATCAGCGACATTCTGGACTTTACCCAACTGGAGAAGGGTAAATACTCGCCCGTGTTCGCGCCCTTGGAGGTGTGGGCGGAGTTGGAGACCATCATTGTGTCCCTGGAACCGTTGCTGGTTCAGCGGGGACTTTACCTGGATGTCATCGTGACGCCGGAGGTGCCCACGGTTCTGGAAAGCGATGGCAAGGCGTTGCGGGTCATTCTCGCCAATCTGCTGGCGAATGCCGTCAAATACACCGAAACGGGCGGCATCGTGGTGCGCGTGGATTTGGCGCCACCAGACGATCACGCCGGGGCGTCTTCCCAACTGATCCTGCGGCTGCAAGTCATGGATACGGGTTGTGGGATTCCCGCCCATCGGAGGGAAGCGATCTTCGCACCTTTTGAGCAGGTGGACGATGCGCTCAATCGCCGTTATCCCGGTACCGGATTAGGGTTGTCTATCGTCAAAGGCTATTGCGATCTCCTGGATGGACACATTAACGTGATTAGCACCCCGGAATCTGGGTCCACGTTCACCGTGACCTTGCCCTTTCGGTTACCGGATGAAACCACCAGCGGGCGGTCATTGCCTGCGGAAGGCATTCCGCCAGGCCGCCGCGCGCTGGTCGTGGATGAACGACCCTCATTCCGTGCTTCCGTGAGCGCCCGGCTGGCCAGCCTGGGGGTCACCGTCACCGAGTGGGTTCTTTCGCTAGCCGGACTGGTGGGCCGGTCTATTGAGACTGATTCCTATGATGTGCTGGTGGTCCAGGATCTGGCCATTTGGCCCGATGGAGAGCGGCGGGCCGCGATGGCGCGGCTCCGCGAGTGGGCGCCCATTGTGATCACCCTGGAACGCCACGGCGATGTCGACGGGGTGGGCCTGACGCAAGACGCCGCCCTAATGTGGGCGCTTTGGTCTGGCGCAACCCGCAGCCAATGGCACACGGTATTGGCGCAGGCGTTCCGGAAGGTTGAACCAATGGGGGGGGCAGCGCCGGGATTGGTATTGCCTTCTCCACCCCCTTCGCCGTTGCCTTTGTTGGGTAAGACACTCTTGGTCGTCGAAGACTACGACATCAACCGCATGATTATGGTGAACCAGTTGCGGGAGAATGGCGCGCAGGTGCGGGAAGCCGAGGATGGCGATACCGCAGTGGCTTTGGCCGCGGAACCCGGTATCGATCTGATTCTGATGGACATCCAAATGCCGGGTAAGGATGGCATCGCCGCAATTCAAGAAATCCGGCAAGCGCCCACCGGTGACCGGTTGCCGATCCTGGGCTTTACGGCCAGCGCTGACAAACCCACTCATGAACGCATTCTGGCGGCGGGCGCTGATCGAGTATTGACGAAACCGATCAGCGAAACCGATCTGGTTCGCGCCGTTCGCCGCGCGTTGCGGCGAGGTCGATCCGTTGGATCGATTCAGCAAAATTTCAGGAGCGATTAGGCAATTCAACCTCTTCTCTAACCTATCTCATCAGTCATAAGTTCTCTCCCTGAAAAGCCTTGACGGCCGCTCCTCAAGAGCAGCATGAATTCCCCTCAGCGGT
>JAGRHQ010000296.1 GCA_020444905.1 Candidatus Competibacteraceae bacterium
AGGGTTGAAGCGCTGGGCAAACAGGTGGTCAGCCCGGAAGGTCCATTGATCATCCTCGACGCCATTCACTTTAGCATTGCTAAAGGCGAAAGCGTTGCAGTGATCGGCGCTTCCGGTTCGGGCAAGTCCACGCTACTTGGGTTGCTTGCCGGCCTGGATGCCCCGACGCAGGGCCAAGTGTGGTTGGCGGGGGTGAATTTAAACAGTCTGGATGAAGATGGGCGCGCTTTGTTGCGAGCGCGGCGAGTGGGCTTCGTCTTCCAGTCCTTTCAATTGCTGACCGGGCTGACCGCTCTGGAAAATGTCATGCTGCCGCTGGAGTTGGCCGGGCAAGCCGATGCCCGCCCACAGGCGCTGGAGTTGCTGGAACGGGTTGGCTTGCAGGCCCGCGCCCGGCATTATCCCTCGCAACTGTCGGGAGGCGAGCAGCAACGGGTGGCCATCGCCCGCGCTTTCGCTGGTCATCCCGATGTGTTGTTTGCTGATGAACCGACCGGTAATCTCGATCAAAAGACCGGCCATCGCATCATTGAATTGCTGTTCGCCCTCAATCGCGAACAGGGCGCGACCCTGGTGCTGGTCACCCATGATCAGGAACTGGCGGCATATTGCGACCGGGTGTTGGAACTGGATGATGGACGAATGCGCGAACCGGCGGGATAAAGCGATCTTGAGCGATCGATTCTGTCATTCAGGTCTGCGTGATGTATATTTGAATGGTCGAACATGATCCGCCAAACATCAGGAGCATTCACCATGAAACCCTACCTTATCATCGTGGAAGACCCCAGTTCCGATAAATTGCTCAATGTCGCAATGATCCAGGCTGACAGCGAGCAACAGGCAGAGACTCAAGCCCGACAACTCTTTCCCAACCTGCCCGAACAGGATCTTTGTGTGTACGATGTCCATGAATTGAATCACGACTATCCCGATGGCTGGATCTATCAGGATTAAATGTTTTTCCTCCGGTCAGCGGCGTTGATGACCGGTCAGGCGATTTCATTGAGTAACCAATAGAGAGTTGCTGCATGGATACCCCCATCGCTGAAACCGAAGACAGCGCCGCGGCCGGTATGTCCTATGTTTTGAAGGAGGAAGCCCAACTTGCGCAGATCTGGACTGCCCAGGATCAAACCGAACACGAACGCATTATCCGGGAAATCGTTGACCGATTCAGTGGCGTGCGCCAGCATCTTGGAGGGATACGCGCTCGCGCTGATACTGCGTGGGAGCGGTTTATTACCCTGACCCTGGAGCGCATACTCTCGGACCATCTTCGTAAATTTCTCGACGAGATCGGGGACGAGATGCAAACCCTGACCCAGCAGCTGACCGAGGTCGATTGCGAGATGGACCGGATTCGGGCGCGGATTCACGACCGGCGGCGCGTACTGGCGGAGAAGATGACTTTACTGGAGTCATTGGCGCATCGCACCTCGACCCAGAACCATTTGGGCATGATGCTGGCTCGGGTCGAGGGGTTGGAAGCTTATCTACTGGGCAGAAAGGATGTGCCCGTACAATCCTACGACCTGCATTATAAGCGGCATACCAATGCGCCGGGTGATCTGTTGTACCTGCGGGTGCGGTTATTGACGACGCGCATTGCCATCGTCGCTGCTAACCGCAGCCGATACCTGGGCGAACTTGATAGCGGGCTGACCGAATCGCTGCTCGAGGTTGAGCACCTCAAGATCAATCTGGCGGCGTTTACCGCACGGATCGAATGCATGAGCGAAATATCCCGCTATTGGCTGGCCTATCTCGGTATTGCCGCGGAAAACCCCGATTCCTGAAGACCGCCCTGCTTACAAAATCCGTATTCCCAGCACACCCTGTACTTCAGCAATTTCCGCCGCCACGGTTTCCGGAACGGGCCCATCGGTATCAACCAGGGTGCAGGCAATTTCGCCGCGTGATTTATTGAGCATATCCAGAATGTTGATGCCCGCCATGGAAATCGCCTTGGAGATTCGCTCGATCATGTGCGGGACGTTGGCGTTGACAATCGCCAGCCGGGGACCGCCGTTGCGCGGCATCGCCACTTCCGGGAAATTCACGGAATTATGCACGACCCCGTTTTCCAGATAATCGCGCACCTGGTCTGCGACCATGATTGCGCAATTATCCTCAGCTTCAGCGGTGGAAGCGCCTAAATGCGGCAGCATGATCACCCGGGGATGATCCTTTAACCGGCTGGTGGGAAAATCGCAAACGTAGGACTTGAGCTTACTGGCCTGTAGCGCTTCAAACAGCGCCTCCTCATCCACTACGCCCTCGCGAGAGAAGTTCAACAGGGTGAGTCCGGGCCGGCTGTTTTGCAGAAACTGGCGGTTGATCAAGTGACGGGTCGCATCGTTTAATGGCACGTGCAGAGTAATGAAATCGGCCTGCGCCGCCATCTCGTTTACGCTCAGCACCTGCTCGACTTGCGAGGAGAGTTGCCAGGCGTTGCTGACGGTGATATGCGGGTCATAACCGATCACCCGCATCCCCAGCGCCCGGGCGGCGTTGGCGACCTTGACGCCAATCGCACCCAGCCCGATCACGCCTAACGTGCGGTTGGGCAGTTCAATTCCGACAAATTGCTTTTTGCCGGATTCGACCTGTTTGGATAATGCCGCGTCATCGCCTTGCAGGTTGCGCGCGTAGTCCCAGGCGACGCAGATGTTGCGCGCCGACAGCAACATGCCAGCGATGACCAGTTCCTTCACAGCATTGGCGTTAGCGCCGGGAGCGTTGAATACGCAGATGCCTTTGGCGGTCATCTGGGGAACCGGGATGTTATTGACGCCAGCGCCGGCCCGTCCAATCGCCTTGAGACTGGCGGGAACCGGCCAGTCATGCATCTTGAAGGAACGCAGTAATACGGCGTCGGGGTTTTGGATTTCCGAGGCGATCTCATAGCGGTCACGAGGGAGGCGTTCCAGGCCGGAAACACTGATATTGTTTAAAGTCAGAATCTTGTACATCGTCTTGAAATCGGGTTGGGTAAAAAGTTGGGTAAAAAGAGACACCCTCGCCCTTGGTAGACGAGGGTGGAAGTGAGGGTAATCAACCCCGTCGCTTCTGAAAATCCGCCATGAAATCGACGAGCGTCTG
>JAGRHQ010000297.1 GCA_020444905.1 Candidatus Competibacteraceae bacterium
CTTCTTAATCAGTCCGCGCCGGTCGGGTGCGCGCTGGATACCGCCGCGGCCTTTCGTTTTCTCGGCGAAGAAGCGCCGGCGCTAGAGCAGAACGGCTTCGGGGTGTTTCTGCCGGCCCGCTGGGCCGGTCGGCGCCAGGCCCGCCTGACGGCGCGCGCGCAAGCCAAAACCCGTTTCACCGCCAAAGCCGGCATGACCCTCGATCGGGTGCTGGATGTGCGCTGGGACATCGTGCTCGGCGAGACCGGCCTGACGCCCGAGGCACTGCAGGCCCTGGCGCAACTCAAGGCCCCGCTAATCCGGGTGCGCGGCCAGTGGGTGCAACTGTCCGCTGCGGAAATCCAGGCGGCCCTGGCCTTGCAACAAAAGAGCGGCGTTGCCCTGAACGGCCGCGATCTGTTGCGTCTGGCGCTCGGCGCGGAGACCGTGGCCGGATTGGGCGTCAGTACCGTTCATGCTGACGGTCCGCTCGGCGAACTGCTGAACGGTCTGGCGCAAGGCGACCAGATTACCCCCTTACCGCCGCCGCCGGGGTTGACCGCCACGCTCCGGCCTTATCAAACGCGCGGCTACGCCTGGCTGGACTTTCTCACCCGCTGGGGTTTGGGCGCGTGTCTGGCCGATGACATGGGGCTAGGCAAGACCGTGCAAACCCTGGCGTGGCTCCAACGGCGGCGGGAGGCAGGCGAGTCACGGCCGGCGCTGCTGATTTGTCCGACCTCCGTGGTCGGAAACTGGCGCAAGGAAGCCGCCCGTTTCACGCCCCAACTGCCGGTCAGGGTCCATCATGGCGCGGGACGCGATAAAGGCGAAACCTTTGTCCGGCAGGCGCAACAGCAGGCGATGGTGCTGTCCAGCTACGGACTGCTGCATCGGGATTTACCCGCGCTGCAAACCGTCGAATGGTCAGCGGTGATCCTTGACGAAGCCCAGAACATCAAGAATGCGGAAACCAAGCAGGCGAAGGCCGCGCGGGCTTTGCGCGCCGAGCGGCGCATCGCGCTGACCGGCACTCCGGTGGAAAACAACATCGGTGATCTGTGGTCGATTCAGGAATTCCTCAATCCCGGCTTCCTCGGCCACGCCGCCCGCTTCAAACGGGAATTCTTCATGCCCATCCAGGTGCAGCGCGACGAAAACGCCATGAACCGATTACAGCGCCTGACCGGTCCCTTCATCCTGCGCCGGCTCAAGACCGACCGCGCCATCATCCAGGATTTGCCCGACAAGCTGGAGATGAAGGTGTACTGCACCCTGACCCAAGAACAGGCCACGTTGTACGCCGCCGTGGTGCAACAGGCCGAGGCCGTACTGGAAGGAATGGAGGACAGCATGGGTCGCCGGGGATTGATTCTCAGCACGCTGTTGCGGCTCAAGCAGGTGTGCAACCATCCCGCCCAGTTCCTGGCCGATCATTCGCCGATCCCAGGGCGTTCCGGCAAACTCGCTCGCCTGACCGACATGCTGGAGGAAATCCAGGCGGTTGATGAACGGACCCTGATCTTCACCCAGTTCGCCGAAATGGGCCATCTCTTGCAGAAATACCTGCAAGAACAGTTGGCGCGGGAAGTGTTGTTCCTGCACGGGGGGTTGTCCAAGAGCAAGCGGGACCGAATGGTGGATCGTTTCCAGAACGAAGCGGCGGGACCCTCGGTGTTCATCCTGTCGATCAAGGCCGGCGGCACCGGCCTGAACCTCACCCGCGCCAACCATGTCTTTCACTTCGACCGCTGGTGGAATCCGGCGGTCGAGAATCAGGCCACCGACCGCGCCTTCCGTATCGGCCAAAGCCGACAAGTGGAAGTGCATAAGTTCGTCTGCCTGGGCACCGTGGAAGAGCGTATCGATGAATTGATCGAGCGCAAGCAAGCCTTGGCGGAAAAGATCGTCGGCAGTGGTGAAGGCTGGATCACCGAACTGTCGACCGACCAGTTAAAAGACCTGTTCCGGCTACGCGCCGAAGCGGTGGAGGAATAAGCATGGGTTATTACGACTACTATGCACCCAGCCGGCCTCGTAAAGTCAATGGCGGCATCAAAGCGCAAAACCAACGCGGCGCGTTTGCGAACCGCTGGTGGGCTAAACGCTGGATCGCTGTGCTGGAGGGCTTCAACATCGGCGCCCGGCTGGGGCGCGGGCGCAGCTATGCGCGTCAGGGCCAGGTGCTGGACATTCAGATCGCCCCCGGCGAAGTCAAGGCCCAGGTGCAAGGCTCGCGGCCCCGACCCTACCGAGTGCGCATCGAACTCCAACCGCTGAGCGCCGCCCAGTGGCGCACATTGACTGTGGCGATGGCCGCAGAAGCGCGCTTTGGCGCCAAACTGCTGGCCGGAGAAATGCCCACCGACATCGAAGCCGTCTTTCAGGCGGAAGGGCTCGCCCTGTTTCCCAAGGCTCATGATGACTTGAAAACGGAATGCTCTTGCCCGGATTGGGCAAATCCCTGCAAACACATTACGGCGGTCTATTACCTGCTCGGTGAGGCGTTCGATCAGGATCCGTTTCTGATGTTCCGACTGCGCGGCATAGAGCGGGAGGCGCTGTTGACGCAACTGGGCGAGGCGGTGAGTGATGACGCGGGTGAGCCGCCCGCGGAACCGGAACCCCTGCCTGCCGATCCGGCGCTGTTCTGGACGATGCCGCCCCTGCCGGAGACCGAGGCGGGTTCGCGGGTGAAGCCCGCTCAATCCGCCACTCTGCTACGGCGTTTGGGTCCCTTTCCGTTCTGGCGCGGTGAGGTCGCTCCGCTGGAGGGACTCGAACCGGTCTACGCGGCGATGAGCGCCCGCGCGCTGGAGGTGCTGGGCGATGTTCCAGAATCATCCGACCCGGTGCTGGATACAGCGCCCCGGTACGGTTCGGCGGTGAAGGGTCGTCGATCCTGACCGGCGCCCCAAACGATTCAAGCAGCGAGAGGCGACATGGCCGAGTACGGTGAGTGGAATCGCAAAGGCGCGACTCTGAGCGACGCCACGGCGAAGAAAGAATATGGGATTGATCAGGACTTTATAGTCAAACAGTTTTTTATTAGTTAATATATAATGAAGAAGTTAGCTCAATAAGGAGTACTGTAATGTCAAAGCC
>JAGRHQ010000298.1 GCA_020444905.1 Candidatus Competibacteraceae bacterium
AGCCAAACCCCGGCTCCAGCAAGCGGCTCTTCACGCTCCGAACCTGAATAACTTCACGAACCAGTTTTATCTTTAGAGGCTTTTTCACTCCTTCGCGGATAATGGTCAGAACGATGGAGGTATTGGGCTTGCCGCGCATCCGGTTAATCGCGTCGGACAAAGTGATGCCCTTGACCGAAGCGTCATCCAATCGAATGATCAAATCGCCGGCCTGGATGCCGGCCCGCTGGGCAGGGGTGTCATCGATGGGGGCAATGACCTTGATAAAGCCGTTTTCCTGCCCCACCTCAATGCCTAGTCCACCAAATTCGCCGGAAGTGCCGATTTGCAAATCCTGGAAGGCTTCGGCGTCCAGATAGGACGAGTGGGGATCCAGGTTGCTCAACATGCCGCGGATGGCGTTTTCCAGCAGAGCCTTGTCCTCAATCGATTCAACATAGTCTTGTTTAACTGCATCAAGGACGCTGGTGAAGGTGCGCAGCTCGTCAAGCGGCAACTGACTTTCCGGCGTAACGCTCTTTTCAGCCCGGACCGCATAAACCGTGGTCAATGAAATGCCTGCTAGAAAGCTCAGCGCCAGCGCCAGACTGTATCGAGTTACAGCACTCATGGTTACTCCGCAATGCATCAGGTGAACAGTATAGAGGTATCAGGCATCAGGAACGGAAAAAGGGAATTGTTCCTGAATTTGTCCGGCTTCCATGTGGAAAGACAATATAAGACAACGGAAACCGCTTGGAAATTGCGCGGGTGAGGGAAAATTTCGAGGCGCTTCGAGAACTCTTGGTGAGTCGTAAACGTCAGGTCGGGCAAAGCTTCATCTGCGCCCGACCTGCCGCTAAAGAATATTGATTACGCGTTGCCTTACGAACCCGCACGCAACATGGTTTGCATGAAGTTAGCTAATGTGCCTTCCGGCAAACCTGACCAAATATCAGACACTCTCTGGAAGGACCGCATGGAATCGAAGATTTTCTTGAAATCGGGATTCTTCGCGGATTCTTCGGCGAAAATTTTCTGCGCGGTCTCATAAGCCGCTTTCAGAACATCGTCGGGATAGCGCCGCAACTGTGTGCCGCTTTGCACCAGTCGTTGAATCGCCAACGGATTCTTGGCGTCATAAGCGGCCAACATACCCACATTCGCTTCGGCAGCAGCAGCCTCAAACGCGGACTGATAAGACTTGGGCAATTTATCCCACTGCTCCTTGTTCACATAGAACGACAGCACCGGACCTGGCTCCCACCAACCAGGGTAATAGTAAAACTTGGCGACTTTGTAGAAACCCAGTTTTTCATCATCATAGGGGCCGACCCACTCGGCGGCGTCAATCGCGCCCCGCTCCAGCGAAGGGTAAATCTCGCCACCGGGTAATGATTGCGGCACCGCGCCCAACGCCGAAAACACTTCGGCACCGAAGCCAGGGATGCGGATCTTCAAACCTTTAAGGTCATCCAATGATTTGATTTCTTTGCGGAACCAACCACCCATCTGCGTACCGGTATTCCCACCAGGGAAATTGACTACGTTGTATTTGGCAAAGAACTCACGGAGTAACGAACCACCCTCGCCATCGTAAAGCCAAGCGTTCATCTGCCGGGCCGTGAGGCCGAACGGCACCGAGCAATCCAGCGAGAACGCCTTGTTCTTGCCGTGGTAATAGTAAGAAGCCGTGTGACAGACCTCGACGGTGTTTTGCTGCACCGCATCCAGCACTCCAAAGGGTGGGACGATTTCACCGCCGGCGAACACGCGGATTTCAAACTTGCCATCCGTAATTTCCGCGACGCGCTTGGATAATACTTCGCCTGCACCGTAAATAGTGTCCAGGCTCTTGGGAAAGCTCGACGCCATGCGCCACTTGATGGACGGCATCGACGATGAAGGTTCATCCGCAGCAAACGCGGGAACGGCGGCGGCGCCAGCGGCCGTGGCCAAACCCAGCCCAGCCTTCTTGATAAAATCACGACGTTGCATGGTCTCCTCCTCGATGGGTCAGTGAATTGTAGTGCGTTCACGGCGACAGAAAGTCGCAATGCTATTGTTCATAACTCTATCAGAGCTTTGCTTAATTGCACGGAACAAACCCATGAAAAAGTAGCGCGGATTTCCAGCCGATTAAAACCAAGTTTCAAAGATGGCGCTATCCTTGCTTGCAACCCTTGTTGGCGTGCGGTACCGTTTCAACCCGAACTGATTCAGGCAACATTTAATAACCCGTCGCCAGTATTCATTGAACCGCAGTCCAATCCCCTGATCCTAAATCACGATCCTGCTGGAGCCTGTTGTGACCCGAACTCTATTTCTCGGCCTGGATGGCGCCACTTTTCATATTCTTGATGATCTGACCCGCGACCAACCCGGTCAGGGCGTGGTTATGCCATTTCTCGGGCAGTTCATGGCAGATGGGTTTCGTGCGCCGTTGCGCTCGACGCCGCATCCGCTGACCCCACCGGCCTGGACCACGCTGGTCACTGGACGCAACCCCGGCGCACATGGTATCCATGACTTCATGCGCGTCGACGACCGCCAGCACGAGGTGTTTTTCACGCTTTACGACTTCCGCGATATTCGCTGCGAAACGATCTGGAGTCTCGCCGAACGACAGGACCGCTCGGTGGTTTCTCTCAATTTCCCGATGATGGCGCCGCCGCCCAAGCTCCACGGCAGCCTGATTCCCGGCTTCACTCCGTGGAAGCACCTGCGCCGCAACATGACCCCGGATACGCTCTACGAACGGCTACAAGCGATTCCCGGCTTCCATCCCAAAGAACTGGCCTGGGATTTCGAGCGGGAGAACCAGATTGGCGAAGACATGGACAGCGATTATCTAGCTGCCTGGATTGGCTATCACCTGCCGCGTGAAGAACTCTGGTTCCAGGTGGCGCGCAAGCTTCTGGTCGAAGATCAGCCGGCGCTGATGGCGGTAATGTTTGACGGCACGGATAAAATTCAGCATCAGGCCTGGGCGTATCTCGACCCGGAATTGCGCCCGGATCATCCAGATGAAACTTGGTTACGCCTGCGCAAACTATGTCT
>JAGRHQ010000299.1 GCA_020444905.1 Candidatus Competibacteraceae bacterium
ACCGGCAGGATTTAAAACGAAGAGCGTGAAAGGGTCGTTCGCCGCCATCACACGGTTCATATCGCCGGATCAATCGGCGGCGTCAGTGGTTCTGGCGACTCACCGGTTTCGCTGGCCGCCAGCTTGAACCGGCTGACCCGCTCCATTTCCAGCAGGGTTTCCTCCAGCGCCGCCTCCAGCCAGTCAACGCGATTTTCCAGTTGCTGGTAATAGCGGCTGATTTCCTCCAGGGTGCTGGAGGTTGTCAATTCCTCGGCGCGCGGCATGGCTTCGACGCCAAATTCCAGTCCCCAGGCGTTTTCGCCGCCGGATGGCCGTCCCGCGCCACTTTCCTGATTCTGCAACCATTGCAGCAGAGCATGGCGAATATCCGGATTTTTCAGCAAGGGAGCTAAAGCGGCCAATCCACCCGGTACACGTCCGCCCTTGACTTGGGCTGCAACCGCTAATGCGGGCGCGGTACTGGCCGCCATCATCAAGGCACGTAAACCGGGGCGACCACGCTGTGCGGTCGGTTCCGGGTTCCCCCCTTTAGCAAAGGGGTGTGCGGGGGAATTTTGCCCAGCGCGCGCTTGGCGCTGTTGCCGCAACCGGCCAAGCCGCTGTTTGACTTCACCATCATCACTCATCAGATCGACTACTCCAGAAATTCCAGAAACCAGTCATCGCCGCCGGATCGTGGGGAGGCATTGGATTCTGGCAGGCGATCCACCGGCGACTCGACGGGCGCGGGTTTAACCCCAGAGGGCGTTTTGACCTGTTGCCGGGCTTGGTCTAAACGCGCTTGTAAATCCTGGGCGACAGCCCGCAGTCGCAGGAGATCCGCCTCAAGCGCGGCGATTTCCCCAGCGTCCTCGGTATCTCCATGATGTACCGCTTCACGAGGAGACAAGGTTGCTTTTCTGCCTGCTTCAATGACTCGCTCCTTGTGCGCTCTAGCTGGGGGGGAGGCAGGCAATACGGCAGAAGAGGCCCCGGTTTCGGGCAAGCGACTCACCCGCTCCAGTATTTGCTGCAAACGCCAAAGATTGACCCCGCCCGCCATCGGTTCGCCGGGAATATCCTGCTTCAAAAACTTGAGCAGACGCTGAATGCGCTCATTGGCGCCGCCCTGAGCAGTCCGGCTGCGTTGTTCCAATAACCGTATCGCTTGCTGGAGTCGTTGCTCCCCAATCGAAGTTCCAGGAATGAGCACATCTCCCGGCGGCGTCTCTGACAGAAATTGCGTGAATCGCTGCAACAAACCACCGCCCTGTCGTTCGCCGCGCGGTCCCGGCCTCGCTGGCCCCTGGCGACCGCCCCGCCCACCTCGACCACGACGTCCACTCTGAACCGGCGTCATTGGATCGGGTATTGTCGGCGTCACCGGCGTCGCGGGCGTCGCGCCCTGGGAGGGAGAGGGCTGTTCATATCGCCCCCGCAGCGCTTGCAGACGAGCGCGCCGCTTGGCTATACCGTCATCGTTATTCATATAAATTTCTCTCGGGAAAGGTTCTTGAAATTCAGGAGTAACCGAATTCTCGCGCTAACTCGACGACTGCCGGATGCAACGCCTCGCCATTCGGTCGCCATGGCAGCGGCCCGGCAAGATCATGACTGTCAAGTTGCGCCGGGCGCAGGCGCGGCTCCAGGAGAAAATTGATGTCATTACCCAAGCGGGCATTGATCGGACCGACATGGGCATAGGGCGACTGTTCCGGCGTCTTCATCGCCGCGAGTTCACGCGGACCACAAGGCAAACCCAGCCATTGACAGATTCGGGTCAGTTCCGTATCTGGATCGGCCAAAACCCGCTCGCCCTGCACTCGTAGCCACTGCTCCCGAGGCAGTTCATTCAGGAATTCCATGACCAGTACATTGGCGTCATGCCATAAAATCTGCGGCTCGATCACTGCCATGCCGCCTGACTGGTCAATCGCGTTGAGCATCATCAGCATCAGCTTACCGCCCCGCGCCTTGAGCACCGACGCGCATTGCCCACGTGGATGACGCAGCAGATGGATGAACCGCGCCTCGGGCGCCGCCTCCAGCAATCGATCCAGATAAAGCCGCCGACGGAGATAGCCCGGACTCTTCTCAACTGCAATCAGCGGATCAATTTTCGTCAGCAATTCCTGAAAGACTTCACCGGTGCTGTGCCGGGCGCGCACACGAATCCAGCGGTAGGCCAATGCAACCCCGTCGATGGTCTGTTCACCGGCGTAAAGCTGCGCCACCGTTCGCAACAAGCCATGACGCATCACCGGCCAAAAGGTCGATTTGCGCCCGCCATCGTTATCGACGCCGCGCCAAAACTCATCCAGCGTTTCCGCCATAAACAGGTTCAGTTCGGGGAATCCGTACATCTGGGGATGCTGGCCGAGCATCGTGCTAACCAGCGAAGTAAAAGATCGGGGCGGCGCCAGAATAAACACGGGTTCGCCACGCAATGGTTTCGCCGCCGTCACGGGCGTAATCCTTCAACAAAGGGCACTTCAAAACATTTCTCGTGCATGATCGGTCCGTGGCCAAAGTAGCCCTCTTCGCCGAATAGTTCGCCATGATCGGCGGTGACGATGAACCAGGTATTCGCCGGGCATTTGGCGTACAGCTCGCCGAGCAATCCGTCGATATACTCGACGCACTTGACCTGCTGGCCGTGCAAGCGCTGCATCTCCTCGGCGGGAAAGAAGTCTTGAACGGAGGATGCGCGGGGTGCATCGCTGGCCAAATCCTTGAGTACTCCATGCACCCCGGAGACGTGCGGCAGATCGTCGCCGGTCAGCATGTAGGGATAATGCGTTTCGCCCAGATTGAGAAAATAACAACGCGGTTGATCGTTTGGAAAAACGATTTCCCGCACCATGCCAGCGAAATCATTGTGGTGGTCCATCAACCGATAATCATCGAAATCGCGGCTAAGCAGGGTATAGGGATTCAAGACCGGCAGGGACATCCTGGCGATCGTCCGGTAGCCATGGTTTTTCAGCACCTTGGGCAAAGACAGCTCCGGCACGAA
>JAGRHQ010000029.1:0-22033 GCA_020444905.1 Candidatus Competibacteraceae bacterium
TCATGCCGCTAGTTGCAGTCTCATCGGTTCCCGCGCTCACCCCTTCACAATGCACAACCTGGGACCAGGGCTGGTAGTAAACCCGATAGCCTGCCGCGCGGACCCGGAAAGCCAGATCGGCGTCTTCATAGTAAGCTGGGGCAAAGTGGGTGTCGAAACCGCCCAGATCCTCGAACAGATCGCGTCGAATGGCGAGCGCTGCGCCAGAGACATAATCCGGCTCACGCACATAGCTGTATTGAGGTTTGTAGGGATCATCGAGATGCCCATAGTTCCAGGCGGAGCCATCGGCGGAGAGAATGCCGCCCGCCTCCTGCAAGCGTCCGTGTGGATAGATCAGCCTGCTGCCTACCAGACCGGCGTTCTGAAACGCCTGGAAAGTCTCAATTAAAGTATCCAGCCAACCTGGCTGAACCTGGGTATCGTTGTTCAGGAAAACCAGGTAATTCCCGCGAGCAACGGACGCCGCGCGATTCGTTGAACCTACGAAGCCCAAATTTTCAGCGTTAATAATCAGGCGCACTCCTGTGTAGCTGGCGAGTGCTTTGGGCGTCCCGTCGGTGGAGCTATCATCGACGACGATCACCTCAAAATAATACCGACTCCTATCCGCCGCCAGCGCCGCCAAGCAATGGTGAGTAAAGCGGAACTGGTTAAAGACCGGGATAATGATGGAAACCTCTGGGGTTTCATGGTAGGGAAAAGCAAGGGGAGAAAACGGTTCACGCAGGTTGAACAACCGGGGACGCCGTGGCGGCTTGAGAGCCGTAGCGCTGAGTCGGCGGCGGATCTTTTTAGCCAGAACCCAGAGACCTTCAGTCTTCAGAACATGGAAGGAGCGCGAGACAAGGAATGTTATCAGATTGAGCGTCGGCAGCTTAAGCATTCACCTCCCCCCTTTGCAAAAGGGGGGTTGGGGGGGATTGCGCATCGGCAACTCGTCCAAAATCCCTTTGTTAAAGGAGGGGACCGAACAGATATTCGGTAGCTTACTTTTCATTTGCGCCATTGTCGCCAGGCGTGAACCAGGCTTCTTAAGGGTTCAGTGATTCGCCAGGAGGTTGATCGGTAAACCGCTTCAAGCTGGCCGGACTGTTCGAGTAACTGGCCGCGCAGATCGTGCGCGATAGCCGACAGTTCATCCATCCGTCGCTGATTTTCTCTAAATAAATCCTGATCGCGCCGATACTTGCTTTCCAGTCCAAGCAGCATCTGTTCGAGTTGGGCGATGGAATCCGCTAATAGCTCGCCTGACAGCACAGCGACAGGGCCATGCGGCGGCTGATGAATAATCCCATCGCGCAGGGCTGCAAAAGCCTCGCTTAAATCAGCTCCCGACCAGATTTTTCGCCATTTCTCAAACAGCGCTGCCCGGCCCGCCGCAATTTTCGCGGTATCCGCCTTTTGGTCAAAGCCAAACCCGGAATGGCCAAAATTGCGATAGCAGGCAGTCACCCGGTCCACATGTAAAAACTTGCCATGCTCCGCCAATTGCAACCAGAAATCCCAATCCTCGTACAGCGCTAAATTTTCATCCAATCGGCAACCCGTTTCCCACAACGCCCGGTCAAACAACACCGCATGCATCGGGATATAGTTTTGCGCGCGCAGACTCGGCAAATGGAAAGGCTGGTTGAACAGGGCTTCAAAACAGGGAGTGGCGTCGTCCCGGTAAGCGATCATCCGCACCCCGCTGTAAGCGACCTGCGCCCAGGTTTGTCGTTGCAAGGCGTCGATGAGCGCCGAGACATGTTCCGGGAAGAGCAGATCATCATCATCCAAGAATCCGAGGTAACGGCCTCTTGCGGCTTCCAACCCGGCATTCGCGGCAGCGCTCCGATCCAGCGCTTGACCATGATCAACAAAGCGCAACGGAAAACGTCCAGATTCTACAATCGGCGGCGGATGGCTAGAACCGAGCGCATTCACCACGACCATCTCAATGTGGGGATAGGTCTGATGAGCGATGCTATCCAACGCCTCGGGCAGGGTGGGACGCGCCATGCTGCGAACGATGATGCTGACCAAGGGTAAATCAACAGAGCTGGCGTTTCCCGTTAGCACGTCACGACTCGCATCAGCTTCCCATCCAGCCAACCCTGGATATTCTCCGCCAACTGCTCAACCATGCGCTGATTGCTGATCACAACTTCGGCTTCGACAATGCGTTCGGCGACTTCATCAAGAGCCGTTGCCGAGTAACAGCGCAGTTCCGGTAAAATCCGGTTCAGGTTGCCAAAGTCGAGATCGCCGCAGTCCAGCGAATCCCGATCGAGAAACACACCCAGCATGGCAAGGGAACCTCCAGTAGTAGATTTGCTTCATTATAGGCATCCACCCCTCAAGACTGCGAGACGCCACAGCGCCATGATGAAATCAACCATTACTCCTGCCTTCGCCCATGATCGACTGGCCTGCACCGGAATATTACTGGCTAACCTGGGTACGCCCGATGCCCCTACGCCATCGGCTCTCCGCCGGTATCTGGGCGAATTTCTTTGGGATTCCCGAGTCGTCGAAATCCCCCGGCTCTTATGGTGGCTGATCCTGCATGGCGTCATTCTCCGCATCCGTCCCGCTCAATCTGCGCGCAAGTACGCCAGGATCTGGACTTCGGAAGGTTCGCCCTTGCTGGCGATCAGTCGCCGACAGGCGGCGGCGCTGGCCAAGACCCTGGCTGAACGTTGCCCCGGCCCGGTGCAAGTCGCGCTCGGTATGCGCTACGGCCAACCCTCTATCGCCTCTGCTCTGGCGGAATTGCGGACCGCGGGCGCTGAACGGTTACTGGTGCTACCCCTTTACCCGCAATATTCTGCCGCGACCACGGCCTCGACCTTCGACGCAGTCGCCGCTGAATTGCGAACTTGGCGCTGGTTGCCGGAGTTGCGTTTTATTGCGCAATATCATGATGATCCGGGCTATCTCGACGCCTTGGCCGCGCAGATCCGGGCTGACCGCGCGGAACAGCCTGGCGAGCGACTGCTGTTTTCCTTCCACGGCTTACCCAAACGCAATCTATTGGCCGGCGATCCCTATCACTGCCAGTGCCATAAGACCGCCCGGTTGGTGGCTGAACGGCTGGAGTTGGCGCCGGAGCAGTGGGTGGTGGCTTTCCAGTCCCGCTTTGGCCGCGCCGAATGGCTGCAACCCTATACCAGCGTGTTGCTGACGGAGTGGGGGAAAGCCGGCGTCAAGAGCGTGGACGTGGTGTGTCCCGGCTTCGCGGCGGACTGTCTGGAGACTCTGGAAGAAATCGCTATGGAAAACCGTCAGACGTTTCTCGACGCGGGTGGTGAGCGTTACCGTTATCTACCCGCTCTCAATGATGCATCCGACCATATTACCGCCCTGGCTGGGCTTGTTGAACGGCACGCGACTGGTTGGCCGGAATTCAGCGCCCAGTACGATACTGACGCCCTCCATGCCGAATGCGCCGCCCGCCGGGACAGGGCTGTTAAGTTCTTATCGAACCGCAATAATCTTTAATAATTTTTTGACACTTGATATGAAAAATATCGCACTATCCTTAACTGATTCAAAGTCATCCTAGCATTTGCAGGACTACCGCGTGCGGACGTCCTGCCCTGCCCGATCGATTCGATGTACACTTTTCCACCGCACCCTACCCACCCTATCCGCGCCGATGCTCTGGGCCACCGGAGACTGTTAACGGGAATATTGACATGAAACCGAGCATTATCAACGCGCATTCAGTTTACAGCTTCACCGACTACTTCAAGCTCAGCAGCTACATTGAAGAGATTCTTGGCTATTTCGGCTACACCCTTAGCAAGGCTGAATACGACTTGCCCCGCAGCGCGGCGCCGCTCGAACGTCTAGCCGATCTCACGATGCGCATCAAAGAAAATCTGCCGCACGTTAGCTTGACCAGCGAAGCCGCACGACGCGAATTTTTGATCGCTCCGGTGCTGATGGACGTGGTGCATTACACCGGCGTCAATATCAAAGTAGAATGGTTACTGACTATCAATGAACAGCTCAAGGGAACCTTGGACTATTACTTGGAAGCCCAAGGCAGATTACTGGTGATCGAAGCGAAAAATGCCGATATAGAAAGCGGTTTCAGCCAGTTAGCGGCGGAATTGGTAGCGCTGGATCACTGGACGGAAAGCGCCGCTCCCTTGCTCTACGGCGCGGTGTCCACCGGCAATATCTGGCAGTTCGGCGTGCTGCGCCGTGCGGAAAAACACATCACTCAAGACCTCAATTTATTTCGGGTGCCTGCTGACCTAGAGGATTTATTGCGGATTCTGGTGGCGGTGCTCAGCGAAAAATAGCCAGGTAGCGTAGCGCGTAGATACATACCGTCTCGGCGGTCAGAGGTCCAATCACCCAGTCATTATATCGGTACCAAGTCCTGTTGTGGTGAATCTGAAAAGGCTGGTTCGAAAGTTACGTCAGCTTGAAGAAACACATGCGTTTTTGCAACTCTTGGGCCTGATCGCCCATGGTGGCGCTGGTGGCGGTAGTCTGCTCGACCAAAGCGGCGTTCTGCTGTGTGGTCTGATCCAGTTGCAGGATAGCTTTATTGATATGTTCAACGCCGCTAGCTTGCTCCTGGGTAGCAGCGGCAATTTCGGCAACGATATCACTCACTTTCTTGGTGGCGATTACGATCTCTTGCAAGGTTTGCCCGGAGTGCGCAACCAGCTTGCTTCCACCTTCTACTTTGGTAACACTGTCGGTGATCAACGTCTTGATCTCCTTAGCGGCGTTCGCGCTGCGCTGGGCCAGCTTGCGGACTTCACTGGCCACGACGGCAAAGCCTCGTCCTTGCTCGCCCGCCCGGGCGGCTTCTACCGCTGCGTTCAAAGCCAGCAGGTTGGTCTGGAAAGCAATTTCATCAATGACACCAATGATGTCCGCGATCTTGCGGCTGCTTTGGTGGATCGCGCTCATCGCCGTTACGGCTTGTTCAACGACCTGTCCGCCCCCTTCAGCCTGGGTGCGGGCTACGCCAGCGAGTTGATTCGCTTGTCCAACATTGTCGGCGCTTTGCTTAATAGTGCTGGTCAGTTCTTCCATCGAAGAAGAAATCTCTTCCAACGCTGAGGCTTGCGTCTGAGTGCGTTCGCTGAGATCACGATTGCTGCTAGCAATCTCGCCACTGGCGTTATCCACATTGGCGGTAATTTCTTGCACTTGACCAAGAACGTCACGCAAGTGCTCTACCATTGATTTCATATCGAACAGCAAACTGCTGTTATCCTTGGTCTTGGTGTCAATGCCCCCTGTAAAGTCTCCAGCCGCGAGCTGTCGGGTAATAGCAGTGGCATAAGCAGGATCGCCGCCTAATTGCCGGATGACCCCACGGGCGATAATCAGTGTTATGACAAAAGAAATAATCGCAGCAAGTACAAAGAATGCGCCTATTAAAATCACTACTTGGTTAAATCTTTGCAGGCTGCTGACCCGCGTTTGTTCGCCAAGTTGGCGCTGTTCCTCTAAAACAAGCTCGAGTGATTGATGTAGGCCGCGAAACACGTCATCCGCCGTCTGCATGGCCATTGTGCCTAAAGCGGGATCGACCTGACTCAGATCAATGCTCTTGATGACGGCTTCACGGTAGGCGGTTACGTTTGAAAATATCTTGTCAAGCCCCGCCACCGCTATTTTTTGCGAAGCCTGCTTGAAGAGGTCATTGGCGAATTGAATTTTTTTATCGATCTCTTGAGTGCTTTCTTTAACTTTTTCGGCGCTGAGGCTTGCAATTATGGTAAATAGCCGGTAGGTCAAAGCATGGGCGTCTGTGATCTGTTGGTATCCATTTTGGAAATGCGCAACTGAATCTTGTGTAGAAAGAAGATCATCGCTTATATTCCGCTCTTCGTATAAACTAAAATACGCAATGATCGCAAAAATAATCAGAAAAGCTATTGATATTCCAGGAGCGAGGAAAATCTTATATTGGAATCTCATTTTCATTGCCTCAATAAAAATTGCCTACTAACTGTGCGGTCAGTAGGCAACTAACTGTACCATTCATGCTTCAGCGCTTGTAAATTCCAGCGCATACAGCAGTTTCATCCACACTCTCACAAAATAAAGTCTTAGGTAAAACTTTCTTTGTTACCGGATCCATGAATTTAAAATCCACCGAGTAACTGTTATTCGGAGTCTTGGCTTTTTCGACAATCTCGTGATTGAACGCTTTTCCATCCAGATCCTTTACATCAAGCATATCTTTTCCAACGATTTTATCATTAGCGCCATGAGCTAGGACCGTTCCTTTAGGGCTAATAACAACGATATATAAATCCCGGTCAATAAAATCCTTATTTTTAGCAGTAAAGTCCGCATAGGCTTTCTCCGGGCCGGAACTCTTAATATGTGCAACCGCCTTTTTAACGAGGGCCTGCGCTTCTTCAGCAGCACCAAACTCTGTGGCGTAAACGATTGAGGTTAATCCACAGAATAGAGCAAAACTTAACAAGGTTCTCATGTCTCACACTCCTGGTTAACTGGCTAAAAAGAGATAAAAAGCAAGCAAGTTCGATACACTCAAAATTAACATCAAATCTTGCGGGAATCGCTGCAAGAAATATCTCTTTATATTAACAGCATTCTTTCAATAGATCAAGAAACAAATAAATTAATTAACGCTAAGTTCATTGATAATATAGGGGTAATCATTGGATTCCATCAAAATTATTACGTCTGAGCAGCCCGTTCCAGGCGCAACCAGGCTTCCAGCGTACAGGCCACGGACCAGGCTTGCGCCGGCGCGCCGCGCGGATGATGGGGCGGAGCGCCATCGAAGATTTCACTGACCGCGCCCAGCCCGGCGTCATTCAAATGATCACGGATCGGCTCCAGCCAGCGTTGCGCTTTTGTGGCGTCGCCATGCGTCCGATACTCGGCCAACGCGTAGTGGCCCAGCAGCCAGGCCCACACCGGTCCTTGGTGATAGCTGCTATCGCGGGCCAGCACGTCGCCGACGTAGTGGGGCCGAAAATCGACATGGCGCGGCGACAGCGACCGTAAACCATAAGAAGTCAGCAACTCGCGGCCACAAATCCGCACAACTTTCCGCTGAGTGGCGCGGTCGAGCGGACTGTAATGCAGACTGACCGCCAATATCTGATTCGGACGCACCAAAGTATCAGGGCCTTCGGGACCATCCAGTACGTCAAACAATCCATCGCCATCGGACCTGATGAAGCGGCGAAACCCTAATTGCGTCTGGTGCGCCAGGTCTTTGTAAAAGACCGGCGATTGACCTAAAGTCCGGGCGCAATCGGCGACGCTCAATAGCGCGTTGTACCAGAGCGCATTGATTTCCACCGGCTTGCCGATGCGCGGCGTTATCACCCAGTCATCGATTTTGGCGTCCATCCAGGTCAGCTGCAGACCCGGCTCGCCGCATTTGAGCAGGCCATCCATCTCATCCAGCCCAATACCGAAACGAGTTCCCGTCACATGCCAGGCAATGATTTCCTGCAACACCGGAAAAACTTCAGCCAGAGTTTTAACATCACCCGTGACCTCCAAATAAGCCCGCCAGGCTTCGATATACCACAGGGCGGCGTCAGCGGTGTTGTAAGCCAGCGGTTCGCCCGCAGCGGAAAACAGGTTAGGCAACATGCCCTGATCGGTAAAGCGGGCGAAGGTCAGCAGAATCCGGCGCGCGATGTCGGAACGCCCGGTCGCCAGCGTTAAGCCAGGCAACGCGATCATGGTATCGCGGCCCCAGTCGGCAAACCAGGGATAGCCAGCAATGACCGATTGACCATCCGGCATTCCCGGCAAGGGCCGGTCAACCAGAAAGCTGTCCGCCGCCAGGACCAATTGCCGGATCCAATCCGGCGCCCCTTTGAATTCAGGAACGCTCGTTTCAGCTTGAGTCAATAGTTCAGCTTCGCGGCGCAAAAAACGCTGCAACGCTGCGTCTAAATCGCAGGAGGCATATTCATGCAAACTGGCGACAACACCCGTCCAGACGCCGGGTTGCAGGTTCAAAACAGCTTCGCCGATACAGAAATTATGATCGCGATGCGGCAAACCACGCTCGTGCTCCACCGGCAGATCGTAATCCTCGAACCAGTTGACCTCATCGACCAGGGTTCCGCCACAGGCCCATAACCGCAGCGCGAATTCCGGAACGGAAATGCATCGCTGCGCGGAATCCGGCGCTTCAATCACCGGCTGAAATTCGCTCATAACCGTCTTGCAGTGATGGTCGCGGCCATTGATCAGCAACCGAACCCGCAGTTGCGGCGCATGGTCACCGCTCTCTGGGGTCAGTCGCCAGGCGACATAACTGGTGTTGGCACCAGGCTCCAGCCAGATGCGCTGTTCCAGAATGAGGTCGCCCAAGGCAAAGCGCCAAACCGGCATCCGCCCTTCCAGATGGAAAGATTCCAGGTGAACATAACCTTGCGGATTGATCACTAGGCCGCCCCAGCGGTTGCTGGACAGCGGGATGTCCCGTTCACCGTCGGTGAGGGTAGCGTCGGCCTTGGCGAAAACCAGCCAGCGGTCATGCGGCGGCGGTAGTGGCGCAATCAGCAGACCATGATAGCGCCGGGTCAGGGTGCCGGCGATCGTACCGGCTGCGTAGCCCCCCAGCCCGTTGGCCAGCCACCATTCGCGCCGTTCGGCCTGGATTAAATCACCGCACAACGCACGGCCGCAGCGGATGAAATCGGGTAATTCGCCCATCATGGATATCCCCGGTCGATGAGTCGGAAACCTGGAAACCGTGTTGCAATCTTCAGGAATAGAATAGAAGATTTATGCAGGCTTCCAGGGCAATTCGTGAACGCGTTTGCTAAGAATATTTTCTTGACTTCGTGGAGACTGATGAGATGAAAATTGAACTTGAGGTTCAGAATGTCAAATGCCAGGGTTGCGCCAGCGCCATTCGCGATGGACTCGGCAAAAATTCACAAATACGGGAAGTGCAAGTTGATGTGCCAACCGGTCGGGTCACCGTGGAAGCCGACAGCGATATTCGGGCGGAGCTGGGCGCTGCACTGAAAGGATTGGGCTACCCCGAAAAGGCTTAAAAAAACGCCCCTTGCCCAACGGGAGAGGCGTTTTCGTCATACCTGCCTAGAAGCGGGTGCCTACATTCAGACCAAATACCCAGGGGTTGATTTTGACAGTGCCAATTCCTTCGCCGTTCAGCTTGGCGTCGGACTCGATATTGATGTAGCGCAAGTCGGCATTCACAAACCAGTTGGGCGCTACGTCGATATCAACGCCCAACTGTCCGGCAATACCCCAGGAGTCATCCAGTTTCAGACTACTGCCGCTCAAAGCGCCTTTAGTTTTTTCACTAAAGAACTTGGTATAGTTCAGACCGAGGCCCGCATACGGGTGAATCGCACCGCTAGGCATGAAGTGATATTGTACGCTAAGGGTAGGTGGTAGATGCTTGGTTTCACCAATTTTTCCGGCGCCAGTCAGACTGATGTCGTGCTTGAAGGGCCAGGCACCTAGCAATTCCACGCCAATGTTTGGGTTGACCATATAAGTTACATTGAAACCCAGGCTATAGCCATCGTCTACATCAATATCGGCGCCAGGACCCAAACTCAGGTTGTCCGATTTTGGAAATACCCCCCAGATACCGCCGCGAACCAACCAGTCGCCAGCCTCGTAAGCCTGGACGGTTCCCGCCAGCAAACCACTGGCCAACGCTGCTGCCAAAGCACTCTTAAACGTTTTGGAAGACATCACGCGCTCCTTGAAAAACCATTTGTCGATATTGTTCGGATTGAAGAATCAAGGCACTATTAAATGCAGGGTCATTGTATGCTACAAGCAACAAATTAGTCAAAAATACTGATGTCTATCAAAATAGTAACTCCTATCGCATTCAATGATATTCGAGCGGAGGTAGGATTTGCGCCACCTCCTCAAACGTGGTCAGGCCCGCAGCGATCTGCAAAGCGGCGCTCACCCGCAAGGGCCGCATCCCATTTTCACAGGCTAAGCGTCGCAAGACCTCTTCATCGACTCCGATTTGAAAAAGTCGACGCAATTCCGGGGTCACTTTCAGCAACTCGTACAGACCGATCCGACCCAGATAACCAGTGTTACGGCATTCCAGGCAGCCGTGCGGTTTGTTAATGATTTCCGGTTTAAGCAAGGGCAAAGGATGAACCAACGCTTCCCACAGCGCATCATCGATCTGGTCCGGCTCCTTGCAATGGGGGCAGAGGGTGCGCGCCAGTCGTTGCGCCATCACGCCGATCAGCACGTTCTGAATCAAATAGGGCGGAATGCCCAAGTCGAGCAAGCGGGTGATTGCGGAAACAGCATCGTTGGTGTGCAGGGTCGACAGCACTCGATGGCCGGTCAGGGCCGCCTGCACCGCCATCTGCGCGGTTTCCAGGTCGCGAATCTCGCCCACCATGATAATGTCGGGGTCCTGCCGCAGCAGGGTGCGGACGCCTTGGGCAAAGTTGAGGTCAATGGCCGGTTGCACCTGCATCTGGTTCAGTTCGGGGATGATCATTTCAATCGGATCCTCGACCGTGCAGACATTGACTTCCGGCGCCGCCAGATGGCGGAGCGTGGTGTACAACGTGGTGGTTTTGCCGGAGCCAGTCGGACCGGTGACCAGCACGATGCCATGCGGCTGGGCGATCATAGAGCGCCAGACCGCTTCCTCGTCCGGCGCAAAGCCGAGATGAGCAAAATTTTTGGCGGCGGTGTCGGGGTCGAAAATGCGCAACACGCATTTCTCGCCAAAGGCGGTCGGCATGGTCGATAGCCGCAGCTCAATCTCGCGGCCCGCTGGGGTGAGCGTTTTGATGCGGCCATCCTGAGGACGCCGCTTCTCGGCGACATCCATGCGCCCCAGGATTTTAATGCGGCTGGTCACCGCGTTCATCACCGCCGACGGCAGTTGATAGATTGAATGCAATGCGCCATCGATGCGGAAACGGATGTGTCCCTGTTCACGGCGCGGTTCCAGATGAATGTCGCTGGCGCGCTGGGAGAAGGCGTATTGCAGCAGCCAGTCCACAATCTGGACAATGGGACGCTCGTCGGCGCTCAGCTCGCCGCGCCGGCCCAGTTCCAGCAACTGCTCGAAATTGAGAATCCCTGAAACTGGCTCCAGCGCGCCCTTCATCGCGCCGCGCACCGAGCGCGATACTCCGTAAAACTCCAGTTGGTAGCGGTTAATATCCAGCGGATTGGTGATCACCCGCTCGATATCGCGGCGCAGGGTCTGGCGTAGGACGATTTGCCATTCGGTCAACCACGGCTCAGCCGTGGCAAAGACGACCCGATTCTCGTCAGCGGCGACCGGCAGAATCTGATAGCGCGCCGCGTACTCGTAGGAAACGAAAGGCAACAGGCGTTCAACTGCTGCAATATCGAGTTTGAGGGGATCAATCCGCAGATACGGCAATTCCGCCTTGCCCGCTAGCCACTCGGTCAGCAGTTCCAAGCTGAGCGGCTGGCATGGAGGCTGGCGTTGATGCAATTGTTTGTTGGCAATGACCACCAGTGGATGCAATTGAGTACGGTCGGCCTTGGCGCCCAGACCGGACCGCTCCACTTCCGCTGCGTCGACCAGGCCGTCGGCAATGAGCGCGTCCAGCGCTTCTTTCAGCGTCAACCGATGTTCCGGTTGACGCAGTCGGGAAGAGGGTTGGGAATGTGGGTTGCCGCCCTGCGGGAACGTCCGGCTCGTAGGCGCAGTGAGGAAGCCGGGTCGCCTCACACGGGTTCCAGCTTGGCGTAGGCGACCACCAGCCACTTGGGGCCGCCTGCGGCGGGAAAATCGATGCGCGCCCGGCTATGGTAGCCTTCGCCTTCGACCGCCAGCACCACCCCTTCGCCAAATTTGGCGTGACGCACCCTCTGACGCGGTTGCAGCCCGCCGGGGGCAGCCGCTGTCGGCGGGGCGGCAGTCAATGTTTGCGTACGAGATTTGGCGCGGGCGCGCACATCCTGGGTCAGCGTTTCCGGCACTTCCCGCACGAAGCGCGAAGGACTTTGCGGACTTTCGCGGCCATACCAGCGGCGTTGTTCAGCGTGGCAGAGATAGACGTGTTGCCGGGCGCGGGTGAGGCCGACATAAGCCAGGCGGCGCTCCTCCTCCAACTGCCGTTCATCGGCAGCCGAGCGGCTGTGAGGAAACAGTCCTTCTTCCCAGCCGACCAGGAACACCAGGGCGAACTCCAGGCCCTTGGCCATGTGCAAGGTCATCAACTGCACGCAATCTTCGCCGGCCCCGGCCTGGCGTTCGCCGGATTCCAGGGCGGCGTGGGCCAGGAAGGCGTTCAGCCAGTCCATTGGAGTCGGTTCCGCGCCGATGATTACCGGGTCGATATGAGCGATGAAGCGAACGGTGACATTGATCAGTTCGTCCAGATTTTCTACGCGCATTTCGCCCTTGTCGGCCTGATCTTCCTCGTACATGGCGCGTAAACCGCTGTGCGTAATGACGGCGCTAACCCGTTCCGGCAGTGGCCGCTCGCGGGTGCTGGCGTCCAGCATCTCGATTAGGTCCAAAAACCGGCGCACGGCGTGAGCGGCGCGTCCGCCGAGGCCGTGGTTATTAATAAGTCGCATCGCGGCTTGCCACAGAGAACTGCTGTCGGCACGGGCGGCGTCACGCAGCAAATCCAGGGTGCGCGCGCCGATGCCGCGCGGCGGGGTGTTCACGGCGCGCTCGAAGGAGGGATCGTCGTCGCGGTTGGCGACCAGACGCAGATAAGCCAGCGCATCCTTGATTTCAGCGCGTTCAAAGAAGCGCAGACCGCCGTAAATGCGGTAGGGCAGGCCCATGCCGAGCAGGGTTTCCTCGAACAGGCGGGACTGGGCGTTAGAGCGGTAGAGAATGGCGGTTTCCTGGCGCTGACCGCCGTTTTCCGTCCATTGGCGGATGCGTTCCGCCACAAAGCGCGCTTCGTCTACCTCGTTAAAAGCGGCGTAGATGCGCACGGGGTCGCCGTCGCCAGCGTCAGTCCACAGGTTTTTGCCCAAGCGGCGGGCGTTGTGGGCAATCAGGGCGTTGGCCGCCTGGAGGATGACGCCGGTGGAGCGGTAGTTCTGTTCGAGGCGAAGGGTTTGCGCGCCGGGAAAATCGGTGGAGAAGCGCTGGATGTTTTCGACTTTCGAGCCGCGCCAGCCATAGACGCATTGATCGTCGTCTCCGACAATGAAGACATCGCCCTGGCCGCCGCTCAACAAGCGAATCCATTGGTACTGAACCGTGTTGGTGTCCTGGAATTCGTCCACCAGGACATGCTGGAAGCGTTCGCGGTAGTGGGCGAGCAGTTCGGGGCGGTCGCGCCACAGTTCGTAGGCGCGCAGCAGCAATTCACCGAAATCCACCAGGCCGACGCGGTCGCATTCACGCTGGTAGGCGGCGTAGATGCGCTGATTTTGCCGGCGAGCGGGTTTGCCGTCGTCGACCACATCGGCAGGCCGCTGCATCTCATCCTTGCAGTGGTTGATGAAAGCGGCGGCGGCGGGCGGCGGCCATTTCTTTTCGTCCAGGCCGAGTTCGCGCAACACCCGTTTCACCAGGCGGTTCTGATCGTCGCTGTCGAGAATCTGGAAGGCGCGCGGCAAGCCGCTGTCCTGCCAGTGCTGGCGCAGCAAGCGATGGGCGATGCCGTGAAAGGTGCCAATCCATAGGCCGCCCAGCGGTTGCTCCAGCATGGCTTCGACCCGTCCGCGCATTTCAGCGGCAGCCTTGTTGGTGAAGGTGACAGCGAGGATGGACCACGGCGAAGCGTTTTCCACCGCCAGCAGCCAAGCGACCCGCCGGGTCAACACACGGGTTTTACCGCTGCCGGCACCGGCCAGTACGCGCAGAGGCCCCAGCGGGGCGGTGACCGCTTGGCGTTGGGGTTCGTTAAGATTGTCGAGAATCCAGGAAACGTCCATGACGGGGGATTCTAGCAGAAAATCCTGGCGAACCCTGCCGGGTTGAAGGAGAGCCTGGCTACGGTTTGGAAATGTGGCGCGAAAAAATATGGCTTATTCGTAATAGCAGTAGGCGTCATTTTTCAATAAGAAACGGTTGCAAGAGCAATCCATATAATCGGGTCGCCCGCCAATCCCGGAAATACTCCAGACCGATGGTCATACCGCTATGGCCATCCTGTGGCTGTTCCCGGTAGGTGCCGAACAACCGATCCCACCAGGGCAGGTTGAAACCGAAATTGCTGTTGGTTTCCTCGACTCGTACTGAATGATGAACCCGATGCATGTCCGGGGTCACTAGCACCCAGCGCAGCCGCCGGTCCAGCGCACTCGGCAAGCCTACATTGCCGTGATTGAACATGGCTGTGGCATTCAGGATAATCTCGAACAGCATCACTGCGACCGGCGGCGCGCCCAGCAGCACAACCAGCGCCAGTTTGATCAGCATCGACAAGACAATTTCCAGCGGATGGAAACGCAGGGCGGTGGTGACATCGAAATCCAGATCGGTATGATGCATCCGGTGCAAGCGCCACAGCGCGGGAATCTTGTGAAACACGACGTGCTGCGTGTAGATGGCCAAATCCAGCAGCAACAGCGAAGCGATCAGCGCCAGCCAGAGCGGGACGTAGAGCCAGCGAAACAGCCCCCAGCCATTGGCTTCCGCCAGTCCTGCTGCGCCAACCGCTAGCATCGGGAACACCAATCTCAGCACTAAGCTATCCACTATGATGATGCCGAGGTTAGCCGGCCAGCGCCGGGTTCGCGCCAGCGTCAAGGTCCGGCGCGGCGCGCGCCATTCCCAGAGCATCATGGCCAGCAGCACAGTGCAGAAGCAGCCAAGCCGGAGGACGGTTTCGTAGTGCAGCAGATCGGTCATGCTCAACTCCATGCGGTTTATAATGCGCCCTGCGGTAAACGTGAAAACCTTTGACCATCTACTACGGAGGATATTCCGGTGTCCCGATTAACCCAGATCATCCCCGGCCAGTTTCCCGGCGCCCGGCCACGCCGGATGCGCCGTGACGACTTTTCACGTCGATTGGTGCGGGAAACCGTGTTGACCTCCGCCGATCTAATCCAGCCGTTGTTCGTTATCGAAGGCCAGCAACGCTGTGAACCCGTAGCGTCGATGCCGGGCGTGGAGCGGTTGACCGTCGATGAATTGTTGTGTGAGGCTGAGAAGTTGGCCGCGTTGGGCATACCTGCTGTGGCCCTGTTCCCGGTGACGCCGCCGGAAGCTAAATCACTGGACGCCGCCGAATCCTGGAATCCCGAGGGTCTGGCGCAGCGGGCGGTGCGCGCGCTGAAACAAGCGATTCCCGAACTGGGCGTCATCACCGATGTGGCGTTGGACCCGTTCACCAGCCACGGTCAGGATGGGCTGATTGATGATTCCGGTTATGTGCTGAATGATGAGACTGTGGCCGTACTGGTCAAACAAGCGCTTTCCCACGCCGAAGCGGGAGCCGATATTGTCGCGCCCTCGGACATGATGGACGGACGAATCGCCGCCATCCGCGAGGCGCTGGAGTCCAACGATTTCATCCATACCCGGATTCTGGCCTACTCCGCTAAATACGCCTCCAGCTTCTACGGGCCGTTCCGCGACGCCGTTGGTTCGGCGGGGGCCTTGGGCAAAGGCAATAAGTACAGCTACCAGATGGACCCAGCTAACAGCGACGAGGCGTTGCGCGAAGTGGCGATGGATCTGGAGGAGGGTGCGGATATGGTGATGATCAAGCCGGGAATGCCCTATCTGGACATCGTGCGCCGGGTCAAGGATCAATTCGCTGCACCGACCTTTGTTTACCAGGTCAGCGGGGAATACGCCATGCTCCTGGCGGCGGCGCGCAATGGCTGGCTGGATGAACGGGCGGTGGTCATGGAATCGCTGCTGGCGATCAAGCGGGCCGGGGCGGACGCCATTCTGACGTATTTCGCCGGAGCGGCGGCGAACTGGCTGCGGCAGGGATCATGAAGCAGGGAACCATGTGGGTGCTGGCGGCGCTGGGCATCGCGCTGAGCATGTTTTTCCTAGCGATCATGCGCCCACCGGGTGGTCAGTCGTCGCCACCGGGTCAGGATTTGCCCTGGCAGATTACCGTCAGCCCGGATGGCGCATCCCTGAGCGTGTTCGGTTTGACCCTGGGCGAGAGTACGCTGCGGGATGGAGTGAATAAGCTGGGCCGGCGTTATGAATTGGGTATGTTCGAGGATCAGGCCGGACGGTGGAGCCTGGAGGGGTATTTTCGGGATGCAGTTGTTGGCGGATTGAACGCGCGGCTGGTGTTATCAGCGCGACTGCCGAAATCGGCGCTGGCGGCGCTGAAGACCCATGCAGGCGAGGGTAAGCCGACGGTGGATCAAGGTCGCCGCTATCCGGTGACCGAGGCGGATCAGGATTTGGCGTTGAGCGCTGTGATTACAGCCATCACCTACCTGCCCGCGGTGAAGTTCGACGCCGACCTGGTCCGTCAACGCTTTGGCGAACCGGCGGAACGGATCGCCGTTCAGGACGGCGCGCACTGGTTGTATCCAGCGCTGGGGCTGGATTTGTTGCTGGGCGACAATGGCGGGGCCTTGCTGCAATATGCGCCACCAGCAGAATTTGAACAACGGCTGCGGGCGCCGTTAGGTGAAGTTGACGATAAGAGGAATTGATAACAATGCAAACCGGCCAACCCGACCAATATGCGGTGATGGGCTATCCCATCGCCCATAGCAAATCACCGCGAATTCATGCCCTGTTCGCCGCTCAGACCGGACAGAATCTGGAGTATCGCGCTATTTTGGTGGAGCCAGGCCATTTCCCGGCAGCGGCGCGCGCGTTCCGCGACGGGGGCGGCAAGGGTCTAAATATTACAGTCCCCTTTAAGCAGGATGCCTGGGTCTTCGCCGATCTCCTCAGCGCCCGTGCTGAGAGAGCGGGTGCTGTCAACACGCTGCTCTTTGAACCCAACGGGGTCCGGGGGGACAATACCGACGGGCTGGGGCTGGTGCGGGATTTAACGGTCAATCACGGTTATCCGCTCGCCGGAAAACGGATTCTGCTACTGGGCGCGGGCGGCGCGGCGCGCGGCGTGCTGCAACCCTTGCTGGCGGAAAAACCGGTGCGATTGGTCATCGCCAACCGCACTGCGGAAAAGGCGCTGGGGCTGGCGCTGCGCTTCAACGACTTAGGGCGCGTGTCCGCGTGCGGTTTTGCTGAACTGACCGAGCGGCGGTTCGATCTGATTATCAACGCGACCGCCACGGGCCTGGATGATGCGGTTCCACCCTTGCCGGATGATGTGCTGGCGGCGGAGGGCTGGTGTTACGACCTGATGTATGGCCGGGAACCGACCGCGTTTGTCCGCTGGGGTCGGGAGCGGGGCGCGGTTCGGTCCCTGGACGGGTTAGGAATGCTGGTGGAACAGGCGGCGGAGTCGTTTCACCGGTGGCGGGGAGTGTGGCCGGACACGGCGCCAGTCATCACCGCGCTCAGGGAGAATTGATTTACCCAGGAAGCAGCCGATAATTACCCAAAAATGATCGTATTGAGATCAACCTTTGATTTACCGTTATAGTTTAACATCTTGGCGCCGCTACCCGGTGTGTAAACATAGACTACATCCTCGAATTCGCCAAAATCAATGATATTAACGCCTGGTGTCCAACTGTAAATCTGATTAACTTTACACGTTACCACCTTGCATTGGGCGTAGGCCGCGACTGCGTTACCAAAGGTCAGGGCGTAGGATTCACCACGATTGGCCTGCTCACCGCCTACCTGGCAGGAAAAGAAGATGATAGCGCCTTTAATGCGTCCGTTCAGTTTCTTGAAGAGATCGACGTTCTTCCAACCTAAACCGTCACTGCCAATCTGGATACCGCCGGTCGAGCCATGCGCCATAAAATGCAGGGCGTCGAGCTTGTCAGTTCCTGCCTTGCCTTTGGCGACCTCTGCAGCCCATCCAATAATATGTTCAGCCTTGTCGCTTGTAGCGACTGTCCAAACGTTCATGGCGGCTGGTGGGCGCAAGGGTGTCGGAGGCGAGGTTTTAGGGTTGTTCAATCGAGGATCATGAATGATCATCTGTCTGCCGCGCATGAAGCTGAAAGCCATCGGTGCATACCTTCTTGAGAATGGAGAAGCAGGCCAAGTGCGTAACGAGTAGAGTGTGGGCTAGAGGCAATCCACACGCTCTCAGGAATCGCATTAGCAAGAACAAGGCCAAACACCAGCTTTATCGAAATATAAAAAATAGAATTATATCAATTATTTATTATAACAAATCTAATGATCTGCAGCTTGCCGCTGGATTGTTCATTCAATTTGATCTCCTCAACCATAATGACCTAATCATTTTGGGTGATCTCTGTGCTGCACAGTCATTTATCTTATTCTGTTGCCAGCAACCGTCCCGCCATCAACACTACCACCAGCAAGAACACTGGACGGATGAACGGCGCGCCGTAGCGAATGGCGCTGTGCGCGCCAAGAAATGCGCCGCACATCAGCAGGACGCCCATGCCCAGTCCGATGACGTAGTCGATATTGCCGAGAACGACGAACGTCAGCAGGGCAGTCAGGTTGCTGATAAAATTCATGAACCGGGCCACTCCGGCAGCCGCGATCAGATCCAGATGAAACAGCTTCACCGCTGTCGCCATCCAGAATGCGCCGGTGCCGGGACCAATGAAACCATCGTAAAAGCCGATGAGACTTCCAGCGAGCAGTTGAAGACCGCGCGGATGCGCCGTGAGCGGTTCCGAGATGCTCGCGGCGGCAGGGCGAACACGACACGGCCAGATCAGATAGGCCGACGCCAGCAAAATCGCTAGAGGCAGTAGCTTTTTCAGCACCCCGGCGCTCATCAGATAAATCAATATTGCGCCGATCAGCGCGCCTATGAATGTTGCAAAACTCATCGCCCACCACAGCGCGGGTTGAAATAGTTTTTTGCGGATAAAGGTCAACGACGCGCTGAAGGTGCCGAACGTGCCGATCAGCTTGTTCGTGCCGACGACCAGATGCGGCGGCATCCCGATACTCAGCAGCGCCGGCATGACCAACATGCCGCCGCCGCCAGCGATCGCATCGATAAAGCCCGCTAGTAAAGCCACTGCGCCCAGTAGCAACAAGGTGGCAAGATCGAGGGTCAATTCCATGAAATCAGGCGATTTCCTCAGCGAGCCTCGCCAGCAAACTGTGTAGCGCAGCCGGATCGGGCAAGCGGTATTCAGCCACCGCCGGCGCTTCTGGCCCAATGCCCAACGCGATTCCTCCCAGCGCCCTTGTTGCCGTCAGCGCTGGTTCGTCGTTGGTCGCATCGCCAGCATACAGCACAGTAGCCGGTTCGGCGCTGTCTTGAGCGACAATCGTCCGCAATGCCGTGCCTTTATCTTGTCCAATTTCCGGTAATACTTCGATAGCCAACGGGTTGTCCAGGAGACGCAAACGGTCCGTATGAGGCGCGAGCAGCGAAAATGTCTGCATTCTTAACGACTCGACCCGGTCTGCGGCCAGTAGTCGATAATGAACGGTAAAACCGAACGGTTTTTTCTCCACCCAAGCGCCTGGATAATCGGTCATTACTCCTTCCACAATGGCGCACAGTGGGTCGAGAAAAGCGCGGCTTTTCAAGGCTTCATCAGTCACACAGCGCTCTCCGGCAATGTGCAGTTCCAGACCGGTCGATCCGCCGTAGCGCAAAGCGTCCAGCTTGACCATGCTGATCAGATTATCCAACGCCCGACCGCTGACCACGCCGACGGTAATGCGCGGCCATGTGGCCAACTGCGCCAGCACCTCGCGCAAGGCAGGATCGAGGTGCGCTAGCCGGGGATGATCCACCAGGGGCGTCAGCGTCCCATCGTAATCAAAGAGCAACGCCAGCCGGTGTCCCGAGCGATAGGCAGCCGCCAGTTTTTGGGAGATAAAAGTGATCATGGGACGGTCCTTGCAGCAGCCATTTTCAGTCAGATTCTAAGCAAAATTGCTTATCCTGGTATAAAAATTACAGAAACTACCCAAACAGGCGGAATCCCATGCTCCCGACGGCTTATCAGCATCTTCATCACGATCTGCAAACCTTTATCCCGTCTGCGCGCCTGATCAGTGATCCCTTGCGCACTCTGGCCTATGGAACCGACGCCAGCCTGTACCGGCTGATTCCCCAACTCGTGGTGCGGGTCGAGAGCGAGGATGAAATGCGGCGCATCTTGGCTCTGGCGCATCAACATCGCACGCCGCTCACATTCCGCGCCGCTGGCACCAGCCTGTCCGGGCAGGCGGCCAGCGATTCGGTGATCCTGCAACTGGGCGATGGCTGGCGGGGCTGGCGCATTGGCGACGAGGCGGCGACCATCAGCCTGCAACCGGCGGTGATCGGCAGTCACGCGAATCGTTATCTGGCTCCTTATAAGCGCAAGATCGGTCCAGACCCGGCTTCGATCAATGCCTGCTGGATCGGCGGCATCGCCGCCAATAACGCCAGTGGCATGTGTTGCGGCACCGCGCAGAACAGCTATCAAACGCTGCAGAGTATGCGGGTTATGTTGGCCGATGGCGCGGTGCTGGATACCGGTGATCCGGCCAGCCGCGCAGCGTTCAAGGTCAGTCACAGCGCATTGCTCGCGCAATTGGCGGAACTGGGTCAACGCACGCGGGCTAATACCGCGCTGGCCGAACGGATTCGCGCCAAGTTCAAAATCAAGAACACCTGTGGCTACAGCCTCAACGCTCTGGTGGATTATGAAGACCCGTTTGAAATCCTGCAGCATCTGATGATTGGCTCCGAAGGGACACTGGGCTTCATCGCCGAGATTACCTATCGCACGGTCGAGGAGCATACCCACAAGGCCACGGCGCTGCTGATTTTCCCGGATATTCAAACCGCCTGCGAAGCGGTCGCGGCGCTGAAAAGCCAGCCAGTCGCGGCGGTGGAGTTGATGGATCGCGCTTCGCTCCGTTCCGTGGAGAACAAAGCGGGCATTCCCGACTACTTCAAGACTCTGCCGGAGACTGCCGCTGCCCTGTTGGTGGAAACGCGGGCAGCGGATGCAGAAACATTGTCTGCTCAGGTGGCCGCTGTGACCGGGGCGATCACTGACCTGCCAACCCTGGTCCCGCTGCGCTTTACCGACCGGCCCGAAGAATTTACGCGGCTTTGGGCAATTCGCCAGGGACTGTTCCCCTCGGTCGGTTCCGCACGGGCCGCTGGAACCACGGTGATTATTGAAGATGTCGCGGTTCCCGTGCCGCGCCTGGCGGCGATGACCCTGGATTTACAAAGCCTGTTCGACCAGCATGGCTATCGGGGTTCCATCATTTTCGGCCATGCGCTAGAAGGCAACCTGCACTTCGTGATCACCCCGGATTTCAGTCAACCGGAGGAAACCGCGCGCTACCATCGCTTCATGGACGATGTCTGCCACATGATCGTCGACAAGTACGACGGTTCGCTGAAAGCCGAACACGGCACTGGCCGTAATATCGCGCCGTTTGTGGAACTGGAATGGGGACAACAGGCCTATCAATTGATGCTTGAAATCAAAGGATTGTTCGATCCTCACGGCTTGCTGAATCCCGGCGTGATTCTCAACGACGACCCGGAAGTTCACATCAAGAATCTCAAACCGATGGCGGCGGTTGATCCATTGGTTGATAAATGTATCGAATGCGGCTTCTGTGAACCGAACTGTCCTTCACGCGCTTTAACTTTGTCGCCACGACAGCGCATTGTCGGCTTACGGGAACAGGCGCGGTTGCGGGCCTTGGGCGCCGATGCAGAACGATTGAAGACGATCAGCACGGCGTATGCCTATCAGGGCGTCGATACCTGCGCCAGCGACAGTCTGTGTGCGCTGGCCTGTCCGGTGGGCATCAATACCGGAACCATGATGCTAAAGCAGCGCGAACAGGGCCGGGGCGCATTGGCGCGTATGGTGGGCAACCGGGCGGCGAACTCTTTCTCCACAGTAACCTTTGCCACCCGCGCCGGCTTGACCGCCGCCGATCTGGTGCATCGAGCGCTGGGTACGACGCTCTTAGGCGGTCTGACCGGCATGGCGCGCAAGCTGTCTGGCGGTCGCCTGCCGCCCTGGCATCGTTGGTTGCCGACCGCTG
>JAGRHQ010000029.1:22131-25141 GCA_020444905.1 Candidatus Competibacteraceae bacterium
AGGCGTTGAAGCAGAACGCTCCCGCGTGGTTTATTTCCCCAGTTGCGCCAGCCGGACGATGGGGCCAGCCCGCGACGATCCGGAGAACGAAGCCCTGCCAGTCAAAACCGTTGCCTTGTTGCGCAAAGCCGGTTACGAAGTGGTGATGCCGGACAATGTCGCGGGTCTGTGCTGCGGGCAGCCTTTTGCCAGCAAGGGTCTGCCAGAGCAGGCCAGCGCTAAGCAGGATGAATTGGAAAGGGCATTGCGAGTCGCCAGCCGCGACGGTCGTGATCCCATCGTGTTTGATACCAGTCCCTGCGCTTTCCGGGTAAAACCGGGCGATGCGTCGGCTCAGCTCCGGGTGTACGACATTGCCGAATTTATCCACGATTTCGTGCTCGACCGGCTAGAACTGGAGAAATTGCTGGAAACCGTGGCGCTGCACTGCACGTGCAGCAACATCAAGATGGGCTTACAAACTAAACTCAAAGCCATTGCCGAGGCGTGCGTGGAAAAGGTGGTTGTCCCCGATGCTATTTCTTGTTGCGGCTGGGCCGGGGATAAGGGCTTTACCTATCCTGAATTGAACGCCAGCGCTTTGCGGGATTTAAAAGCCGCGTTGCCGGACAATTGTCAGTCCGGCTATTCCACCAGCCGCACCTGCGAAATCGGTCTGTCCCTGCACAGCGAGCGCTATTACCGCTCGATTGTGTATCTGGTGGATCGTTGTTCAAGTCCGCGCTAATCTATCAGCGAATCAAATTCGACCCTATTGAGGATTTCCTTATGTTTCATCGTTTTTTCACCGTACTGGCAACCTGCATTTTGGCGCTGACTCTGGCGTTGCCGACTCTGGTCAATGCGCAAAAGCTTAATCAGCAACTGGCCGGCGGCAGTGTTCTGGAAGTCATCAAACGACGGGGAACAATGAAGATCGGCATGTCGACCTTTGTTCCCTGGGCGATGCGCGATAAGAATGGCGAGTTGATCGGCTATGAAATCGATGTCGCCAAAAAACTGGCCGAGGATATGGGAGTAAAAGCGGAATTCGTTCCGACCGCCTGGGACGGCATTATTCCTGCCCTATTAGCCGGTAAGTTCGACATTATTATCGCCGGTATGTCCATTACCCCGGAACGGAATCTGACCGTCAACTTTTCCTTGCCGTATGCCAATTCCGGCATCCAGATGGTGGCTAATAAGGAGTTGGCGGATGGATTCAGCACACTGGAAGATTTCAACAAGCCCGAAATCGTGTTAGCGGTGCGGCGTGGGGCCACCCCGGCGACCGCCGCTAAACGAATGATGCCCAAGGCCACGCTGCGGCAGTTTGACGAAGACGCGCTGGCGTTGCAGGAAGTGCTCAATGGCAAGGCTCATGCCTTTGTGACTAGCACCCCAACCCCGGCTTTCGAGGCGTTGAAACATCCCGACAAGTTGTTTCTGCCGATTGCAGAGCCTTTCGTACAGGGCGCAGAAGGTTTCGCATTGCGCAAAGGCGATCCCGACGCACTGAACTTCTTTAATAACTGGATTATGCTGCACCAGCAGGACGGCTGGCTGAAGGAACGGCATGATTACTGGTTCAAGAGCCGTGACTGGGCCGGACAGGTTATGGAGTAGGAGCGCTATCAGCCATCATTCGGCTGGTCAGTTCCGCTAATTCGGCCTCGAATCCAGCGACCAACTCTGCCGGTTCGTCAACGACGCCACTGTCCGTAGCCACGCCGACCGTGATCGATTCCGCGTAACTCAGCACGCAAAAACCAATGCCAATGCCGGTCACTTGCGGCACCCAGCCCAATCCCCGTTCGATCAGCGATCCGGCCAGATATAGTTTTTCCTCCGGTCCCGGCACATTGGTTAGCACGGCGGTCGCCTTGGTCCCATACAGCCGCATGATCCCGTGCTCCAACCAGTGAGGGAACCGGCCGACCAGCTTGATCAGCAATCGGTTCGCGACCGCTTCCGGCGAGGCCTTGACCCGCTCCATCCGCGCCCGCACTGCTTTCAGGCGCGCGACTGGATCCGCAATATCCAGCGGCAGGCTCAGAAAGATCACGGCGAATTCATTGCCCAGGCGAATTTCCTCCTGATAGGGCCGCAGATTGAACGGCACTGCCAGGCGTATTTTCAACCCAGACCGCATTTCGCCTCGCGCTCGCAAATAGCGTCCCAGCGCGCCCACCGTAGCAGTCAACATCACATCGTTCACTCGTCCACCCCAGCGCTGGCGAATGCCAGTGATCTTGTTGAGCGGGATCGACGCTGACCAGGCCATGCGTTTCTGTCCGTTCAACCGTCCACGCAAGAGAGTTCGGGTATCGGGCGGCAGCAACGGCTGGCGCAACAAGGTCGCCAGGAACGCCATGCTCCAGCGCCATCGTTCCCGCCAGCCCAGCATCGGACGTGGCGCCTTGGCGGTTTTCGCCGCCAGCCGGGCTTGCATTCGCCGTTCCTCCAAACTCGACGCTTGCGCCACTGTCGCTTCGTCTGGGTGAGGCGCCCGGTCAGCCAGGGTCAGGAATACTCGCAACAGTGCGATGCCGTCAGCGATGCAGTGATGGACCTGGAACACCACCGCGCCTCCCGCGCCGGCGTTGTCCACAGCGACGCAACGCCACAGTGGCCGGTTGAAATCCAAAGGCTGGCTGGCCAGTTCGCCGATCAGCGCCTCCAAAGTCCTTGCATCGCCCATCTTCGGCAACTGCCGCCATTCCAGATGGTTATGGAGATCGAACGTTGCATCCTCGACCCAGGCATAACGAACACCGCGCTGGACCAGGCGTTGTCGAAACCGGTCAAAGGGAAGTAGTCGATCCCGCAGAATCGCCTTGAACTGTTCCGGCTCCAGCGGCGCGTCCAGCAACAGCATGACGGTGACCACCATCGGCTGGTTCGGCGTATCCATTCGCGCCCAGGTCACATCGCTCCAGGCGGTCCATTCCCAGGCAGAACCACGGTCGGACAGATCATGGACCATGGGTAACCGTTCAGTCCCCCCCTTTGGCAAAGGGGGGGAGGGGGG
>JAGRHQ010000002.1:0-9235 GCA_020444905.1 Candidatus Competibacteraceae bacterium
TAATTCCCGCAGGGCACGCATACCGGGGCGGTAGTCGTCGAGATCGTCGCGATTTGTTCCATCAGCCAACCAAGCGCAGCCTTCAGCGGCGGCGATGGTTTTCAGTTCGGCAAACAGCGTCCGCTTGCAGCGGTAACAACGATCCGGGGGGTTATGGGTAATCTCTTCCGGGATCGGCCATTCCAGCACCTGATGACGCACTCCCAATCCAGCGGCCAAGGTCCGGGCATCGCCGATTTCGTGGGAACTCATGTAGGGCGTCTGCACGGTCAACGCCAGCACTCGTTCACCTAACGCCTGATGCGCCGCCGCCAACAGCAGACTGCTGTCCAGCCCTCCGGAACAGGCGACGGCGATCGACTCCATGCCGCGTAAGAGGTCTAGTAGATGTCGATAGCCAGCCTCAGCCAAGGCAGAGGTCGTTTCGGTCGTCACGGCGGCAGTATTTAGTCATTTATCCAGATCAAAGAGCCTTTAAGGCAAGCAGCTCCAGCCGAACTTGGATTAGGCAAACGGCAAACCCTGCTGGGCCGTGCGTTCCTGCAAAGCGGTGTGAATTAAATGGTACATTTGCAGCATGGTGTCTCCCCAAGATTCCAGGCATTCATTAACTGTTACATGATAGGCCGCCCGCACGCCATGGTAATCCATGCGTTCTCCGACCTGCACGAAAGGGAAGCCCAAACTTTGTAATCGCCGCGCCAGGCGTGGCTCCATCATCACGAACATGTGGGGGCGTCGCGCCAGCGCCAGCAACGCTGTGGCCCCGGCAAATAACGCCAGGCTGACCATGGGAAAGGAGCGGCGCTCCTGTTGATCCAGTTCATAACTCAAGGCGCCAAACCGCGATTCGGATTCGCCCAAACGCCGGCGGAATGAAGTATGCACCGCCAACCGCGAAATTTCGGCGAGACTGTGGCGCGGGATGCGCTGAGGATGGCGTTCAGGATGATTCAAAGTATGGCCGCAATGCAACTCCATCGGCAGCAAAAAGTCCGGATCATCCGCCGGAGGCTGCACCATCCGCACACATCCTGCGCTGATCTTCGTTGTCTTATGCGCAACTAGAACATGTAAAGAATGTTCATCATACTCATCCCGCTCTATACCGCCCGGACAGTCTTCTTCCCGCTCGTAGTGAAACTCGCGGCAATACACGTCATAGCGAATTCGATGAGCCTGCTCCAGCAATTCCGGCGTGTTGGCAAAGAGCACGTCAAAGTAATTCTGGAAATAGCAATCCAAAGACAGAGTCGTCATGTAATCACCTTGAATAGATGTTCTGCCCTGGATTCGGGCTGGACTAAACTCATTGCCAACATATTAAGACCCTGGTGGCCGCGCCTTGAACCAGGCCACATACATGGCCGGCAGCGCCAACCGGTCCAGAATCGTCGCTACCAACAATCCACCCATAATCGCCGCCATCGGCGCCCAGAAGGTGCTTTGCGTCAACGGAATCAGGGCTAAAATTGCTGTTATTTAGATAGCGAATCAACGCGGGATGACCAATCGCCCAGGCAGACAGGTTGGGGCCTTTCATGATGAGGTTCGATGATCCTGAGAAAATAACCGGTTCAACGACTGGCCGCGTTTCGCACGGAAAGTTGATAGTTCAGTGTATTGAGAAGCAAGGAGCATTAAAGCGATCGACGGCCAAAGTATAGTCTGCCGGTCTTTCGCTTTCTCGATATATTTCATTTAATCCGGCCAGTAGTCACCCATAATTTGCCCCATGGTAAATGGACATCGTTCCGGGAAATGTTTGACCGCCTTTCACAACGTCCCGTCCAGCAAGCGCACCTGTTGCTCCGGGTAGAGTTTATGCGTCCCCGCGGTGACCACCCGCTCGCCAGGCGCCAAACCCCGAGCAATGGTCACCTGGTTTTCATGGAAGGGACCCAATTCGATCCGGCGCCGAAAAACTTTCAGACTCTGGGGATCCACCACCCACACCGCCGGTTGACCGTCCTGCTCGATCAGCGCCGTCAGCGGCAGGCGGATGGCCGGCAAGGCCAGACGGCGACTGGCCCGCACCGAGGCGGTCATGCCCAGCTTCACCGCACTGTCCGCATCCACGAAAGTCACCTTAGCCGCATAGGTGCGGGTCAGCGGATCGGCCAGCGGCGCGATTTCCCGCACCTGTCCCTGATAAGTCTGGCCCGGCGCCGACCACAGGCTGATTTGCACTTTATCTCCGACCCGCAGCTCATCGTGGCGATTCTCTGGCACGCTGATCTCGACCTCCTTCTCGCCAGGCAACGCCAGGTTGAGTACGGGCTGGCCCGCGGTAACGACCTGTCCAACTTCGGCCTGAACCGCAGTAATCACCCCGGCCTGGTCGCTTTGCAACTGTGTGTAACCGGTCTGCCGGGCACCGCCCGAAAGCTGCGATTCCGCTTGTTGCACCCGGGCCTCGGCGGTTTCGTAAGCGCCCTTGAGGGTATCGTAGTCATTACGACTGATTAAGTTACGGCCCAACAGCGCTTTGGCCCGATCGTATTTGGCATGCGCCTGGTTACGATCAGCCTGGGCAGCGATCAGTTGCGCGCGCAACGCTTCCTCATTCAGCGCCAGATCGCCGGCGTCCAGTTGCATCAGCACGTCTCCAGGTTCAACCTGTTGCCCGACTTCCGCTGAACGCTCAATGACCTTGCCGCTGACCCGGAACGCCAGGGTGATTTCATGGCGGGCCTGCACCTCACCGGCGTATTGAGAAACTCGATCGATCGGTTCCGCAGCCACCACCATGGATTTCACTGGCCGAACCGCCGGCGGCGTTTCCGCAGGTTTAGGCAGACAGGCGGCCAACATCGTTGACGCGGCAATGGCGAACATGACTGCTAATGGGTTTTTCATCACTCTCAATCCTCTCCGCCCTCGCGTTCCAGGCGTTTCTTATGCCGCGACAGGTCGCCGGAAATCTGCCCAATAATTTCCGAGGCCGCCTCGATGATTTGCCCCGAACTGAAACCCGCCGCCGCCATGTCTTTATAAAAGGACTTGGCCAGCATCTTCGCCAGGCGCGATGGCGGTACGCCGCCGTCGGTTAACCGTAGCGCCGCCTGCTCGCCCTGACGAGCGACCGCCATCTGGGCAAGGCGCGAACGCACCAGTTTGCGCAGCCATTCGACCTGCACGGAACGCCCAATCAGCGCCGCGACGATGTTAGCCAGAATCAAATCGGCGTCGCCGAAAACCGCGGCATCCGGACGTCCGGATAAATTCATGACGCCCACGGTCTGTTGGCCAGTTTGAATCGGGGTGCTGATAAAGCTGAAGCCCAGATTGGCGCGGCGCCGGGCGAGCGCGGCAAATTCGGACGTCTGAATATCGGGAATGAGGACAGGCTCGCTCCGCTCCAGAACCCGGCTGGCGATGGATTCCACATTATCCAGCTTGCCGGTCCAGGCCTCGGCTGGCAACTTTTCCGTACAGGCCCAGAGTTTGAGATAGGGTGTCTCGCTTTCATCGTCCGCTAACAACATGATGGAGCAACTCGCAGCGGACGTCGCCCGCGCCGCGAGTCGGGCCAGCTCATCCAACCGGGATTCGAGATCATCCTCGGTGTTCAAAAACACGGCTAACTCATGCAAGTCGCCGAGTGGGTTCAAGGCTGGATTGCCTTCATCATGGGAATTCTCGGTTCGCATCGCGCCTGTCTCATTGCACAGCATTATTTCTACATTAAGGATACATGGGTTCCGCGTGAAGGGGTATCCTGAGAGCGATTGAGCAGCGCCTTGCCCGAACCAAAGCAGACGCCACACGTGAACTAAAGGTTAGACTTGTGGTCATTGGATGGCTGTGTAGCTTCCAGGATTATTCTATGCGCTTGATGGGTATTTCTGGCCGTAAGCGATGCGCTTGAGCGCCTTCGCGAGCACCGCACTTTCGGATCTTTTGAATTGGGTAGGATATGAAACGTCTCGTGAAGGTTCTGATGCAAAATCCGGGCGCGGCCTCGCTGGCGCTGTTCACGCGGGAAATCTGGGCGAATCCGCGCGCCATGGGCGCAGCCTGTCCCAGCGCGCCTTTGTTGGCCAGTCGCATGGCCTCCCACGTCCCACTGGATCGGGACGGACTGGTGCTGGAACTGGGCGGCGGCACCGGCGCGGTCACCGCGGCGCTGCTCAAACATGGCGCGCCGCCGTGGAAACTGGTGGTCATTGAACGTTCGCCGACCCTGGCCCATCATTTGCGCCAGCGTTTTCCCCAGCTACGCATCATTCAGGGCGACGCCGCGCAACTCGCCCAACTGCTGGATGACGATCGGTCGCGCGGCGTTGGGAGCATCGTGTCCAGTTTGCCATTGCGCTCCCTGCATCCTACGACCACCCGCGCTATCGCCGAGCAGTTTGAAACGCTGTTGCCCCCCGGTGGCCTCCTGATCCAGTATACCTACGATTTACGCGGCGTTCCTCTGCGCCTGCTGCCGCATTTTCGCCGGCGGTCCAGCCGAATTGTTTGGGGCAACCTGCCGCCTGCGCGGGTGGAAGTGTTTGAACGAGAATAAATCGGCTAATTCAGCGCGCGCCCCGCTCCCGCACCGCGGCCTGTTCGGCCTGAATCGCGGTCAGGGCAATAGTGAAAACAATATCCTCCACCAGCGCCCCCCGTGACAAATCGTTGACCGGTTTGCGCATCCCCTGCAACATTGGGCCAATGCTGATCACGTCGGCGCTGCGCTGAACCGCTTTGTACGTCGTGTTGCCCGTATTCAAATCCGGGAAAATAAACACAGTCGCTCGCCCTGCAACCTGGCTGTCCGGCGCTTTACTTTCCGCTACGGCTTTGATGGTGGCGGCGTCATATTGCAGGGGGCCGTCAATCAGTAAATCCGGCCGTCGTTCCCGGGCAATGCGCGTCGCTTCCTTGACCTTTTCTACGTCGCTGCCGCTGCCGGACGCGCCGGTGCTGTAGCTCAACATCGCCACGCGCGGGGTGATGCCGAAGGCTTGAGCGGAATCGGCGCTCTGAATGGCGATGTCAGCCAGTTCTTCGGCGTTCGGGTTAATGTTGATAGCGCAATCGCCGTAAACCAGCACCTGCTCGGGCAGGCACATGAAGAAGATCGACGACACCAGCTTTACATCGGGCGCGGTGCGGATCAATTGCAAAGCCGGGCGGATGGTGTTGGCGGTGGTATGCACCGCCCCGGAAACCAGGCCGTCGACTTCGCCCAACTGCAACATCATGGTGCCCAGCACCACGGGATCATGCAATTGCTCTTCAGCCAGTCCCGCGTTCAGGCCCTTATGCGCACGCAATTCCACCATGGCGTCGATGTAGCGCTGCTCAATATGGGTTGGATCGATAATTTCGATGTCCGGCGGAATGCTCATGCCGCGCCGGGCGGAGAGCCGATGCATGCGTCCGCCATCGCCCAGTAATACACAACGAGCGATGCCGCGCTGGTGGCAGATGATGGCTGCCTCGATGGTGCGTGGTTCGTTGCCTTCAGGCAGAACAATGCGTTTGTTAGCCCGGCGTGCGCGCTCCGCCAGCATGTGCCGGAAGGCCGGTGGACTCAGCCGGCGCTCCTCGATGGTGGTCAGCAATGGCTCTTTCCAGTCCAGCGTAATATGCGAGGCCACCGCTTCCACCGCCTGGGACATGCGGGTGCGGTCATCCAGCGGCACTTCCAGGTTAAGGTAAGGCAGATAGAGCACTGCTTGCAGCGCGGTGTAGGATACGGTCAACACGGGTAGTCCGGTATCGAGCGCCGGTCCACACAGTTTCCAGACGCGAGGATCCGGCTTGAGACCGCCGGTGAGCAGCACCGCCGCGACCTGGGTGCCGCTCATCGCCGCCATGCAGATGGCCAGAAACAGATCGTCGCGATCGCCGGGAACGATTACCATGGCGCCGGCCCGCAGTTCCTGACAAGCATTGACCAGGGTGGGCGCGCCGAGCGCGACATGGGTCACGCGCCGGTTTAAATGCCCTTCGTTGAGAACCTGGGCGCTGATCATGTGCATGATGTCTTGCACCCGAGGGGCGATCAAATCGCGCTGCCAGGGAATGCAGCCCAGCATCTTGAAAGTTTCCGGCCAACGCCGGGCGCATTCGGCGCGAAATTCGGCCTCGCGGCTGGGATCATGGTTATCCGCGGCGCGACTGAAATCGAAGCGGATATGACCAGTAGGGTCGACCGGCGCGTCCAGCAAATTGAGGATGCAGCCGAGCATCCGTTCATGACGAATGCCGCCATAGGCTTGGGCGACCACTTCCACGGTATCGGCGACTTGGCGCGGCGTATCGTGACCCGGCGCGGCGACAATGATGATATGCGCGCCGAGACTGAGCGCCATCTTGGCGTTCAGGTGAGTACTGTAGGGTTGCTCCTCAGTATCGACCAGACCCTCGACGATCACGACATTGGCATTCTGCGCCGCCTGCTCGTAGCGGGTAATGACTTCTTCCAGCAGCACGTTTTCCTGGTCGTGCCCCAGCAAGTTTTCGGCTTCGGCAATAGGGATCGGTTCCGGCGGCACCAGGCTGGTAACGGTGCGCGCCAGGCGCGTCGACCGTTCCGGGCCGGTGTCGGTCGCATGGGGCTGGCTAATGGGTTTGCAGAAGCCGACGGGAATGCCCTGGCGATCCAGAGCGTGAACCAGGCCAAGCGCAACGGTGGTCAGGCCAACCCGTTGCTCGGTAGGGACAACAAAGATAGCGGTAGTCATGGCCGTTCCTTCTTGAGGTAAGCAATGTTGCAATGCAACGCAGCATACACCCGTTTAGATCGGGCCGATACCGACACGGATGCTTCGACAGGAAGAACCAGCGCCTGCTTCAAGCGACGATCCCGCTCAAGCGCAATAGCGGCTCGATCCACGGCTCCCGCCCCCGGAACTCGACAAAACTGGTCAGGGCTGGCCGCGAGCCACCCACCTCCAGAATACTCTCCCGGAAACGCGCGCCGGTTGCGGCATTAAAAACACCCTGTTCCTCAAAAGCGCTGAAGGCGTCCGCCGACAGCACTTCCGCCCATTTATAGCTGTAATAGCCTGCTGCATAACCTCCGGAGAAGATATGGGTGAAGGCATTAGGAAAGCGGTTCCAGGCGGGTGGAATGATCACTGCGACCTGCCGTCTGACCTCATCCAGAATCTCCAGCATTCGTCCGCCGCGCGCCGGTTCATATTCGCGGTGCAGGCGGAAATCAAATACGCTGAATTCCAGTTGCCGAACCATGAGGATACCTGCCTGAAAATGCTTGGCCGCCAGCATCCGCTGATAAAGCGCTTCCGGTAACGGCTCGCCGGTCTGGTAATGACCCGCCAGTAAGTCCAGCGCCTCTTGCGACCAGCACCAGTTCTCTAAAAACTGACTCGGCAATTCCACGGCATCCCATTCCACGCCGTGAATCCCGGCCACCGGCAAGTAGTCGACTTTGGTCAGCAGATGGTGCAGGCCATGACCAAACTCGTGAAACATCGTCAGTACTTCGTTATGAGTCAGCAATGCTGGATCATCACCTACTGGCGGTGTGAAGTTGCAGACCAGATAAGCTGCCGGTGGCCGGATGGCGTCCCCGATGCATCGCCGCGCCAGGCAGCCATCCATCCATGCGCCACCGCGCTTACCAGGCCGCGCATACAAATCCAGATAGAACCGCCCACGCGGGTTACCCGTAGCATCGACGATTTGGTAAACCCGCACGTCGGGATGCCAGACTTCTACGCCATCCAGTGGCCGGATCGCAATGCCGAACAAGCGTTCCGCCACGGCGAATAGACCGGGGAGTACGCGCGTGATGGGAAAATACGGACGGAGCTCCTCCTGTGACAACTGGTAGCGATGCTGACGCAGCTTTTCCGAGTAGTAGCCGATATCCCAGGCTTCCAGTTTCTCCATGCCGAAGTGTTCACGAGCGAACTCCTGCAACTCCTCCAGTTCCCGTTGCGCCTGAGGGCGAGCGCGTCGGGCCAGGTCATGCAGAAAATCCAACACCTGATCCGGTGTATCCGCCATTTTAGTGGCCAGCGAGTACTCGGTGTAGTCATCGAAATCGAGCAGCCGGGCCAGTTCATGGCGCAACGCCAGGATGCGCTCCATCAGCGGCCCATTATCCCATTGCCCGGCGGTCGGGCCTTGGTCGGAGGCGCGGGTGCTATAAGCTTCATACATCTCCCGGCGCAAGGCGCGGTCATCCGCATAGTTCAACACCGGCAGATAGCAAGGTAAATCCAGGGTCAACAGCCAGCCATCAAGTTTGCGTTGTTGCGCAGTCTGACGAGCCAGCGCGCGCGCAGAATCCGGCAGTCCGGCCAGAGCGACTTCATCGGTTATCTGCCGAGTCCAGGCGTGCGTAGCGTCCAGGACGTTTTGCGCGAACTGAGCCCCCAGTTGCGCCAGCTCCTGCATGATGGCTTTGTAATGGTCGCGTTGTTTCGGCGGCAGGGCGATGCCCGATAATTTAAAGTCGCGCAAGGCGTCGTCGATCACCTTGCATTGCGCGGCGTCGAGTCGGTCATATTCGGGACCCTCGGCGATGTGCTGATAGGCGCGATACAGCCCTTCATGGTGACCGAGTTCGGTGTAGTAAGCGCTCAATTTCGGCAGACAGGCATTGTAAGCGGCGCGCAGTGCCTCGGAATCCATGACCGCGTGCAAGTGCCGGACCGGCGACCAGGTTTTGTTTAGTCGATCCTCCAGCTCCTCCAGGGGCTGGATCAGGCTTTCCCAGGTGGGTTCGACGTTGGCGGCCAGCAAGCGTTCGAGGTCGGCGCGATTGGCGACCAGGCGTTCATCAACCGCCGGTTCGATATGTTCCGGCAGGACAACCGCGTAGCAGGGGAAATCGGCATGGGTGAGCAGGGGATTGGTCATCGTTTGCGAATCCTGAGTATCTTTAGGCCAGCCAATGAAGTACAAAACCGCTCGCCAGGACGGCCGCCAGTAGGCAACCGGCGGCGCGGTGCTGAAAGTAGCGGATCAGGCGACCTTCCTGATGGAAAGCGGCGATGATGAACGGGCGAGAGGAATCGCCGGTATCAGCGAGTAAATGAACCTCCGGGGCAATCGACTGTTGCAACTGCTGTCGACGCACCTGTTTCTCGGCGGCCCGGCGCGCGGCTTCCCATTCATCCGGATCGATCCGGCCATTACGACGGCGGTCAAACAACTTCATGCGTTGGGGGTCCCGTTTCCAGCGTTCCAACAACTCGGCGACTTCCCGACGGGTATCAGGCGCTTCCCGCAGGCCGCCCACCGTTCGGAACCCGCCAAT
>JAGRHQ010000002.1:9332-59217 GCA_020444905.1 Candidatus Competibacteraceae bacterium
AGAATACGCTGCTCGATATGGCGATAAGCAGCGCCGATGCCCCATAGCGCATGGGAGCGCACGCCGCTTTCGCTGGCATACCAGACATCGCGCCGGGTCTTGATAAAGTGCGCGCCGTCGGGATCGACGACGCAGTGGGCGGTTCCGTCGTCCAGCAGGAACAGGCTGTCGCTTTCCCCAGCATCAATGCACCACCAGCGGCCATGCGTGGAGCGCTCTTCAATCTGATAAGAGTACCAGGCGCAGGGCAAATGACTCAGCGGAGCCAGAATCGGCGGTCCCTCCATTAACTGGGCGCGACCGGCGAATTCCACATAGCCTTGCGGCGCGGAGCGGATGCGAGCAATGGGGGTATCCGCCAACCGCCAAGCCCGGCGTCCGAAGTAGAGCGTTCCATAGGACGCGGCAAGCGCGATCGCCAGGGCAAGAGCAGCGAACAGAAGTTGCCGGTCAATCCGGTCTGCCCCCTGCTTCAGCAAAAAAAAACTGCCCAGCCAGAGCGCGCCAAACAGCAGCAGGTACTTGAGACGGGGATCGCGCACCGGCGTAACCCATCAGGGTCCACGAAACAACCGGGCCAAGTCCACATCCTGTTTTTCCGGCTCAGTGAATTCCAGCAGGCGGAATGGACCAAAGTTGAACATTCTGGCGATGAGCACATCAGGGAACTGTTCGATGCGAACATTGTTCATGTTCACACTGTCGTTGTAAAACTCCCGACGGTCGGCGATGGCATTTTCCAGTCCGGTAATACGGCTTTCCAAATGGCGGAAATTGTCGCTGGCGCGTAATTCGGGATAGGCTTCCGCCACGGCGAACAAGCGGCCCAGTCCCAGGCGAAGTTGGCTTTCCGCCTGACCGAGAGCGGGTAGGTCGGTCGTCTGCTGGGCGTCGGAGACCGCCTGGCGCGCGCGCATCACCGCTTCCAGCGTGTCGCGCTCGTAGCTCATGTATTGCTTGCAGGTCTCGACCAGTTTAGGCAATTCATCATGGCGCTGCTTGAGCAATACATCGATGTTGGACCAGGCCATGCCGGCATTGTGCTTGAGATTGACCAGACGGTTGTAGATCACGATGATGTATAGCACGAACAGGACGCTGGTGATGAGAAGAGTGATAGCGATGGGACTCATGGCGTAGTAACTGAATGATGGGGCATTCGGGCAGAGTGAAAGGGGAACCGTTAAGGGTAAAGTATAGCCCGGCCTGACTCAGAACAGGCAAAGCCTGAGACGAGGTTAAACATGTTGCTGTGGCTCAAGGGGATGTTGATCGGACTGGCCATTGCCGCGCCAGTGGGGCCGACCGGCTTGTTATGCATCCAGCGCACCCTGACGCGCGGGCGCTGGTCGGGCATATTGTCAGGATTAGGCGTAGCCAGCGCCGATGCTTTGTATGGCTGCATTGCCGGTTTCGGCTTGGCCTCGTTATCCGGGGGCTGTTCTGGTGTTCGGGGTATTCGCCGGGTCGCTGCTTTGGTGGTTGCTGCTGGCCGGCGGAGTTGGGCTGATGCGTGGTCGTCTGAGTCCTGGGATATTGCGCTGGATTAACTACGCTTCTGGGTTGTTGATCGGCGGGTTCGGGGCTTGGGCGCTACTGGCGGCGCTACTGGCGATGCTTCAGGTTTGATAGACGCTGGATCGCGGGTGGCTTCGGCAGGCGCGGTCAGCGCCCGATAGCGATCCTTCAAGCGTTGATAATTCTGCGCCGAGTATTCCAGGAACTCCAATTCGCGCTCGGTCAGTGGGCGGACTTGCCGGATGGGACTGCCCACATAGAGAAAGCCGCTCTCCAGCACCTTGCCAGGCGGCACGACGCTGCCTGCGCCGATGGTCACCCGGGATTGCACCACGGCCTTGTCCATGACGATCGCGCCCATGCCGATCAGACAGAAGTCCTCGATCGTACAGGCGTGCAGAATAACCTTGTGGCCCACGGTAACGCTATTACCGATCACGGTCGGTTGGCCGCCCGGACAGAAACGGCTATCGTGGGTGACGTGAATGATCGTTCCATCCTGGATGCTGGTGCGCGCGCCAATGCGGATGCTCTGGATATCGCCGCGCACGACGCTCATCGGCCAGATCGAACTGTCCTGGCCGATTTCAACATCGCCGATGACCAGGGCGGTCTCATCGACATAGGCGGTGGGATGGATGCGAGGAGCAAGTTGCTCAAAAGAACGAATAGGCATGGTAGTTATCACGGGTCAGGGGTCAGGGGTCAGATCAGGAAGCGCTTTGAATCGCTTACCGCATGGTGACCATTTCCTCGGCGCTGGTGGGATGAATGGCGACCGTGTCGTCGAAATCGCGCTTGGTGGCGCCCATGCGAATGGCGACGGCAAAGCCTTGCAGCATCTCATCCGCGCCTTCGCCGATGAGATGCCCGCCGACAATTTTCTCTTCTAGACCTACGCACACCAGTTTCATCACCATCGGCGGCTGGCGGGTGGTAAAAGCATGATACATAGGCCGGAAACGAGTCTGGTAAATCTTCACCGCATCGCCGTATTGACTCCGCGCTTCTTCCTCGGTGAGTCCCACCGTACCGATGGGAGGATGGCTGAACACGACTGTGGGAATATTTTCGTAAGGCAAGCATCGATCCGGTTGCCCGCCGAACAATCGATCCGCCAGTCGGCGACCGGCGGCGATTGCGACCGGGGTCAGGTGAAATCGTTCGGTCACGTCGCCAATCGCGTAGACGCCAGGAATGTTCGTGTTCTGAAAGGGATCAACGGGGATTACGCCGTTGGGTTGAACCGTCACGCCAGCCGCCGCCAGATTCAGCGCGTCCGTATTCGGGTCACGGCCAATTGCCCAGATCAGTGTATCGACACGCAAGGCACTGGCCTGACCTTCGCAATGCAGATTGAGTGCGCCGTTCGCCAGCCGCGCCACCGCTCGCACCTGCGTTTCCGTCAGTACGGTGATGCCATCCTCGCGCAATCGTTCCATCAACTGTTCGCGGAGCATGGCGTCAAAGGAGCGCAGTACATGATCCTTGCGCACCAACAACGTTACTTCGGAACCCAGGGCATTCAGCATCCCCGCCAGTTCGACCGCGATGTACCCGCTGCCGACCAGGGCGGTGCGCGGCGGGCAGTTTTGCAAGGTAAAGAAGCTGTCCGAAGTCATGCCGAATTCAGCGCCGGGCAGGGAGGGAACCTGCGGTCGACCGCCGGTGGCGATGACGATATGATCGGCGCTGTACTGCACACCGTCGACTTCAAGGGCATGGGCGTCAATAAATCGGGCGAAGCCGTGAATCAGCTCAACCCCGGCTTTTTGTAAATAATCCAGATACCATTCGTTGAGTCCCTGAATGAAGGAATCGCGAGCGTTTTTCAGCTTTTTCCAGTCGAAACCGAAGTAATCCAGGCGAAAGCCATAGCCTGGCGCATCGTCGAGCGCGTGGGCGAGATGGGCGGCATACCACATGACTTTTTTGGGCACGCAACCGACATTCACGCAAGTGCCGCCCAGCCGGCCTGATTCGATGAGCGCACAGCGGACTCCGTAACGGGTGGCCCGTTCGGCAACGGACAGTCCGCCGCTGCCGCCGCCGATAGCGATCAGATCATAGTGCTGTTCAGCCATGCATCCCCTCCTCGAATGGGACTTGATACGATCATGGTATGGAATCGCCCTGGAATAGCCAATAGTGAATGTGGTTAATATAGCGTGTAATCGGCGGTTCTGCCTGTTTGAGCGGCCCATTGTTAGCGAAATCTGGAAATCGGAGGTGCTTGTAGATGAAGATGCAAATCTGGATGATCTGTGCAGGTTTATGGTTATGGCCGCTATGGGCCGGCGCTGAGAATTTGAATTGGCGCGGCGAGTGGACTCAGGGCGGGTTGATCATCGGCCAAGCGCCGCCCGGAACACGCCTGGAGTTGGATGGACAGCCGGTGCCTGTGACGCCGGAAGGGGTGTTCGTGTTCGGCTTTCACCGCGATGCCCCGCCTCAGGTTCGCTTGCGCGCGATTTTTCCTGATGGTCGTCAAGAGCGACAATCGTTGCCTATTGCTCAGCGGACGTATAAAACACAACGCCTTAATGGTCTGCCGCCGAGCAAAGTGACGCCGCCGCCAGCAGTGCTGGAGCGAATCCGTCGGGAAAACGCCCAGGTCGCTGCGGCTCGTCGGCAGGAAATCCCCACCCCTTATTTCCTGAGCGGATTCGCCTGGCCCACGACCGGACGCATCAGTGGGGTCTATGGCAGCCAGCGGATTCTGAACGGGCAGCCTCGGCAGCCGCATTATGGCGTGGATGTCGCTGCGCCGATTGGTACGCCGGTGCGCGCCCCAGCCGATGGCATTGTGACTTTGGCCGAGCCGGATTTGTACTACAGCGGCGCTACGCTGATCATTGATCATGGCTATCGCGTGAGTTCCACACTCATGCACCTGGACCAGATTCACGTCCACGTCGGGCAGAAGGTGCATAAAGGTGAGATTGTTGCGTCAGTGGGCAAGAGTGGCCGGGTCACGGGGCCACATCTGGATTGGCGCATGAACTGGCGGGAAGCGCGCACTGATCCGACGTTGCTTGTGCCGCCCATGAAGTGATGATGTCAGGAATTCTTGAAAAAATTTCCAGCGACATAGAAAAGCTCTATATCACTCGTCTATAGTCAATCTGCTTCCTATTCGTTTGTCACTCAACCTTACTCTTCAAGGAGAAGCAGATGATGTCACTTTTTCATAACCCCCCCCTAAGCCTATCACTCTGTTGACTTTTCTTTTAAAGAAAGTCGGCAAGGGGTTCATCAATCTCTGTCTAGCCCTGCTCAGTGGGGCGTTGTTCCTCAACCCAGCGCTAGCCGCTAATTGCGTGCAGGTCGGTAATTTGACCTGGGAAGTGAAAACCGATGATGGGGGGTTGCGGGATAAGGATAACCGTTATTTCTGGTACGACACCTTGCTCGTCAACAATAACGGTAATCCTGGTCAACAAGGTCAAGTCGGGCAAGGTTGCACAGGTAATATCTCCTGCGATACTAAGAGCTATGTGCAAGCTGTAAATGCGCAAAATCTATGCGGTCATAGTGACTGGCGAATGCCGACTTGGGAAGAAATGAAATCGTTGATTAATCGAAATAATTCCCCGACTATTGATCTTAATTTGTTTCCAAATACCGTTAATGGCGCATATTGGACGGCAGCTACTTACGCTGAGTATAACGCCAGGGCCTGGTGGATCGATTTCAGTAGTGGCAATGAACAGTATCAGGGTAAAGGTGTACCCGCTTATGTCCGTTTGGTGCGCGGTGACAAAGCGGCCCCGCGATGCGTGACCCGTGGTGGTCTCATATGGGAAGTCAAATCGGGCCGTGGTACGCTGCAAGCGTTCGATAATCTCTACACTTGGTATAATACGCTGATTGCTGACAATAACGGTGATCCCGGTACACAGCGCCAAGTTGGAGAAAGCTGCACTGGCGCTATTCAATGCGATACCCAGCACTATATTGAGGAAGCTAACCGCCAAAAGTTGTGCGGCTATGATGATTGGCGGCTGCCGACTTGGGATGAAATACAGTCGTTAGTGGATCGGACACACTCCTCAACCATTGATCCCAGTTTATTTCCAAATACTGTTAATGGCGCATATTGGACGGCAGCCACTTACGCTGAGTATAACGCCAGGGCCTGGTGGATCGATTTCAGTAGTGGCAATGAACAGTATCAGGGTAAAGGTGTACCCGCTTATGTCCGTTTGGTGCGCGGTGACAAAACGGCCCCGCGATGCGTGACTCGCGGCGCTCTCACATGGGAAGTCAAATCGGGCCGTGGTACGCTGCGAGCGTTCGATAACCGCTACGCTTGGTATAACACGCTGATTGCTGACAATAACGGTGATCCCGGTACACAACGCCAAATTGGAGAGGGCTGCACCGGGGCTGTTCAATGCGATACCCAACACTATATTGAAGAAGCTAACCATCAAAAGTTGTGCGGCTATGATGATTGGCGGCTACCCAGTTTGCTCGAATTAAGATCGCTAGTCAGTCTTAGTCAATCTCCAACGATTGATCCCGATCTGTTCCCCAACACGGTCAATGGCCTATATTGGACGGCAACCACTCACGCTGAGTATAACGACAGGGCTTGGTGGATCGATTTCAGTAGTGGTAATGAAGAGTTTAACGGTAAAAATCAAACCGCTTATGTTCGCGCCGTGCGCACGGCCAGCGCACCGCCGATCACCCTCTCCAGCTCTGGCCCGGCGCACGCCAAACCGGTCACGGGCACACTGACCGAGCAACTCACCACGCTTAACGCCACACCACCGGCCTTTGACAACACCTGGGTTCCGGTCAACCGTCATACCGACTTGCACACCGGCGACGCCTTCACCTGTGATTTGCTCCTACAAAGCGGCATCGATCCCCTCAGTCAGTTTTACGTCTCCGCCCTTTCTCCGATCACCGGCGTGGACGAAGTTACCTACGACAATTGCAGTTCCGCCTTTTACCGCTTCACCTTCACGATTCCCACCGGCTTCACGCCGACCTGTCTGATGGGCGACGCCAACGTCGACGACCAAGGCGTCGTGTTCCTGAACGGCCATCGCATCAGTGGCGCGATGACCAATCCGAGATGCAATCCTAACCCGGCTAACGGCGCTGCCGACCCCTGTTACGCCCAACAGGACTTTGACCACGACCGGCAGAGTGGGACGCCACCGCTCACGATTCTGACCTGGCCCACGAAGGATCATTTCCAAACCTGTGACGCCAGCTACTTCAAAGCCGGCGAAAACGAGTTGGTCTTTGCCATCGCCGGTGACGCCAGTTACTACGAACCGACGGGCATGGAATTCACCGCGCAAGTGACCGGTACTGGCGGCACCGTGACCGGTGGTATCGCCCTGTCCGTCTCACGCACCGGCAGCGGTACGATCACCAGCAACCCGTCCGGTATCAGTTGCGGCAGCCTGTGCGGCACGACCTTCACCGCCAACACCGCCGTCACATTGACCGCCACACCGGATTCTGGCAACACCTTCACCGGTTGGGGCGGGGCCTGCTCTGGCGCGACAGTGACCTGTACGGTGACGATGAACGCCGCCAAGACGGTCACCGCGACCTTCACCGCGAGCAGTGCGACGACTCATACCCTGACCGTCGCCAAAGCCGGGACTGGATCAGGCGCCGTAACGAGCAACCCTGCCGGCATCAACTGCGGAACGGATTGCACGGAAAACTATAACGAAGGTGCGACTGTCACGCTGACCGCCACGGCAGCCAGCAGCTCGACCTTCGCCGGCTGGAGCGGCGGCTGCACCGGAACGGCAGCCACCTGCATGATCGCCATGAGCACCGCGCAGAATGTCACCGCGACTTTCAACGGTACAGGTGGGGGCGGCGGCGATGAAAACGCCACTACTCTGATCACCCACTACTACGTCTCGATTCTGGAGCGGCAACCTGAAGCCGACGGCCTCGCCTTCTGGCTGAACCGGATTGCGGAGAACCAAGCGTATGGCCTCAGCGTAAAGTCGGTGTTCCGAGACATGGCGGACTTCTTCTTCAACAGCCCCGAATACATCGGGCGCAACACGACCGACCGCCAGTTCATCACCAACCTGTATCTCACCTTCTTCCAGCGCGAACCGGATGAAGGCGGTTATGCATTCTGGCTGGATCAGTTAGCCAATGGCATGGTCCGCAATACAGCGATGGCGGGCTTCCTCCATTCGCCCGAGTTCACAGCGTTCATGGAGGCATTGGGCTTCTAATTGAGCTTCTAGGCGCTGGGATGGCCATTTCGCGACCCCATTCGCTGATATCCCGAACCACCCCGGCGCTACGCGCCACCTCTTGTGTTATTCTTATTGACATACCGATATCGTCCTGAGCAGCCGAGGAGCGTCCATTATGAACCCCATCAACAACGACAAACATCTGAAAACCCGCTATCTAGCAACGTGGATAGCCCTGTTTCTAACCGCATCTTGGGGAGGAATCGCCAGTGCGGATGAAACCGTGACTTGTGCCAGCGATAACAACCGTTATCGGCATTGCGCCACATCGACGCACGGCTACGTAACGATGGTCCATCAATTGTCGAATTCCCCCTGCCAACAAGGCAAGACCTGGGATTACGACCGCCGAGGTATCTGGGTGGATGACGGCTGCCGTGCCAAGTTCCGGATCGAATCCGACGACCACTCTAAAGACAGCAGCAAGGATGCCAAGGTAGCAGCCGGCGTGATCCTGGGCGCAGCAATTCTTGGGGCCGTCCTCAGTAACAATAAGGACCACGACGATAACAATCACTACGATTCCGACAGTAAATACAACGACGACGCCTACCATGGTAGTCGCCACACCTCCTACGTGCCGGGATGGATGGTTGGTACTTTTCACGGTCACAATACCCTTTATGATACCGACGTGGTCATGACCATCCAGGAGAATGGCCGGGTTCGGGCTGACGCCAATGGGCAAACCATCAACGGCTACATCAACGACGAGCGCCTGCATGTCGGCAATATCATTTTCGACATCAATCGCATTCGGGGCGGCTTCGTCACCTCCCAAGAAGGCAAGCGGGAGAACGAAGTCATCTATCGTCGGGCTGGACACTGAAAAGAATGGGAGAACATCAAAAGATTAAACGCGATGACTCTTTTAGTGATGGCAATCAATACAACAATGTTATCAGAGGAAGTCTTTTATGAAAAAATCGATCGTTGGAGCGCTCATCGCCGGCACGTCAGCATGGATTCTCGCAGGCGCCGCGATAGCTGACCTGCAAAGCGAAACCCAAGCCGATGTCACTCAAATCTGCAAGCAAGCCATCGGCGATAAGGGCTACAAAGGCTATCGATATCGCGATGTCGAATTCAACGACTCCCGCAATAGCTACAGCCTGACTGGACAGATTGCTAAAGGCGCCAAACGGTACGAGTTTAACTGTGTGGTGAGCACCCGGATGAGCATCACCGATCTCGTTATCAATCCGCTGAGCGGTGGCGAGGACAGCGGCGGCGGAAGCGCGGGCGCGCCGGCGGAAGCGCAAGTCGCCTGCGCGGAGGAAGCCGATCGCTATTGGCAACTTGAGAACGGCACTGCTATCCCCATGAAATCCAAATCGACAGGTAGCGGCATGTACGAGGTGACGGTGGCCGGCGGCCATCATCGAGGAATCTGTACTGTGACCGAGGATGGCGACGTCAAAGGCATCATGAACCAGTGATCGAACTCATGCGAGGGATCAGATGACCTCCCTCGCATCCGACCTGCTTCAACTTTTCGGCTTCGCCATGGGGTAGATGGTTGTCATTGGCCACTTAAAAATCTGGGAGTGCAACAGCCACCCATGCTCGAATAAACTAACGCAACAGAACCATTACGAGTCGTTGAACAATCACTGAATCATTGACCATTTTTTGGGGCTGACCATGAGTAACGACAACAATCTGCAATCGCATATTACGGCGACGCAAAATGAAATCCACGATGCCGAGCGCATCGCCGCCGCTCAACAGAAACGCCGCGCTGGCGCAAGAAGCGCGCTTCAGACGCTCATACTCCGGGTGATCGCGGTGATCGCGGTGATCGGCTGGGCGGCGGTGCTATTCTGGCAGAAAGATGAGTTGCGGTACTGGCTGGCCGGACCGTCGATCCAGACGGTGCGCGCCGATCTGGAAAGCTTATTAGCGGAAACCGCCCAGGAGGTGAACGCCTACCGTGAGCGCACGGGCGCACTGCCCGATCAACTGCCGAATCCAGCGTTAGCGAACCTGGTCACTTATCGCCTCGCCGGCGATGACCATTACATTTTGAAGGCCACGCTTGGCCCGGTCACCCAGGAACAAAGCTACTAATCGGACAAGCTCAATGATGACCCAGGAAATCCCCATGAAACATGACAGATCCCGCGGCTTCACGCTGCTTGAAGTGATCATCACGACCGCGATTGTCGGCATTTTGGCGACGATTGCCATCCCTTCCTACCTAAATTACACCGCCCGCGCCCGTGCTGCGGATGTCCTGGTGCAATACGATGCGTTGCGGACCTATGCGATCACCGAAGCAAATGACAAAGGTTGGGATTTATGTCGAATAGAAAGTACAACTCCTAATGTGAATGTTTTTAAGCAGATGTTCCCGCGAGATAGGCTTCAGAATCGATATGTAACTATACAACCAAAGCTTGTGGCAGCTGGGCGTAATATCAATAACAATATCAATATGGCGACAGTGATGATAGGGGCTCGGATTCAGGATGGTGCGATGGGTGTCGCTGTAGCACGGGAGGCCATCGCTTTGCTGGACCGCGACGGGATGATTCTTAGTTCAGCAATTAGGCCCTCAATCGTAGCCGGGAGCGCTTATCTGAGCAACCTGCCCTGTACGCAAGCGACGGCGCAGTCCCATAGCAATTCGCCTGGTTCAAGCGCGACCACAGTAACGTCCACCCCCCCGGTCACTGCAACTCCGGTCACGACTGCAACTCAGCCTGCTCAGCAATCGCCTTCAGCGCAAACAGGAACCCCAAAGACGTCTGCTTCGGCCACGACTGCAACTCAGCCTGCGCAGCAATCGCCTTCAGCGCAAGCGGGAACCGCGCAGACGCCTGCTCCGGTCACGACTGCAACTCAGCCTGCTCAGCAATCGCCTTTGGCGCAAGCGGGAACCGCGCAGACGCCTGCTCCGGTCACGACTGCAGCCCCAGTCGTTCAGCCCGCTGTCCAACCTCCTGTGACTCCGGCAGCATCTCGCTGGACAACGCCAAAGCTGACCGAGGAACAGCGCACGATTCAGTTGTGTGACACTGTGATGGATTGCGTCATGAAACCCCGCAAAGTGGTTTGCCCTCCTGATAAACCCTTTGCCATGAATACATTAGATCAACCGGGCGATGGCAGTCGGACTTTGAGAAAGCAATGCGCCAGCGTCGATGAGTGTCATGACCAGTGGTACAAAGGAACATCGGATGTCAATGAATGTATGCAGAATTTTAGTGCTGTTTACACAGATATTCCGATGACCTGTCATTGGTGTTGCACTGGGTATCAATGCAATGCTAAAGGGATGAAACCCGCTGACAAGGATCTTTATGTGGACGATGCCTGGACGAGGTAAAAAGTAGCGGGGAGCAGAATTCTTTAACTCAGTACGCCTGCCCATCGATCATGTTGGATCTGCCATGACCACGGAACCCCAAAGTGAATTAGACGCGCTGGTGGCTGCCGCGAATGAGTCTATACAACCGATGGACCGTTGCGCGGACGTCGCCCAGGCGTCGCCGCCGTCGATTGGCCCGCCGCCAGACCTGTTGGAATTGATCGAGCAAGCGGATCGGAACCTGTCGCCCAATTTTACGGCCTCGCCGAAGGCCGCCCACCCCTCGTCGGACCGCCGACCGGCGGACGCTCACGCCGCGCCTGGTTTGCGCCTGGGAGCCTCGCCGACCGACCTGCAAGGACTGATCGAACAGGCCAGCGATAGCGCAGCGCCGCTCGCCTTGGCAACTTCACCGGACGTCGCTTGGGCGTCCGCGCTGGGCCAACCCGAGGCGAAAGCGCCGGTCGCCATCGCTCAAGCCATTGACCAGGCCGTGCGTGAAACCGTGGATGGGAAAAGCTCATCGCCGGGCCATCGCACACATGATCGCGAACGCTCGCGATGGACCAGCCCGGCATCGCTGCTGACGTTGGCCCTCCTTCTGATCATTGCGCTGGGGTTCCTGGCTCATCACTACTGGGACGGTCCCCCGCCACTGGCTGAGGATCAACCTACGTTTGCGATCAGCACAACGCAGCAGCAGCTTGTGCCTCTCCTGATCAACGCCCGCAACGAAGTTGAGGCTTATCGCAAGCAACACGGCGTGTTGCCCGACCAGATTGACCTCAACATAGCGGGGGTGGATTTCTTCCTCAGCCCAGAATCCAAGAGCTATGTCATTATGGCCGTGACCGAAGGGCAGAACCTCGCGATCACCCAAGAAGGCCATTGGTTCTGGGCGCAATGATCGTTTCCCAAAGACATGAGAAGCTGATATGGCCTTACCCTCATCCATGAATCCCATCGAAAAATTCCGTCAGGCGGCCTGTTGCGCCTTTCCCGACTGTCCCCAACTCGCTTCGATTGAGCTGACGGCTTCGCTGAAAACGGCTTGGCAGAAATTGGCGAGCGTCGCCGGGGTCAGTATTCCGGTTTTTGCCAAGGCGATCTCGGCGGAGACCAAAACGCCTTTAGCCACTTCATTGAGAGCTACGCCGGAAGCGTTGCGCGTCCTGCCCGCCGCCGGGGTGCGCAAAAATCTGTGCCTGCCAGTCGCGCTCGACGACGGCGTGTTGTCAGTGGTCATCGCCAATCCCTGTGATGATGAACTGATCAAATTCATCCGGTTCGCCAAAAGCGATGCGCAATTACTGCTGGCCCCCCCGGAAGAGATTGATGAGGCCATCCAAATCGCCTACTCGCATCAGTCGATGATCGGGAAACGCTCCAGCGGTTTACTGGTGCTGGATCCCAAACATCCGGCAGGCCGCGATGAACACGCCGTGATCCGGCTCGCCAAACAGCTTCTTCAGGACGTGGTCGCTCTGGGAGCCTCGGACCTGCACCTGCAACCATTCCTTGGGGGCGGCGCCGTTCGGACTCGGGTGGACGGCATGTTACGGCGCGTCGCCTTGCTGCCAGAACCCGTCTATCTCCAGTTGGCTCGGTATATCAAAGCCAACAGCGGGATGGATCCATCGAATAACCGGACGCCTCAGGATGGACGCTTGTCTTTGGACGTCGAGGGACGCAACTTTGACTTGCGGATCTCCGCGCTGCCAGCGCGCGGCGGCGAGCGGATCGTCATCCGGTTTCTTGATCAAAGCAGCAGTTTCCAACTGACCCGAAACGGTTTTTCCATCGCCGAAATCCAGTCCCTGCGCCGCCTGTCGCGCAACAGTTCGGGACTGGTGCTGCTGACTGGCCCCACCGGTTCCGGTAAAACCACGACCCTGTACGCCCTGTTAGGCGAACTCAGCGCCCCTTACCGCAACATCATCACCGTGGAAAATCCGGTGGAATATGTCCTGCCCGGCCTGTCCCAGGTGGATGTCAACGAAAAAGCCGGCCTGACCTTTGCCAGCGCCCTGCGCAGCGTCTTGCGCCAAGATCCGGATGTATTGTTGATTGGCGAAATCCGCGATGAAGAAACCGCGGACATCGCTTTCCAGGCGGCTCTTACCGGCCACCTGGTCTTTTCCACATTGCACACCAATGACGCCTTATCCACGATACCGCGCTTACTAGACTTGGGCGTCCAGCCCACCATTCTGGCGGACACCTTGGTTGGGATCGTCGCCCAGCGCCTGTGCCGACGTTTATGTTCGGCGTGCCGGATTCCGATCCAGGAAGACGCCCCGCGCGCTGAAGAAGCCGCCTTCAAAACGATGACGCGCGTCCTGCCGCCCTACCGCGCGGCGGGCTGTGAGGACTGTGGCTACACCGGTTACGCCGGGCGGTTCCCCATCACCGAAATTATCGAACCCCCGCTGTCCCTGCGCAGCGCTATCACTCGCGGCAGCGTGACCGAATGGTCCGCGGGACCGATGGGATTGAACAACCTCAGTTCTCTGTCGTCCTCAGCAGCCCGCCATATTGTGTCCGGCGATACCTCGGTCGATGAAGCGGTGCGGGTTATCGGTTGGCGTTTCTGGTCGGCCCTGGCGACCGAATATCAGGTGGATATACCCGACATCGCGTTTTCTCAGGAAGAATCCCAGGAAAGCCATGCGCCGGGGGTGCTGATTCTCGGAATAGGCGGTACAGAGGATGACTTGATCGCCGCCGAGTTGGAGCGCGCCTGGTTTAGCGTCTTCACCGCCCAATCCTCGGCTGAGGCTAAAACCCAGTTGCAATCTCACGATAACATCGTGCATGTCATCGTCAACCTGGACGACCGGCTATCAGATCAAGAATTGGTCGCCTATATCCGTCAGGCGCGCGTCGACATGTACTGGTCGCGCTTGCCAGCGTTGTTGCTGCTTCCCCCCAGACGCGATGGATTGGAGGCGGCGTTAATTGCCGATGGCGCAACCGCGCCCTGCCTGATGAAGCCGGTACTGCCAGCAGAAGTCGTTCGGTTCGCCCGTATGGCGCTGGCTAAAGAACATCCTGCCCCCATCAGCCAGGGCTAACGCATGAAATCGGCTTGGAGAAGTTGCGATATATGGTTGTCATCTCAGGCAGATTTCTGGTTCCATTGCGTTAGTTTCCAATCGGCAGGGTCAGGGCAATCGCGCTATGTGAGGGATCGCTAATCCTCACTCTTCAGGCATCGTTATTCCCCAACACAACCTGCCGCCGTTGCCTGGCAAAATCCAGCAGGCGGCGAATCGGCAAGGCCGCGCGTTCGCGGATGGCTTCATCGATGTAAATCTCATGGTCGCCGGTCTCCAGCACTCGCGCCAGATTGCGCAAGCCATTCATCGCCATCCACGGACAGTGCGCGCAACTGACGCAGGTCGCGCTCTTCCCCATGATCGGCGCTTCCAGCAGAGTTTTGTCAGGAGCAGCCAGCTTCATTTTGTGGAACAAGCCGTTGTCGGTCGCTACGATGAATTTTTTCGCGGGCAATTCCTGCACCGCCTTAACCAGCGCGGTCGTTGATCCCACCAGGTCGGCTTGCGCGATCACGTCCAGCGGCGACTCTGGATGCACCAGCACCTGGGCATCGGGATGCTCAGTTCGCAGTTGTTGCAGACCGTCGGCCTTGAAGGCTTCATGGACGACGCAAGCTCCGTTCCAGAGCAGCATATCGACGCCGGTTTGCTGTTGCACGTAAGCGCCCAAATGCCGATCGGGCGCCCAAATTAGTTTCTCGCCTTTCTCCGCCAGATGCTTGATCAACTCCAGAGCAATCCCGGAAGTTACCACCCAGTCGGAACGGGCCTTCACGGCGGCGCTGGTGTTGGCGTAGACCACCACGGTCCGGTCGGGATACTGGTCGCAAAAAGCGGAAAATTCATCAGCGGGACAACCCAGATCCAGGGAACATTCCGCGTGCAAGTCGGGCATCAACACCCGCTTTTCGGGATTGAGAATCTTGGCGGTTTCGCCCATGAACCGCACCCCGGCGACGATCAGCGTACTGGAAGGGCATTCCGCGCCGAAGCGCGCCATGTCCAGAGAGTCCGAGACATAGCCGCCGGTCGCGTCAGCCAGTTCCTGCAATTCCGGGGAGGTGTAGTAATGGGCGACCAGCGTGGCGTCGCGCTTTTTCAGCAAGCGCCGGATTCGGTCAACCAAGGCGGCTTTTTCGGCTGCGTCCAGAGTTTCGATCACGGTCAGCGGTACTTGCGCCGGCGTCAGACGGTGATCTTCGATAGCAATTGCAGGGGTAAAGGCGCTCATAGCGGTCTCCGGCGACGGTGTTTGGCGCGTCGCTCGATTATTTTGGGATAGCGCGGGCTTTCCAGCGTGCTTTCACCGGCAAAAGGCCGATTTTATGAATTTGGTCAGCCCGGAGTTAGTTTCATTTTGACACTATCAAGGAGAAATGGCGAATTTTTTACAGGTTGATGAAGCCAAAGTACTACAGGCGTTTGCACGGGACGTTGCCGCCGGTGAATGATGACAATTCTTTTACTCTGTTCCAGCCGACCCACGGTCAATTTCGGCTAAAATGCCCGCCTTTACCCAAATCACCCGGAGTCAATGATGGCGGCCCAGCGCGAAACGGTAGTACTGGTGCATGGTTTGTATGTCCATGGTCTGTGGATGCGCCTGCTGGAGTACTGGCTGGAGGAATCCGGCTATCACACCGTGAATTTTTCCTATCCGAGCATGACCCGTTCGCCGGCGGAAAACGCCGAAGATCTGCACCGATTACTGGAACGGTTGGAGTCGCCTACTGTGCATTTCCTGGCCCACAGCATGGGCGGCCTGGTCGTGCGTTATCTTTTCCACCACTATCCTAAGCAACGGCCAGGGCGGATCGTCACCCTGGGCACTCCGCATCAGGGAAGCTATGCAGCGCAGATCATGCACTACAGCGGTCTTGGCTTCTTCGTGGGACGGGCGTTGGAAGAGGGATTGCTGGGCGGCGCGCCAGCCTGGACCGCGCCGAATCTACTGGGTTCAGTTGCGGGTACGCTGAACATCGGTGTTGGCCTGCTATTTCCAGCTATGCCGGCCCCGGCTGATGGCATGATCGCCGTAGTCGAAACACAGTTTCCCGGCATGGCCGACCACATTTGTTTGCCCGTCTCGCACATGCAAATGCTGGTCGATCCATCCACGATTACCCAGTCCTGTGCGTTCTTCGCCACGGGCCGATTTCACCACCCGCGTCATGAGTAGCCGCGCGGTAAAGTGCTAGACTGATGAGATTGAACTGCATCGCAAAATAGACCCGGCAAGAGGCTTTGTATGGCTGGACATAGTAAATGGGCCAATATTCAACATCGGAAAAATACGCAGGACGCCAAACGCGGCAAGTTGTTCACGCGCCTGATTCGGGAAATCACCGTCGCGGCGCGCATGGGCGGCGGCGATCCAGGGGCAAATCCGCGTCTGCGTCTGGCGATGGACAAGGCACTGACCGCCAATATGCCCAGAGACACGATCGAGCGAGCGATCAAGCGCGGCGCAGGTTCCCTGGAAGGCATGGAATACGAAGAAATTCGCTACGAGGGTTATGGCCCAGGCGGCGTGGCGGTGATGGTCGATGCCGTGACGGATAACCGCAATCGCACGGTCGCGGAGGTGCGCCACGCCTTCAGCAAGTGCGGCGGCAATCTCGGCACGACCGGTTCAGTCGCCTTTCAATTCACCGAACAGGGCGTACTGAGCTACCCGGCGGATAGCGACGAGGATCGGATTATGGAAGTGGCCATCGAAGCGGGCGCTGACGATGTGGTCACGAACGATGACGGTTCGGTGGACGTGCTGACCGAGCCGACCGCTTTCCAGTCGGTGCAGGAGGCGATGAGTGCTGCCGGTCTGGAGCCGGAAAATGCTGAGGTCACCCAGCGCGCCAGTTCTAACACGACGCTGGGTTTAGAGGATGCGCAAAAAATGGTCAAGCTGCTGGATTTGTTGGAAGACCTGGACGATACCCAGAATGTCTATTCCAACGCCGATATTCCCGAGGATATTCTGGCAAAACTCTGAGCGTGGCGATTATACGGCTGATGGGTATCGATCCGGGTTCGCGCATCACCGGTTATGGCGTTATCGACATGGAGGGGCCGCAGGGACGCCATGTCGCCAGCGGTTGCATTCAGACAGCCAGCGATCGCCCCTTGCCGGAGCGCTTGAAAACCATTTATGAAGGTGTGACGCGCGTGATTGCCGAATACCAACCGGTGGAGGCGGCGGCGGAACAAGTGTTTATGCATCGCAATCCTGATTCGGCGCTAAAGCTCGGTCAAGCCCGGGGCGTGGCCCTGTGCGCAGTCGTGATGGCGGGATTGCCAGTCAGCGAATATGCGGCGCGCGCGATTAAACAGGCGGTGGTCGGCGGCGGCGCGGCGGATAAAACGCAAGTGCAGCGCATGGTCGCTCTGTTATTGAACCTGCCGGAACCGCCGCAGACTGACGCCGCCGATGCCTTGGCCGTGGCGATCTGTCATGGCCACACCCGACAAACTCTGAACCGGTTGGGCGTTATTGCCGGACTGACCCGGCGGCGGCGGCGATGATTGGGCGTCTGCGCGGACTACTGGCCTGGAAACAGCCGCCTTATTTGATGATCGATGCTCACGGAGTCGGTTATGAACTGGAGGCGTCGCTAACGACCTTCCAGACCCTGCCGGAAGTCGGGGCGGAAGTAACGTTATTGACGCATCTAACCGTGCGCGAGGATGCCCATACTCTGTACGGCTTTGCCAACCAGGCAGAGCGGAGTCTATTCCGCCATCTGATTCGCGTGACCGGGATTGGTCCGCGGCTGGCGCTGCTGATTCTATCCGGGATGAGCGTGGAATTGTTCGGGCGCTGTGTGCGCGAAGGCGACGCCACATCGTTAACCCGGTTACCGGGCGTAGGCAAGAAGACCGCCGAACGGCTGATTATTGAAATGCGCGATCGAATTGGCGAATTGGGGGGGTATCCAGCCGCGGTGATCTTGTCCTCGGATGAGCGCGCTGCCGCTTTGGAAGCCAGTCCGGTTGACGACGCTATCAGCGCCCTGGTGGCGTTGGGTTACAAGTTGCCTGATGCGTCGCGTATGGTGCAATCGCTGGAGACCGGGGGACTCACCAGCGAAGTGATTATTCGGCAGGCGCTGCAAGCCAGCGTGCGTCGTTAAACCTTATAGCCTTGCCTTTAGTCTTTAGTCCGGGATCATGAGCGCGCCAGACCGTTTAATTACTCCATCCGCCAGCAACGAGGATACCGCCATCGACCGGGCGGTGCGGCCTCGCCGCCTGGCGGAGTATATTGGTCAGCAGGCCATGCGCGAGCAGATGGAGATTTTCATTCCCGCGGCCCGCGCCCGTAGCGAGGCGCTGGATCATGTTCTGTTGTTCGGGCCGCCAGGGCTGGGTAAAACTACGCTGGCGCACATCGTCGCCGCTGAAATGGGGGTTAACCTTCGGCAAACTTCAGGCCCGGTGCTGGAGCGACCCGGCGACCTGGCGGCGCTGCTGACCAACCTCGAACCGCGCGACGTGCTGTTTATTGACGAGATTCATCGCCTCAGTCCCATGATCGAGGAAATCCTGTATCCGGCGATGGAGGATTACCAAATCGACATTATGATTGGCGAGGGGCCAGCGGCGCGCTCAATTAAATTGGACTTGGCGCCTTTTACCTTGGTTGGCGCGACGACCCGCGCCGGATTATTGACCTCGCCGTTGCGAGACCGGTTTGGCATTGTGCATCGTCTGGAGTTTTATACCACTGAGGAATTGACTGAGATTGTCGCCCGTTCCGCGCAGATTCTCGGCATCGAGATTGATGTTCCACCAGGAGCGGCGGAAATTGGCCGGCGTTCGCGCGGCACCCCGCGTATCGCTAACCGTCTGTTGCGACGGGTGCGCGATTTCGCCGAGGTGCGGGCCGATGGCCGGATCACGGTTGATGTAGCGCAGCAGGCGCTCGATCTGCTTAAAGTGGACGCCTGCGGTTTCGATGAAATGGATCGGCGCTTGTTGTGGTTGATGATCGACAAGTTCAGCGGCGGACCTGTGGGACTGGATACCCTGGCGGCTGCCTTGAGCGAGGAACGAGGCACCATTGAGGACGTGTTGGAACCCTATTTGATCCAGCAAGGTTTTTTGATGCGCACGCCACGCGGACGGGTAGCAACCGCTCATGCCTATCGGCATTTTGGACTTATTCCCACGGCTTCAGCGATGGGTGGTGATTTGTTCAGCGCCGGTTCCTGAACCGGCGATTAAGGTTTGGACGAAGACGGAGACGGTATGGATTGGGCAGCGGGATTTGGAAGCGTTGATCGAGTTGATTTTGACATTTTTTCCAGGGCGATGTCATATTCATCCACCGTGAGCGTACCATCGTTATCGCTGTCGGCGGTATTGAAGTCCAGCCCTTCGACATCAGCGGCCTCGTCGGCGCTGATCAGGCCATCGCCATCGGTATCGGCTTCTTCGAAGGTTAGTGGCGCTGCAGCTATGACCGGCAGCATAATCAGCAACAAAATCGGTAGAATGAAAGCGCGCATAAGCGGTTCTCCATGAAATATTGTTTTTCTGCGGAGCGGTCGTCGGTCATCCGCTCCGTAAAGCAGAATTTTAGTGGAAATAATAAAGGAACCTGAGGGAGATTGCGGGTGACCCATGAGACGTCATTCTGGAGCCTGATCGCCAATGCCAGTGTGATCGTGCAATTGATCATGCTGGTATTAGCATTGATTTCGCTGGGCTCGTGGTGGGTGATTGTTAAAAAGCATCTGGTGCTAAGTTCTGCAAAGGGCGCAGCCGACCAGTTCGAGGATGATTTCTGGTCAGGTATTGATCTGGCGTCGCTATACGCCCGCATCAATCGCCAGAAGGAGCCAGTCTGGGGGATGGACGCCATTTTTCTGGCGGGTTTCCAGGAGTTCCTGCGATTGCGCGCCCAGTCGACCGTCGATCCGGAATCTGTGGTCAGCGGCGCGCAACGGGCGATGCGGGCTACCGGTTCACGGGAGTTGGATGATCTGGAAATGTACCTGCCCATGCTGGCGACCGCCGGCTCGACCAGTCCGTACATTGGTCTGTTTGGCACGGTTTGGGGCATCATGAATGCTTTTATGGCGTTAGGCGTGACCCAGCAGGCGACTTTGGCGCAAGTGGCGCCGGGCATTGCCGAAGCGCTGATCGCGACCGCGATGGGGCTGTTTGCCGCCATTCCAGCGGTGATCTTCTACAACCGTTATGCTCATGACGTGGATCGGTTGGCTAACCGTTACGAGACTTTCATGGAGGAATTCTCCAACATTCTCCAGCGGCAATCCTACCATTTGCGCAGAAACCGCGCTCCGGCAACCCAAAGTTAGCTTATGTCCCGGCGTCGTTCGCATAGCCGCCTGAAAGCGGAAATCAATATTGTTCCCTACATCGATGTGATGCTGGTGTTGCTGGTGATTTTCATGGTCACTGCGCCACTGCTGAACCAGGGGGTTGAGGTGGATTTACCTCAGGCCCCGGCGGAACCGCTCGAAATGCAGAATCAGGAAACTGAAGTTGTGGTTATGTCCGTGCAAAAAGATGGCTCGTGCCATTTGAATGTCGGTTCGGAACAGGCTCAATCCGTGAACTGCAAGACCCTGGAACCGCGTTACGAAGAGACTCAGGAACATTTGAACCAGAAACCGCAACCGCCGGTGCTGATCCGCGCCGACCGTGAAGTGCGCTATGAACAAGTCATCGAAGCGATGGCGGCCCTGAAAGGGGCGGGCGCCATCAAAGTCGGACTATCCACTGCGCCTCCTGATTCGCCACAATAATTGATTGGATGGGTGAGCGGCGTTGATGTTGCGTTCGGAACGAGGTTCGCGGCGACAGAACTTGATCGCATCCGCTTTCACGGTTGGGGTCCACGCGATAATTGGACTTCTTCTGTTGTTTACGTTGAGTCTATCGGATACGCCGCATCCTGAGGGAGTGTTGGCTGAATCGATTCCAGCTGAAGTGATTGATGAAGTTGCGATCCGGGAAGAACTGGAGCGACTCGCTGAATTGGAACGCCAGCGCCAGCGTGAGGAAGCCGCCCGGCAAGCAAAATTGGCGCAGGCTGAACGAGAGGCCCGTGAAGCGGAGGAGCGCCAGCAAACGGAAATCCAGCGGCGGAAGGAAGAAGAAGCTGCGCGCCGCAAGGCGGAAGAAGAAGCTGTGCGCCGCAAGGCGGAAGAAGAGGCTCGGCGGCGAGAGGTGGAGGAAGCGAAGCGCAAAGCGGCTGAGGAACGCCGTAAGATCAGAGCCGAGGAGCGGCGCAAGGCAGCGGAAGAGGCGCAACGTCAGGCCGAGGAGCAACGCAAACTTGCGGAACGGCGCAAGGCAGCGGAAGAGGCGCAACGTCAGGCCGAGGAAGCCCGAAAAGCTGAAAAAGCTCGAAAAACCGAGGAAAGACGTAAGGCAATCGCTGAAGCCAAGCAACGCAAGGCTGAGGAAGCCCGAAAGGCCGAGGTTAAACGTAAGGCTACTGAAGCTGAGGCTAAACGCAAGGCTGAGGAAACCCGAAAGGCCGAAGCTGAGGCCAAACGCAAGGCGGAAGCGGAGGCTGAGGCCAAGCGCAAGGCTGAGGCTGAGGCCAAGCGCAAGGCTGAGGCTGAGGCTAAGCGCAAGGCCGAAGCCGAAGCCAAACGTAAGGCGGAAGCGGAGGCCGAAGCTAAACGTAAGGCGGAAGCGGAGGCCGAAGCTAAACGTAAGGCGGAAGCAGAGGCCGAAGCTAAACGTAAGGCGGAAGCGGAGGCCGAAGCTAAACGTAAGGCGGAAGAAGCACAGCGGCTTGCTCAGGAACTGGCGGCTGCGGAGTTCGCCAAACGCCGTATTGAACCCTACATTAAAAGACAGTGGAATCCTTTACTGAGTGGCAGTGCGAAATTGAGTTGCGAAGTCGTCATATCGGTCAACAACACTGGATCTGTGACCAAAGTCAGGATTGTGAAGTCCAGCGGCGACGCTCAGTTTGATGATTCGGTGAAAGCGGCCATTCTCAGCGCTTCGCCGCTACCCATGCCTGCTAACGATTACCAGGCGACTTATATTGCGAAGCAATCCCTGAAAATCAGATTTTCCCTGGATTCTAATTGATGGGAGAATATCCAGTTTTCCGGTTTGCCTGTTCCAGGGGAGTTAACTCTTGAAACTCGTTGAGAAACTTTTTAGCGTCTTGATTCTGTTGTTCGGCGTCGCGAGTCTTGTCCATGCCCAGATCAGTCTGGACATCACCAAGAAGGTCGAAAGCGGTGGTACGCCGATTGCCATTGCCCCCTTCAGTGGCGGCGCACCCGAAGATATCGCGGGCATTGTCGCTGCGGATTTGCAGAGAACCGGCAAATTCGCCCCGCAACCACCCAATGCCCAGGCTAATTATTCGGTTACCGGCCAGGCGAGTCCGGGCGGCGCGCGAGGTTATATCGTGCAGTTTCAGTTGAGCGACGCTCAGGGCGGCGCATTGCTGAACCTGTCCTTTGATATCCCTGCCAATCAGCTGCGTCCGGTTGCCCATCGGATCAGCGATCTGATTTACGAGAAACTCACCGGAGAAAAGGGGTTGGCCGGTACGCGCATTGCCTTTGTTGCGGGCGGCGGCGGTAACTGGTATCTGGTGGTCGCAGACGCCGACGGGCAAAATCCCCAGGTTATTCTGCGTTCTGGACAACCGATTATGTCGCCGTCCTGGGCGCCGGATGGCTCCAAACTAGCCTATGTCTCTTTCGAAGGCCGCCGACCACAAATTGTCGTTCAGGATGTTTATAGCGGAGCGCGACGGGTGGTTTCCGCAGCGCCTGGCATTAATGGCGCTCCATCCTGGGCACCAAACGGTCAGCGGCTGGCGTTCACTTTGTCCAAGGACGGTAATCCGGAGATCTATGCGCTGGATCTGGCGACCCAGTCGCCCGTCCGGTTGACCAGCAATGGCGCAATTGATACCGAACCGGTCTGGTTGCCGGATGGCGGCATTGTGTTTACTTCGGACCGGGGCGGATCGCCACAGTTGTACCGGATCGGCGCGGGTGGCGGCGCAGCGCAGCGTCTGACCTTCGAGGGTGACTACAATGCCCGGCCAGCGGTTTCGCCTGATGGGCGCTATGTAGCGATGATGCACCGGCGTGGAGGCCGATTTTACATTGCCGTAATGGACTTGCAAACTCATCAGTTCCGCGTCCTGACCTCGGGAAGCAATGCCGAATCACCCAGTTTTGCGCCGAACGGCAAAATGATTGTCTATTCCGACGGCCAACGATTGGCTGCGATATCGACAGATGGAACCATTCAGCAGGATTTTGCCTTGCGTGGCCGAGCACGCGACCCAGCTTGGGCGCCCTACGGCCGTTGATTTGAATATTGACTTTAAAATTGGGGAGAACCGCGATGAGCAATTATATCCGCATCTTGATGGCCGCCGCCTCGCTGGCGCTGCTTGCCAGTTGTGCGTCAACCGGCGAAAACACGGACCCGATTCCACAGGACATGCCACAGTCGGAAGCTACGGGACAGCCTGGGCAGGAAGCCTATAGCTATGCCTATGGTCAGGCGCCGGGGGGATACGACACTTATGACACCAGTAGCGGAACCTATGGTAGCTATCCTGGCGGGGGAACATCGGATTATGGACAATCGGGGGCGCCAGCCCAACCGCAACCGCCGGAACCCGCGATGCCTGGCATGGGCGGCAGCATGGTTTCAGCAGATCGCATCGTATATTTCGATTTCGACAGCGCTAATATCCGCTCCGACAGCCAGGCTATTATCGAGTCGAATGCGAACTATTTACGAGGAAACCCGCGCATTATCACGCAACTCGAAGGTCATACCGATGAACGGGGCAGCCGCGAGTACAACATCGCGTTGGGCGAACGCCGGGCGAACGCCGTGCGTCAGGTCATGAGCGCCATGGGCGTCTCTCCCCAACAAATCCGGGTCGTCAGCTACGGCGAGGAACGACCGGCGGCCAACGGCTTTGATGAACAGAGTTATGCGCTCAACCGGCGTGTGGAAATTGTCTATTGACGAGATTAATCATCATGCCAAAATCGGGGCTTGCCTGGCTGGCGGTATTTCTATTAGGCGGTATGGGTTCTGCCGGCATCGTTCGCGCCCAAGCGCCCGAGAGTTCGCTGACGCTGGAGCTCATTCAGCGCATCGAGCAACTGGAACAGGAAGTTCGATACATCCGTGGAGAACTGGAGGTTTACCGTCATCAGGTCGAGTCGCTTCAGCGAGAACGGTCGGCACCGGATGATCCGGCGCAACCGGCAGCACCTCTGGCAACGGCTCCGCCATCGGTTGCGCCAGCTACTGAGCAACGGGTTGAAACGGATCAGCCGGTATCCGTTCCGTCCTCTACGGGTGATCGACCACCCGTTATTCAGCCAACGCCGACAGCTGTTGTTGGAACGGAACAGGCGAATTTCGATGCTGCCTTGCGTGAGTTTGGCGAAGGTCGTCACCCACAGGCTATTAGCGACTTTCGACAGTTCCTGCAAATGCATCCCGCCAGTCCCTTGGCCAGCGAGGCGCAGTACTGGTTGGGCGAGTCCTACTATGTTGTCCAAGATTACGATGCCGCCAGAGAAAGCTTCATCAATCTGGGGGTGCGTTATCCGAACAGCGAACGCCTCCCTGACGCATTGCTGAGATTGGGCTATGTCTATGAGATAACTGGCGATATCAACCGGGCGCAGGAGGTCTTGCAAAAATTACTTCACGTCTATCCCGATACGCAGGCCGCTGGTTTGGCCAAACAGCGGTTACTATTGTTGCGCTGATCCGGGATCAGGACTTGTGGTTTTGGCGAATTGTTGTAACATAATCATCCCTTTTGGGGCCGTTAGCTCAGTTGGTAGAGCAGCAGACTTTTAATCTGTTGGTCGTTGGTTCGAATCCAACACGGCCCACCAATCTAATCAACGCCTTGGCGGATCATCCGGCAAGGCGTTTTTCTTGCCTGCGTAATTCCTGCGTAACCCGGCATTCAAGACGATCCATTGCGGCTGAAATATGTTCCCCGGACTGGTGGGCATAGCGCGCCACCATCGCCAGCGTCTTATGCCCGCTGATGCGTTGCACCGTAGGAAGGTCAACACCCGATTGCACCAGGTGGGTAATGGCGGTATGGCGCAAGGTATGCCGGTTCACTTCTTTAGGATTCAGACCTGCCGCCGCCACAACCCGCCGAAACGGTTTTTCAATGGCGATGCGATGCCCGCTGGCTGAATCATCCCCCGGAAATACCCACACCGCACCCGGCGCCAGCGCCCGCATGTCCCGTAAGTAATCCGCCAGCGCTGCGGTAATCGGCTGATCCCGCGCCCCGGCTTTGGCGTGGGGGATATGGATGATGCGCCGATCCAAGTCCACATTTGCCCAGCGAATCGAAAGAATCTCCATCTTGCGCATGGCAGTATGTAGGGCGATCAGGATGAACGGGTAGGTTTCCCAACAGGCGTCTTTGCGCGCCGCGTCCAATAGCCGCTCAATCTGTCCCTGCGTGAGATAAATCAGTCGCTGGTTGTCTTCACGCAACCGGGGGACTTTGACGGCCCTGTCGATCCATCCCCATTCAATGGCGCGGTGCAGAAGATGAGAGCAACACGCCAGTTCTCGGTTAATGGTGGCGTCCATCACGCCCTGCCCACGGCGCTGCTTGACGTAGCGGTGCAGGTCAAACGCCGTGAGTTTGGATAAAGGCTTGTCGCCAAAGAACGGCTTGAGATGCCCGACGTAGCATCGCTTGTTATCCAGGTCTTTACCCTGGCTCTCCGTCAAACGTTGCAAGTAATCATCCGCCGCCTGGCTGAATCCCAAGGTCACCTTGCGCCGTTGCGGCAATGCCAGTCGTTCCCGCCGCGCATCGGCCCGCAACTGGTCAATCAGTCCCTGCGCTTGGGTCAACGTCACCCCGCTGCTTTCCAACCCGACCACGCGATGAATGCGCTCTCGATCCACCATGATTTCCACGGTATAGCGCCCGTCGCCATTGGCCAGCCGGTCAAAGCGGATACCATTAGCTGTTAGATGCTGACCGGGTTGCACTTGGCGAAGAGCGAGGCGGGTTAGGCGACTGGGCATTGTGCATTATCCGCAGCAGTAGAAAGCTGAAAAAGATCACCGTCTGTTGTAAGTACATCTTTGAGAAGACGTAACAATTCATTTTCAGAGATCGATTCATCAGCGCATTGCACAATATCTTCCCAAAGTATTTTGACCATCAGCCAATGACGCCCTTTAGGCAGACGTTCATCTAAGCACCAAATTATCACTTGAACCATTAATTCATAAAGCCTCCGCTCCTCATAAGTAAGCAGACCAGGGTAAGCATCCCCGAGGTTCTTAATCCGCTTATAATGCTCAGAATCCCAACATTCATCAACGACTTGCCAAGCTGTAAGCGGCGAGCCATCGCTTTTTGATGTTGCTACTGGAATTTCACGAGCTATTCGTTCTACTGCCCATTCAATCATTGATGATAGCGATCGGCGTTCTTTAGCCGCCAACAGCTCAGCCACCATTTTTAGTTTTGGATCAAAGCGGACTTGTACTGTCTCGCTTTTGTTGAGTTTGCTCCCTCGCTTTTTCGTTGCCATCGCTTCACCCTCTTTGTTTCCCATAGTTGCCAATTTGTGCTTGACAATACCACAAGAGGCTGTTAGCGTCTAATTTGTACGTTATTTCACTTGAAAAGAAATGAGGTAAATACGTCTATGACTATCCCCCTCCAACCCACCTCCACCGACATCCGCATGTTTCCCGATGGCCGCATGGACGGCAAAAACGCCGCCGCCTATCTGGGCTTGACCCAGAAATCGCTGGCGATCATGCGCAGTCTGGGTAACGGCCCGGTTTTCTTCAAACTGGGCGGTCGGTGCTTTTACATGCGCGCCGATCTGGACGCCTGGATTCAATCCCGCCGCGCTACCTCAACCGCTGATTACCGCGTCAAGCAACGCCAAGCGCAGCAAAACGCTGTGGCTTGAAGGATGGAGAAACCGAGATGAACGACGAAGTCACTTCTCTTGACGACTGGAAACAGCGTTTCAACGCCCTTCCCCCTGCCAGCCGCGCCCGTGTCTTGTTGACGCTGATCGCGGAAGACCCCGATTTCCAAACCACGCTTGAGGACCTCTACCCCGAACCGAAGGACCGCGCCCGGTTCATCGAAGATTTGCAGGCGCAAGCCGAGGAACGGTTACGCGAGACATTGAAAGAAGAGGCGCGATCATGATTCGCACCTACGAGGACATCAAGGCACTGGCCAGTCAGACCGGGAAACGTATCCCGGACTTGCTGGCGATGGCCAGCCAGAACGATCCGTTCTACGTCATGCCGGCACAAGAGAAGCAAGCCCAATGGTTTGCTGACCTCTGGACGCGGCTGGAAATCCCACATGGCGCGCATTTACGGCGCATCCACTACAAGCTGATCAGCCAACCATCCCCGGTCTTGATCGTGGATGGACGCCCCTACGAAAACACGGAGCGATGTTGGCAATATCTAGGCGCTGCCAGCAAAGCGGCGCGTTGCCTATCGCTGGTTTCGCCTGATGCGTTTGTTGATCAACGCAACCCGGACCCGGTTATTCATCGAGACTATGCAGAAAACCCGCAACCCTACCTATTCTTTGACTGGCAACGCTACGCCGATGAATGGCTGTTACCGTCCATCAATGCTGACCTGGCGGATGATCTGGACTGGTCGATTCCTGAATTCAATGCTCACGGTTATTTACCGTCTGCACACGATCAGCCGTTTCATCTGGAATTGATCAGCGAAAAATCCACGATGGATGATGTGGTGATTCCACTGTGCAAATCACTAGGCGTGAACTACGCACCCGCAACCGGATTTCAGTCCATCACCGGCGCGATTGATCTATTGAAACGCTTACGGCAAGCCAATAAAACCGGCATTGTCTTCTATATCTCTGATTTTGATCCTGCCGGCTCTTTCATGCCGCCAAGCGTGGCGCGTCAACTGGAATACTGGCGTCCAATCTTTGCGTCGGGTTTACGTGTGCTGCTACAGCCGATTGTGCTGACCAAGGAGCAGGTTCAGCACTATGGATTGCCGCCGATTCCGATCAAAGAAACGGACAAGCGCCAAGATAAATTTCTCGCCCGGTATGGCGTTCAGGGCGCAACAGAGCTTGACGCACTGGAAGCGTTGCATCCGGGTGAACTGGCGAAAATCATCCGGCAAGCCATTAAACCCTATCGGGATGAATCAGCAGAACATCAGGCGCGACAAATCTTATGGCGAGCCGATAAAGAAATTGACCAGCAATGGCGCGCAATCTGCCGCCCGTACCGCTGGCGATTGGAACGACTAAAGGAACAAGCCGCTGACGTGATCGAATCGTATCGGGGCGTTTTGGAAGAGTTACAGCAAGCCATGAACAATGAGCTTGCGCCGGTTAAACAGGAGTTGCGGCGCTTACGACAAACCATTAAAGCCGACGCTAACGAGTTTGACCCAATTCTGCCAGACCGCTACGCATCGCCGCTAAAACTGCCAGACGCATTTTTCGGACTCTTCGACAGCCGACGGGACTACCTGGAACAGTTGGCGTTCTACAAGACCGTTGCACCTGTCCGCGAACCGGAGGCGCGATCATGACCTTTTTCCTACCCCAAAAAAATACCCGGTTCGCTATCGCAAGTAGCTACCGGGTCTCAACGCCGCCTTTGAGTGAAGGCGGGTAACTCAAAACAGTTCGGGCTTCATTGTAGCCGTTTTGCCGGTCTCGGGAAGCCCGCAGAGGAAAAAATTTTCATGAACGCGGAACAAACCGCTTTGCTGAACGCCGCCCTGGATTACGTGAACCGTGGCATGGCGTTGACTTGGTTTGACTATGGCCAGAAGTTTCCACAGCATCTCGGCTGGAATACCCCCGCTAAGGTGATCACCACGCCCGAACAGGCCCGCGCCCAGTGGGGTAATGGCCAGTTATTCAACATTGGCCTGGTGCATGGACTGGGCGTGGTGAAGACCTGTTCCCTGGACGTGGATCAAGTGGATTGGACGCGCGCGGCGCTGGCGGAATTCGGGATTGACCTGAACGCCTGGCGAGCCGCCGCGCCCTGTGTGCAGGGCAATCCGGCCAATTTCCGGCTGGAATATCGCCAGCCGCCCGGACGGGACTTGCCGCTGGTGAAGCTGCAATGGCCCGATCCGGTTGACCCGAAAAAGAAGGTTGTCGTCTTTGAACTGCGCGCGGGCGCAAACCAGGATGTGTTACCGCCCTCGAAACATCCCAATGGCCAGAACTATATCTGGTTGAACCCGCTGCCTGAGAATCCTGCTGATCATCCCGAACCGCCCTCGGCCCTGCTGGAATTGTGGCGGAACTGGGCCAGTTGGGAGAAGGAACTGCAAGTGGTTTGCCCGTGGGCAACACCCGCCAAGCCTAAAACCACCGCACGGCCCAAGGAAGCGCGCGCCTATGTCGATGTCATTGGCAAATTCAACCAGGCCAGTGATGTGCGGGCGATTCTGGAGACGCACGGCTATCAGCCCAAAGGGAAAAACCGCTACTTGCCGCCGAACTCAACGAGTGGCGTTCCCAGTGTCCGCATCCTTGGCGCGGATAAAGTCTTTTCCGACAATGGCAGTTGCCCGCTGAATGATGGCCATGCGCATGATGCGTTTGACTGCTATCGGATTCTGGCACATGGCGGGGATTGGACGACCGCGCTTAAAGCCGTTACGGAACAACTGGGGATTGAGCTGCCACAACGCCCGGCGAAGCGCAAAACCGGCCCGAACCTGGAACCGGATGAACCCCGGATTGACCGGCCCGCTACGGTTCGGGTCAATGTCGGCGAATTGCCGGAAGCCGCCGATGAAACAGAGGCCGCCTTGATCCGGCATGGAGCGCCCCTTTACCAGCGCAGTGGCTACCTGTGTCGAATCACGCGGTTGATGAGTATGACGGTACGCGGAATCACCCGCCCGCAAGGCGCGGTGGCCATTTTGCCACTGGATACCGACCACCTGTTAGACCGCATGGCCCGGCTGATTCAGTTTGAGAAGTGGTCCGATAAGAAAGGCGATTATATTCGCTGCCATGCCCCGACGGCGGTTGCCAAAACACTCTTAGCGCGTTCGGGAGAGTGGCGGTTTCCGGTTTTGAATGGCGTGGTTAGCGCCCCGACCTTGCGCCCCGATGGTTCGCTCCTGGACAAGCCCGGTTATGACCCGGCCACCGGGTTGCTGTTTGAACCGCAAGGCGTAGTGTTCCCGGTCATTCCTGAACAGCCGACCCGGCAACACGCCCAAACGGCGCTGGCGTTCCTCTTTGATGAAGTGCTATCCGGGTTCCCGTTCGCAGCGGCGCATGATCGAAGCGCGGCGCTATCGGCGATCTTGACCGCCCTGATTCGGCCCATGCTGAAAAGCGCCCCGCTGCATGGCGTTGATGCCCCGCTGGCAGGAACCGGGAAAAGCCTCTTAGCGGATGGGGTGAGCCTGATAGCGACCGGCTCAAGCGCAACGATCATGGCGTTTACCAGTGACCCGGATGAAATGCGCAAGCGTCTGTTATCGGTTCTGTTGCAAGGTGACGCGGTGATCAATCTGGATAACGTTCAAGAACCCATCCAAGGCGATGCGCTTTGTAGCGTTCTCACACAGGAAACCTTTACCGACCGGCTGTTAGGCGTCAATCGCACGGCGACGGCCCCGACCTGCTGTACTTGGCTGGCGACGGGTAACAGCTTGCAAGTAATTGGCGATATGACCCGGCGCTTGGTTCGGATTCAGTTGGATTCCGGGATTGAACGCCCCGAAGAACGGGAATTTCAGCGCAATCTGTATGACTGGATTCCGATGAACCGACCCGCCCTGGTCAATGCCGGGTTGACCGTGTTGCGCGCCTACATCGTTGCGGGAAAGCCCAAACAGCCGATTAAGACCCTAGGCAGTTTCGAGGAATGGTCAGACCTAGTGCGCAGTGCGCTGGTGTGGCTGGGGGAAGCTGATCCGTGCCTTGGTCGCCAAGAGATTGAAGATGCCGACCCGGCCCGGATGAAACTTCGCTCGCTGTTGCTTGCGTGGTTCGCAACCTTCAAGAGTGCGGGAGCCACCGGCAAAGAGGCCGTCGCCAAGGCGAATGAGACGCGCATCAATGACGAAGGGGATGAAGAGCGTTGCTATCCGGGGTTGTGGGAAATCCTGAACGATCATTTCCAGGATCGTGGGGGGAATGTTCGACCGCAACTCATCGGAGAATTCGTTAAGAAAAACATCCGCCGTGTTGAGATTGGTGCACGGTTTGAAGGTTCTGAATACGGAACAAGGATGATGTGGCGCGTTGTGATCACCGATCAAAACCGCTTCCAAAAATTCTCCAGCGAAGTGAAACAGGGTGCACAGGGTGCGCAGGGTGCAAAGCCCGATTTTGCACCCTTGCACCCTGTGCACCCATTTAGCCATCGTCCCGAAAATTTTGGCAGTGAAAAACCCGGCAAGCCGGAACATTGGAGCATCGAGATTTCCACAGCCAAGCCGGATTTATCGTTCAGTCCAGTGGCAACCGACATCCTGAATTTGCTGCGTGGTTCGCCCGGCGGGTTCAGTCAAGAGGAAATCGTCAGGCAGGTCGGCAACGGCAAAGGCCGCTCCCCCGCCCTGATTGAACTGGCGTTGACCCGGCTGGCGAAAGAAGGCGCGATTGGCCGGGTTAATGGGAAATGGGTAGCACAGAAGGAGGCCCGGCCATGATGCGAACCTTGATCACAGGCCAGCTTTACGGCGATCCACGGTCCAGAGTCAGCCAAGCCGGTAAGCCGTTCACTACGGCGAAGTTGAGAGCGGACGGCAAAGACGGCGCAACCGTCTGGTGTTCGCTGGTGGCCTTAGCCACAGGATCGAGCGGGCGTGAGGCGAGCGATTGAGACTGCGAGGTAAGTTATTGATTGCTAAGGTACTTGTAAGATATTGATTTGATAGGTATTGTGAGGCGAGGTCTCTCTCCAGTCAAAAATTTTTTCCGTAACGACCACTTCTATTTACATGAAATCAAACGACATTGTTTCAAAAATTCAATGCTGTGAAGCGTTGGGTTGTACCCGTCCGACTCTGGATAAGTGGATAAAAGCCGGGTTTCCGGTCATTGCGCCGCCAAATGGCAACCGACGCATGGGCTACAAAATCAGCGTGTCCGCTGCCCGGCGCTGGCTCAAAAAGCGCAACGCCGCCATTCAAGCGCAGCGACCGGATATTCATTCGCGGATTTACGAGGCGGTTCGTAAAGAATGGTGGTCGCTCTGCCGTCCACTGATGCGCCCGGATGATTTGCGAATTTGCCGAAACCAATGCAAAACAGTCGACGATTTAATTCAAACCGGTTACCGCATGGGCAAGTCCATCGGGTACAGACTAGAGCAACTCAGCATCGGCATGTGGGTTGAAGAGTATCCAGAAGATGTCCTCTGAACCGCTCGCCACCGGCGCGGCGCAGGCCACCGCCACGGGCGTTCAATGCGTCCAGGATTTCGCCAGCGCCGTTCGGTTGCTTCCCGTGCAGGATGTTGAAGCGGTTTGCAGCGTGATTAAGAGTCGCCACGAACGCCAGCGAACCATTAGCCGCCTGGGCGTGATTTGGCGGCTGGATTATCCCGACTTGGCCAGAACCACAGCAGCGAAGGCCATCGAGGATGATTTGGCGCAATTACCACGCCGGCGCGCGCGCATGAATCGTTTTTCCGCATCGCTAACAGACGCGGAAAAGCGATTGCTGGCGTTGCCGGAATCCATGCCGAAAGGCTGGCGCGCCATTGCGGATTATTTAGAGGAATCCACGGCAGAATAACGGCGCATAAAATTTGCAGTCACGCCTGCAACTGATCCTGATTTATTTTGAAGCCTCAACTTAACTCAGGATCGATTTATGAATAGCAAAACCGAAATGGCACGGCTAACCATGCGCAACTATCTACCCGTGATCCTTGCGGGCGCGGCGGGCTTGCCTGTAGCAAATGACGAAGGCACACGGCAAATGATCCGCGAGTTCCGGCATGATAACTTGCTCGAAATCGCCGAAATGGCCGGGTTCGCCAGGGCGCAGAATTCGAGCGATTTTGCGGCAGTCATGGGAACCGCATTGAGCGCCATCATAAACGCCAACTTCTGGCCGGAATACCGGCGAAGATTAGACACGATAGCGCGACTCGTGCCGGTTGAAAATTTCAATGAAACCACGGTCGCAACCATCACGCCGCCCGCGTTGTGCGAGGTTGAAGAAGACGCCAAGACGGTTTTTAGTCCGCTGACTATCACCAGTCAGACCGGGAAAATTAAGACCTTTGAGGCGGTGATGACCGTATCAAGACAAGTCTGGAGTTCCCTGGGTGAAAGTCTGGTGCAGGCTGTAAGCCAGCTTTCCAAAAGCATCTATGAACTTGAGCTTTCACTGATTGCCGAGGCGCTGACTGAAATCAACTTCGATACCGATAATTCCACGGCTAGCGCGCTGGATATAACCACGCTCGATAGCGCAATGGGATGGCTCGAATCCTCGGCATTAACTCCAAGCGCGCTAATGCTCGCTCCCGGAAAAACCGCCACAGTAAAAACTTTGCTGGACGCGGCGAATCTGGATTTTAATTTAGTCGTCAATCCATCGCTTCCGCCTGGCGCTTGGTATTTGTTAGCGAATCCGAAAGAAAAAGCGGCTATTGGCAAGTTGGTTTTACGTTCTGACTTGATGAATAACGCGCTGGCTCCACGCATCGGCTGGACGCGAATTGATACAAGTCGCATCGGCTATTATCTTCCGCATGATACTGGGTTTATCGGAATGGATCGCACTGCTGTTTACCGGGGTGGCGTCTAATGAATACCGATGAAAGTCAGCGTCAAGCGGGACGCCTGACACCCGAGCAGCAAGCCGATTTTCAGCGCCTGTTCGGGCATCCCGTGACCACGATTGCCGATGCGCAGCAAGTGGCCGCGTTTGTTTTAGCGGATTTGATGTCAGAACCGGAACCTACACCAAAGCAGAAGAGGCGGCGGTCATGAAATACCCGCCCTGGGCAAACATTGCCATCGTGCAACGCGGCTTCGATCCGACATTGAACGTCACCGCCGCCGACATCCGCGACGCAGCGCGCGTTTTCGGCTATCCGGTGGCTGGAAGCCTGATTCAGCGCCGGGTTGACACGCTACCGCCGGACTTCTTTGAGGAAGTCGCTACCTTGGCCCGGATGCGCCAGCGGGCGGAAGCAAGGCGGGCATCGTGAAAGTTTCCCACGCGGAAAGGCAGGATAACTCGCGTCGTCAGCAACAATGGCGAGCCGCCCGATTCCGGCAACGGCATCTTGACGCTGCGCTGAAGCGCGCATTGAAGGCAGTCCATGACACCACAAACACGCCGCCAATGTCCACCGCCGCCACCTCACCAAAGGTCAGCAAGCAATGGCGGTGGCGCTGGCTTATCCTGAATCCAAACGCGGGCGCGGGAATGTCGATCATTCAAAATCGCTATTGAATAGCGATATTAGCAGCGCCTATCTGAGAAGCGCCCGTTTCGTTCTTCGCCACTGCCGGGACAAGGCGGGAGAGGGAATGTCGATCATTCAAAATGCGAAGTCAATGCGCATTTTAGCCAGAGAACACTCCAGCAAGCCCGCTACGTTCTCCGTCATTGCCGGGACAAGGCAAGAAGGATAAGGCAACTTCGCTATTGAATAGCGATGTAGACTATGCGGAATTGATCTGGCGGAAGCAAGGCGGGCGCCGGGGTTTTGTCGCCAGCCTGCGTAATTCCTGCGTAATCGTGCAAGGAAAAACCGGGTTTTGATGAGAATCGCCGGATATATCCTAACCTGCTTGATGATTGATTTTTTGATGAAAATAGAAAAATAAGTATGCTATGAGAAATAGCAGATAGGGATACTTTGAAGACTTTTAATCTGTTGGTCGTTGGTTCGAATCCAACACGGCCCACCAATCTAATCAACGCCTTGGCGGATCATCCGCCAAGGCGTTTTTCATCCCTGCGTCATCCCTACGCAACTCGTTCCGAAAGCCGATCTATTGCCTGCTTCTAATCCATCAGTCAAAGCCCAGATGCTCCAATCGAATGCGCGTGACTGGGGCGGAGATCGCGTCCAGCGCCTCAATAGCGGCAATCGCCTCGTTCATCCACTTTTCCTGAATCTCATAGGTCAACAGGATAATCGGCACATCACTGGCGCCGAGCGCTGGTTCCTTCTGTACCAAGGCTTCAATACTAATATCCCGGTCGGCCAGGATACGAGTCACCTCGGCGAGCACCCCTGGCCGATCCTGCGCCTGCAAGCGCAGGTAGTACGCAGTTTCCACCTCGGTCATGGGCAATACCGGCAGATCGGACAGAGCGTCCGGCTGAAACGCCAGATGCGGCACCCGGTTGTCCGGGTCGGCGGTCAAAGTGCGCACCACGTCGATGATATCGGCCACCACGGCTGAAGCGGTCGGCTCGGCCCCCGCTCCGGCCCCGTAATACAAACTCTGTCCTAGCGCGTCGGCCTGCACCAACACCGCGTTCATTACCCCGTTAACGCTGGCTAATAACTGTTCTTTCGGGATCAGAGTCGGATGAACCCGCAGTTGCGCACCGTGTTCATTACAGCAGGCAATTCCCAGGTGCTTGATGCGATAGCCCAGTTCTTCAGCATAGGCGACATCTTCGCGGGTGATATGACTAATACCCTCGATATAAACCCGGTCGAATTGCAAAGGAATGCCAAAGGCGATGGACGCGAGAATGGTCAGTTTATGGGCGGCATCGATGCCCTCAACATCGAAGGTCGGATCGGCCTCGGCGTAACCCAGCGCCTGCGCTTCGGCCAACACCTCGGGAAAGTCGCGGCCCTTGTCGCGCATTTCACTCAGGATGAAGTTGGCGGTGCCATTGATGATCCCCGCGACCCATTCAATGCGATTGCCAGCCAAGCCCTCGCGGATGGCCTTGATGATTGGGATGCCGCCGGCCACCGCCGCTTCAAAACCGACCATCATGCCGGTCGCCTGGGCGGTCGCGAAAATTTCGTTCCCGTGCCTGGCGATCAGCGCCTTATTGGCGGTCACTACATGTTTGCCGTTAGCCAACGCCTGTAAAACCAGGCTGCGCGCCGGCTCGTAGCCGCCCATCAGCTCGACAATGATCGAAACTTCGGGATCATTCACCACATCCAGCGCTTCTTCGGTCAATTTCATACCGGCGATGTTGGCGGTCGTGGTGTCGAGATTGCGCGCAGCCGCATGGGTGATCACAATTTCGCGACCTGCGCGGCGGCTGATTTCCCCGGCGTTGCGGGACAGGACGTGCGTGACGCCGCCACCGACCGTGCCCAGACCCAGCAGACCCACTTTAACGGGAGGATATGCGCTCATTAATTCAAGCCTCCACTGCTTGCGCCAAGGGTGGCGCGTATTGATCCCGGCTGTCCCTGCGGAACATCTCACGGATGCCGCGCAGCGCTTGCCGGGTGCGATGCTCATTCTCGATCAGGCCGAAGCGGACGTGATCATCGCCGTACTCGCCAAAGCCAATGCCCGGCGAAACCGCGACCTTGGCTTCGGCCAGCAATTTTTTGGAAAACTCCAACGAACCGAGAGGTTGGTACTGCTCAGGAATCGGCGCCCAGACAAACATCGTGGCTTTGGGTTTTTCCACTTTCCAGCCCAAGGCGTTCAAACCTTCACACAGCACATCACGGCGCTTGCGGTACAGTTCGCGGATCTCCGCGACGCAATCCTGCGGTCCCTCCAGCGCTGCGATAGCCGCCACCTGGATCGGAGTGAACATGCCATAATCCATATAGGACTTCATTCGCGCCAGCGCCGCGATCAGCGTCGGGTTGCCGCACATGAAACCGACCCGCCAGCCGGGCATATTGTAGCTCTTGGATAAGGTAAAGGACTCGATGGCAATGTCCTTGGCGCCGGGGATTTGCAAAATCGAGGGCGCGGCATAACCGTCAAACACTAGGTCGGCATAGGCCAGATCGTGAATCACCCAGATTTGATGCTCACGGGCGATCTCCACCACTTTTTCAAAGAATTCCCGCTCCACGCACTGAGTGGTAGGGTTGGCCGGGAAGTTCAACACCAGCATCTTGGGATGCGGCCAGGAGTCCTTGATCGCTTTTTCCAGTTCAGCGAAAAAATCCACGCCGGGAATCAGCGGCACATGGCGAATATCGGCGCCGGCGATGACAAAACCGTAAGGATGAATCGGATAAGCGGGATTGGGCACCAGCACTGCATCGCCTGGCCCCATGGTCGCCAAGGCCAGATGCGCCAGCCCCTCCTTGGAGCCGATGGTGACGATGGCTTCGCTGTCTAGGTCCAGATCGACGTTATAGCGGGTCTTATACCACTGGCAGATGGCCCGGCGCAGACGCGGAATTCCGCGCGAGACCGAGTAGCGATGGGTATCGCCGCGCTGAGCGGTTTCAATCAGTTTGGCGACGATATGCTTCGGGGTGGGCTGGTCGGGGTTGCCCATGCCAAAGTCGATGATGTCCTCGGCCCGCGCGCGGGCTTGAGCCTTCAGGTCATTGACAATGTTGAAAACATAAGGCGGCAGGCGTTTAATGCGTTGAAAGTCGGCGTTCAAGATGGTGTTTCCATAAAGTTGATCCAGGGGGCCGGGCGGTCTGCGCGCCAAAATGCAGGAAGTGCGGCGGCCCTTTCAAGCGGCTTGCGATTCTACTCGTCAACAGGGCGTTTGTTGCGTTCGATCGTTTCGTCCGGATTAAGTCCTTATGATACTTCAATGCCTTTGAAGAAGCGGTGAAGAATCGTTAACATCACCGGAGTTTTGAAAAACTCACTCACAGTTCGCTCAAACAAAGCGTGACTTTGGAAAATTGAGAATCTTGACGACCTGTTCGTCCGTTGGACCTCAGCGACAATCATTAACAGGAAATGATTTCTTATTGTTTACCTTTCTACAGTAAGTAATATTCGTGACTTGAGGACATCGCGTCAACAAGCCAGCACAGTGCTTAAGGGGGAGGCATGTTTCATCTTGAGTTGGGCAAATACCGGAACATCGTTCTGTCGATTGCTCTATTTATTTTCTTCGACTTAGCCGTGCTGGTGCTCAATTTCGTGATTTCCAGCCAGATCAGCAATGATGCGTTGATGATTAACCTGGCGGGCCGTCAGCGTATGTTATCCCAACGCATTACCAAGACAGCGCTGCAAGTTGAGTATCGGATCCGCGATGGTAAGCCTTTCGGCAACGAGCTGACTGAATTCAAAAAGGCGTCGACCGTTTTCGACCAAACATTGACGGCTTTCTCGCAGGGAGGCCGCACCACCAGCGGAACAGGCGATGAAGTGAATCTGGCGGCGATAGAAGACCCGACAGCTCAGGGAATCCTGCGTGAAGCGCGCGACATTTGGACGCCGCTGATCACTGCCGCCAAATCGCTTACTGACAATGCGGACATTATGCAGGCAAGTCAGTTGGCGCGGTTGATGGAAGCAGCCAATTTGCAGTTGCTCAAGCTAATGAACGATCTGACCACACGCGTTGAGCAAATCGCCTCGGACAAGGCGACGATGCTACGCACGGTACAGGTCACCGGCATTACCCTGGCGACTATCAACTTCATTATCATTCTATTTCACTTTATTGGCCATCTGCGCCGCAGCGACCGTGAACTGGAGCATGCGCACAAGGAAACCGCCGATATTTTGCGCACGACGCAGGAAGGTCTTTTTCTGCTGGACCCCGAGCTTAAGATCGGATCACAGCACTCGACAGCGCTCAACAGCATTCTGGGCGTCGCTACACTGGCTGGAGCCGATTTCATCGACATTCTTAGGGCGCGCGTTGACCAGAAAACCCTGAAGACCGCTCGGGAATATCTTGATCTTTTACTTAAACACGATGTCAAGGAAAAACTGGTCACTAGCGTGAATCCGCTTAACCGTGTTGAGATGCTGCTTGACCAGGGTCCAGGCAAACCTGAAACACGCTTTCTCCAGTTCGCGTTCAATCGGGTCAAGGAGAAAGGCAAGATCACCCATCTTCTGGTGACTGTCAGTGATATTACCCGCCGCGTTCTGCTGGAGCAGGAACTCAAAGCGACCGAGGATCGCGCGCGTGGGCAACTCGGAATGCTTATGGAAATCATCCAGATCGATCCATTTGCGCTGCATCAGTTCCTACGTGCGGCGGCTGATGGATTGCAGAACATCAACGGTCTCCTGCGCGATCAGTCCGAGCCGGTTACCGGCCGGAGTGGTCTCCTGCGCGACCAGTCCGAGCCGGTTACCGGCCGGAGTAGCCTCGTGAACGCCCTTTTCCGCCAGGCGCACCGAATCAAAGGCGACGCGGCGGCGCTGGGCATGAGCAGCCTGGCCGATGCATTCCACCAGCTCGAAGACCTGCTCTCCGAATTGCGCGAGCAACCCTCGTTGTCGGGTGAGGACTTTCTACCGGTCACCGTGCAGGTGAAAGGACTGTTCGAGCAGATCGAGACCATCGAGAACGCGGTCATCCGTATTTCACAGGTTCGTGGCGTCGCCACCGTCGAAGCGCCGCGGCCACAGCACGATCCCAATACCGCCAAATTGCCCTTCGTGCAGCGCTGGCGGGATTTCGCCAACCAGATTGCCACTCGTCATGGCAATACCGTTGAGATCAGCTACAAGGGCATCGACGTCGCCACGCTGCCCGAGGGGCTGAGTAGCGCGGTCAACACGATCATCAATCAGTTTATCCGCAATGCCATAGTCCACGGCATCGAATCATCCGATGCCCGCAAAGCGTTGGGTAAACCGGAAGCAGGCCGGCTTTCGATCTATATTTCACAGAATGACGATGGATCGGTCGAGTTGAGCTTCCGCGACGATGGCCGTGGTATTTCCGTCCAGCGCATCCGCGATACCGCCATCGCCAAAGGCCGCTTGACTGCCGAAGAGGCCACCGCCTGGGATAACCGGCGCATCGTTGGTCTTATTTTCGAACCCGGAATCAGTTCTCACGCAGCGGTCGACGCGGATGCGGGTCGCGGCGCCGGGCTGGATGCCGTCGCGGAACTCGTGGTCCGTTTCGGGGGGAATGTCCGCATTGGGACGACCCCGAACGAGTATTGCCACTTCCGGGTTCACCTGGCGCCGCGTGCGATCGTGGAGGGGCCGGCAGCGACATGAAAAAGCTACTCATCGTAGACGACTCGAATATCATTCGTAGCAAGATTGCCCGCTGCCTCGGCAAGTATGGCCTCGAGATCGCCGGCATGGCGTCCAACGGCCAGGAAGCGCTGGCCCAGTTTAAGGCGACTCGCTGCGACCTGGTGACCATGGACCTGACAATGCCGCACATGGACGGTATCGAGTGTATCCGTGCGCTGCGCGAGATTGACGCTCATGTGCGTATCCTGGTTGTATCGGCGCTGGCGGATAAAGCGACCGCCATCCTGGCCCTGAAGGAAGGAGCGCAAGGTTTCCTGTGCAAGCCCTTTACCGAAAGCGATCTCACTGAGGCAATCGGTGAGCTGATATCGGACGACGATAATGACTGAAGCAGAACTGCGCATTTTTATTGGTATTGTCCAACACTACTTCGAGCAACAGACAGGCCGCCTTGCCGAAATGGGAACGCCCTTTCTTGGCGATCCGAATGCGCTACCCATCTTCGACTTCACGGGCGTTATTGGCATTTCAGGCAACCGTCGAGGATGCGTCTATTTCACTGCGCCGAGCGAAATGTTGCGCCAGATTCTCGTGCATGGCGGTGAGAGTGATGTGTCGCGGGAAAACCTGGCCGATCTGGCGGGAGAAATCAGTAACACAATATCGGGGAACGCCCGCCGGGCGTTCGGTCACGAGTTCATGATCTCAGTGCCCATTGTCGTCACCGGGCGAGAGCAGTCAATCTCGCTCCCTGAGAGTGTTAAGGCGTATGTCATGCCATTCCGCTGGCGCGAACAGGATGCCGCGCTTGTGGTGAGTGTCGTCTAGGCATTTTTCGGATTAACGATGCATTTATTAGTTATACCGTTTCTCGATCTTTGCTGGCTCCACATTCCACAAATGTCTAGACGCGATCTTCAGAGAAAGAACGGAAAATGCATGTAGGCATCCTTGGCGCGGGCGTGATCGGCATCACCACCGCCTATAGTCTCCTACGCCGGGATATACGTGTCACAGTCATCGACCGCGCCTCCGGGGTCGCTCGGGGCGCAAGCTTTGGGAATGGCGGGCAGTTAAGCTATTCTTATGTCAATCCACTGGCGTCGCCCGATTTGCTGAAGACGCTGCCCCGCATGATCGCCGGGCGTGATCCAGCATTCCGGGTTCAACCCATCCCCAGCGTGAAGTTAGCGCAATGGGGACTGCAATTTCTCATGAATTGCCGATCGGCGATCACGGCCCGGAATACGACGCGATTGACCCGGCTGGCGCTTTTTTCCAGAGCAGCCTTGCATCGCATCATCGAGGAACATCGCTTCGATTTCCATTTTCGCAAAAATGGCAAAATCGTATTGCTTTCCAGCGCCGCGGAGATGTCTCACGCCCGGAAGGCTTGCTGGATGAAGAATGCGCTGGGCTGTTCAATGCGAGTTCTGGATCGCGCTGCCCTCATCGATTTGGAGCCATCATTAACCGATGGCCCAAACGATTTCGTCGGCGGCATCCATGCGGAGACCGACGAGGCCGGCGATTCCTGCGCCTTTACTCAGAGACTGGTTGATCTTTGTTATCAGTCGCCTGATTTTCAACTCCAGCTCGGCACGGATATTAAACGGATCCGCCACGAGAACCGCCGGATCACCGCCATTGAAACCGATCAGGGCGACTTCACCGCAGACGCCTACGTGCTGGCGTTGGGCGCTGAAAGTCCGTTGATGGCTAAAACCTTGCGCCTTAATCTTCCCGTCTATCCGCTGAAAGGCTACAGCGTCACGGTTCCACTCGGTAAGAGCGCGCCGGTAGCCAGTGTTACTGATAGCCGGAACCGGACGGTTTTTTGTGCGCTTGGCCATCATCTGCGGATCGCTGGCATCGCTGAACTGGTTGGTTACAACGATCACGTCGACCGAAATCGAATTGATCAACTGATCGGACTGGCCCAAAAACGCTTTCCTCGCGGCGGCGATTACACAACGGTGATCAGTCGCTGGCAAGGATGGCGCCCGTTAACGCCCTCTAGTCTTCCCTTGATTGGGCCAGCACCGAAATATGACAACCTGTTCGTCAACACCGGACACGGCTTGTTTGGCTGGACCCTCGCCTGTGGCAGCGCTGAACTGATCGCCGAGTGGATAAATCCCCGCTATCGCTGCTCCATGGAGTTTTGACGGGCTGACCAATTTCAAGCATTACCCACCCCTCTCCGACAGGAAGAGGAGTGGAATGGTTACCGTCCCTTCATCAAGCCGCTTCCACCACTGGTAGCTTCCCGATCTTCATCCGCCATTCCTTCGGCCCGGTTTGATGGACGCTATTGCCCTGAGCATCGACGGCCACGGTGACCGGCATGTCCTTGACCTCGAATTCATAGATCGCTTCCATGCCCAGATCCTTGAAAGCCATTACCTTGGACGCCTTGATCGCCTTGGACACCAGATAAGCCGCGCCACCGACCGCCATCAGATAAACCGCTTTATTATCCTTGATCGCGTCAATCGCGATTTGACCGCGCTCGGATTTGCCGACCATGCCCAACAAGCCGGTCTGCTCCAGCATTTGTCGGGTGAACTTGTCCATGCGGGTCGCTGTCGTCGGGCCGGCGGGGCCGACGACTTCATCGCGCACCGGATCGACCGGACCGACGTAGTAAATAAACCGGTTGGTGAAATCCACCGGCAGTTTTTCGCCCCGGTTGAGCATATCGGTCATGCGCTTATGGGCGGCGTCGCGACCGGTCAGCAATTTGCCATTCAATAGCAACACTTCGCCGGGTTTCCAGGACGCTACGTCCTCGCGGGTGACTTCGGACAGTTCGATCCGGCGGGCGTTGGTCGGCGCATAGGTCAGCTTCGGCCAGTCATCGAGACTTGGCGGCTCTAGTTTGGCCGGGCCACTGCCGTCGAGATGGAAGTGTACATGGCGAGTTGCGGCGCAGTTCGGCACCAGAGCGATCGGCAAATTGGCGGCATGGGTCGGGTAATCGAGCACCTTGACATCGAGAACCGTGGTCAAACCGCCCAGACCTTGCGCGCCAATACCGAGCGCGTTCACCTTCTCATACAGTTCGATACGCAGCTCCTCGGCGCGATTTTTTGGTCCACGGGCGATCAATTCCTGAATGTCGACCGGCGCCATCAGCGATTCCTTCGCCAACAGCAACGCTTTTTCCGGCGTGCCGCCAATGCCGACGCCCAGAATGCCCGGCGGACACCAACCGGCGCCCATGGTCGGTACGGTTTTCAACACCCAATCGACCAGATCATCCGATGGATTCAGCATGGCGAACTTGGATTTGGCTTCCGAACCACCGCCTTTGGCTGCGCAAATGACCTCGACATGGTGGCCAGAGACGATTTCGTAATGGACGACAGCCGGCGTATTGTCCTTGCTGTTCTGGCGCTTGCCGGCGGGATCGAGCAATACCGAAGCGCGCAGCTTGTTATCCGGGTCCATATAGGCGCGGCGCACGCCTTCGTTGACCATTTCCTGTACGCTCATCGTCGCATCCCAGCGTACATCCATTCCCACTTTCAGGAACACCAGCGCGATTCCAGTATCCTGACAGATCGGACGGTGGCCCTCGGCGCACATCCGCGAATTGATCAAAATCTGGGCAATGGCGTCCTTGGCGGCTGGACTTTCTTCACGCTCATAAGCGGCCGCCAGCGCTTTGATATAGTCCACTGGATGGTAGTAGCTGATGTACTGGAAGGCGTCAGCAATCGACTGAATGAAATCGTCCTGGCGAATAGTCGTCATGTCATGCTCCCACAGGCGAGTGAAATCCTCTTAGCGAATAGTATTCATACTTGTTCTCTCACGGACAAAAAAGGCGCAAACCGGCGCCTGGAAGCGAGAGTGCGATTAGTTTAACATCCCTGTCTGGATAAGCGCGGCAAGTCCTGAAAATCCGCTTGTATTATAGACTTGCAAAACCCAATCACTTGTTGGCCCTGCGCAAGCATTCATTTGGCGCAAATGCTGAGGGCCAACCGTCCAGCAGCCTGGTTCGATGGAAGCCCAGGCAAGTGGAATTCGTGGAGTTTCTTCCTCGATGGTTCGATAGGTCAGGCAGCCGGCGCGGCCAGCACCCGCTTCAGCCATTCGGCGATGTCGCGAATTTCCTGCCAGCACACCTCATGGCCCATACCGTAATCGCTCCATTCCACGGCATAGCCCAACGCCTTCAGGGCTTCAGCGCTCTGTTGACCATAGCGCATCGGGATCACCGCGTCATAGTCGCCGTGCGCCATGAAGATCGGCGTCGGCTGATTCGCGGGTCGGCGTTCACTGTTCAATTTGCCCGCCAGAGGGATATAGCAGGACAAGGCCAGGATGCCGGCCAGCCGATCTGGATAGCGCAATCCAGTATGCAAAGCCATCGCACCGCCCTGGGAAAAACCGGCCAGCACGATGCGCTCAGCGGGAACGCCGCGCTGTTTCTCCCGCTCCAGCAGCGCGTAAATGGCCCGCTCCGAGGCATAAACGCCATCCGGGTCCTCCTGGCGCGGCAAATCCATGCTCAACACGTCATACCAGGCGCGCATCCGCATTCCATTGTTAATGGTCACCGGGCGAATCGGCGCATTGGGGAAAACGAAACGAATGCCCAGATCCACCGGCAGGCGCAACTCCGGGACAATCGGTTCAAAGTCATGCGCGTCGGCGCCCAGGCCATGCATCCAGATCACGCTGGAGCGGACTGGGCCGGTCGGTTCAATCTCAACAGTGGTCAGTGTTTGGTCGGTCATCGGTACAATTTCCGTCTCAATGGAAGAGGGTTCGCATTAGCCGCAAAGCCTTCCCGCTTGTCAAGCCGCACTCACGCACACAAGGCGGGTTATACTCATTCATACTTCCTGCTTCCCGAACCAAGGAACCTAAGCATGCCCATGCCTCGCCCTATATCCTTCCTAGCCTGCCTGCTGGCTACTGCGTTACTTTCCGGTTGTGGCCAGAAAGGCGCTTTGTATTTGCCGGAAAAGCCGCAGGCCCCTGCATCCGAACAACATCCGCCAGCGAAACCCTGACTATGGATCACTTCGAGTATCGTGATGGCCGGCTGTACGCGGAGGCCGTCTCGGTCGCCGACATCGCCGCAGCCGTCGGCACGCCCTGCTATATCTACTCTCGCGCCACCATTGAACGGCACTGGCGCGCCTTCGATCAGGCGTTTGGAGCGCATCCGCATCTGTTGTGCTATGCGGTCAAGGCCAACAGCAATCTGGCGGTGCTGAATGTACTGGCCCGACTGGGATCGGGGTTCGACATCGTCTCCGGCGGCGAATTGGCGCGGGTGCTGGCGGCTGGCGGCGATCCCGGCAAAATCGTGTTTTCGGGCGTGGGCAAGCGTCGCGACGAGCTGGAAAAAGCCTTGGCGGTCGGCATTCGCTGCTTCAATGTCGAATCGGCGACGGAACTGGAATTGCTGGAAAAAGTCGCGGCAGAACGCGGTCAGCGCGCGCCCATTTCGCTACGCATTAATCCCGATGTGGACGCCAACACCCATCCTTACATCTCCACCGGACTCAAACAAAATAAATTCGGCATCGATCCCGAACGGGCGCTGGCCCTCTATGAACAAGCCGCCGTCTCGCCGCATCTCGAAATCGTTGGCGTGGACTGCCATATTGGTTCGCAACTCACGCAGGTTGCGCCGTTTGTCGATGCGTTGGAGCGGGTGCTGGCGCTGGTCGCGCGTCTGGAAGAAATAGGCATTCGCTTGCATCATCTCGATCTGGGCGGCGGGTTGGGCATTCGTTACCGCGACGAGGAACCGCCCTTGCCCGCAGAACAAGCGGCGGCGCTCATGCAGCGCCTGCGCGGTCAACCCCATGAAATCCTGATCGAACCGGGACGGGCCATTGTCGGCAACGCTGGCATTCTAGTCACTCGGGTGGAATTATTGAAACAGGGCGATGCAAAGAGTTTTGCCGTCGTCGACGCCGCCATGAACGATCTATTGCGACCGGCGCTGTATTCCGCCTGGCAAGCGATCATCCCGGTTGAACCACGCGCTACTGGCGAATCAAGACGTTATGATGTCGTCGGACCGATTTGCGAAACCGGCGATTTTCTCGGCAAGGATCGAGAATTGAACATCGAACCGGGTGATTTGCTCGCGGTGCGCTCCGCCGGCGCTTACGGCTTCGCCATGAGTTCCAACTATAATTCCCGACCACGCGCTGCTGAAATCATGGTCGATGGTGAGCAGTTCCACATCGTGCGCCAACGGGAAACCATCGCCGATCTCTACGCCGGCGAGTCGACGCTGGCGTAACAGCCTGGACTGGGAAGGACGAAAAATCTCGAAAAACGATTTAAAACAAATTTTTTGCCACCGAGGATAACGCCATGCAAGACATCGTGCTGTTGGACTGGAATCTGGCTAACGCGCTACGCTACCAGTCCCCCTACCTGCCCAAGCCCGCGCTGCCGGTGTATGTCACGCTGACCGTCCCCAACGAAATCGCCCAGATCATCAGCAACGATCCCCTGCTGCATCAGCAAATGGTGGACGCCTGTAGGCTACGCCTGCTGGAAGCCGTGGCCAAGATCGACAAGGTGCGGGAAGAGACGGACAAGCTGATCAAAAAAGACATGGATGCATTTTTCGAGGAAAACAAGCATAAAGTCAGAATCCTGCGCATGTTGAAACAAAATGTGCCCTTGCCGGATTTTGCGGAAACCTACCAGGGGTTTTTAACCAAGTTCAACAAATTCGAGATAGACCACGCTCTGTACAACGCGCAAATCGCTGCTCAGCATCAATGGGAAACCCTGGCGGAACAGCACAAGGAATACAAGAAATATAAAAAGGATGTAGTCGTCAAGGTTGCGCTGGGCGCCACGGGACTCGGCTTAGCCGGCGCTGGCCTCGCCCTGGCGATACCCACCGGCGGCGCCAGTCTGGCCCTGGCGGTCGTCGTTGCCTGGCGTTCTCTGGTAGATGGTCTTAAGGTGCTGGCCGCGCTCATCAAGGAAGCCGAGACCGTGGGCAAGGAAACCCGAAAACTGCTTGAATCGCTCAAAAATCGCTACGACAATAAAACTAAAGGCAACGTTGCGGTCCAGGAAGTAGCGGCGTCGGTCATCAACTCGCTGTTGCAAACGGAAGTTAGCAATATCAGCAAGGCCAAGAGCAAGAACGAGTTGTGGAAGCAAAAGCTGGCGGGCATTCGCACCCGCGCCCACAGCCTCTCTATTCAATTGAACGAATTGCTGGTGAAACAAGATGCGCTGACCGACCTGCTGCTGGCCATGGAACTGCAAATCGAGGAATTCGCACATTACTACGGACGCAACCATAAAAACGTGCGTAAAAAGCTCGAGAAGCTTAGAAAGGCCGTCTCGCAAAAAAACACTCTCATACTCAAGGTTAAGCAAATCCTGGACAGCAACAAAATCCCGACCTTTCACCTGCGCGCCGAGGACGGACTCAAGGCGCAGCAACTGGCTGCTCAGGCGCTTGCTGAACTGGAAAACAAAAGTCCCAGCTGGACGCAGAAATTCGATAGCTATTTCGCCTTGCTGGTCAATGTTGGTCTAGCCGCCACTGGCGACACCGTTGGTTTCGTTGGCGCTAAGACCGTAGTGGACTGGGCGCTGACTGGCGCGACGACGGCCAATGACCTGGCGACCAACATCAAGGATCTCTGCGAAGCCATCGGCTAACGCTTTGATAACACCGTAGTCTTCGGCCTTTAACCGTCAACCGTTAACCTCATGACTGAACGAACCTCTGAACCGCCTGTTCAACACCGGCTCAAGCTGCGCAATCTGCGTCTGTCGGACTATGGCGATGTGCATGACATCATGGAAATCGTTTATCCCAACATGGATGGGGCCTGGAGCCGCGAGCAGTTCGCCTCGCAAATCGCCCGCTTTCCGGAAGGGCAGGTCTGCATCGAGGACAACGGCAAGGTGGTGGCGGCAACCATCAGCCTGATCGTGGATTACGGTCGCTACGGCGACCGTCACACTTACTGGCAAATCATCGGCGACGGTTATCTCACTACCCACGATCCGAACGGCGACACCTTGTATGGCGTTGATGTCTTCGTCCACCCCGATTACCGTGACATGCGCCTGGGCCGGCGACTGTATGACGCCCGCAAGGAATTGTGCGAAAAGCTCAACCTGCGCGCTGTTATCGTCGGCGGGCGGATTCCCGGCTATGGCCGTTACGCCCACGACATGACGCCGCAACGGTACGTGGAGCTGGTCCGGGCCAAAGAGCTGGTCGATCCCATTCTCACCTTCCAGTTGGCCAATGACTTCCATGTTCGCAAGATCGTGATGGGTTATTTGCCGGATGATGACGAATCGCGAGCCTATGCGGTGTTGCTGGAGTGGCTGAATATCTACTATGAGGATAAGGAAATCCTGATTGGCGGTAGCAAATCGGTAGTGCGGATCGGCGTCGTGCAGTGGCAAATGCGCCAGACGGCTTCGCTGGAAGATTTGTTGCAACAGGTTGAATACTTTGTCGATGCGGTAGCGGGCTACAAGACCGATATTGTATTGTTTCCCGAGTTTTTCAGCGGCCCCCTCATGGCGCTGTTCAACCAGCGCAACGCTGCCGAAGCGGTGCGGCAGCTGGCGGAATACACTGAACCGTTGCGCGAGGCGATTCTGCAATTGGCGCTGGCCTACAATGTCAACATCATTGCCGGCAGCATGCCGGAATATGTTGGCGGCATCCTGCATAACGCCGCCTATCTGTGCCGGCGCGACGGCACTTGGGACAAGCAATCCAAGCTGCATATCACCCCGGACGAACAAGCCTACTGGGGTCTACAGGGCGGCGATCGACTCCAAGTGTTCGAGACTGATATCGGCAAAATCGGCATCCTGATCTGTTATGACGTCGAATTTCCCGAACTGCCGCGCCTGCTGGCCGATCAAGGGATGCAAATCCTGTTTGTCCCGTTTTGGACTGACACCAAAAATGCCTATTTGCGGGTGCGGCGCTGCGCGCAGGCCCGCGCCATCGAAAATGAATGTTATGTGGTCATCTCCGGCAGCGTAGGCAACCTGCCGAGAGTGGAAAATATGGACATTCAGTATTCCCAGGCGGCGGTGTTTACGCCCTCCGACTTCGCCTTTCCTCACGACGCCATCGCCGCCGAGGCAACGCCGAATACCGAAACGCTGCTCATTGTCGACCTGGACCTGGACAATCTCAAGGAACTGCGCGTGCATGGCAGCGTGCGCAATTTCCGCGACCGGCGACTGGATCTGTACAAAATCGCCTGGACTGGACGAGGCTAAAAATAACGCTAATCCATCGACTTGTGAGCTTGTACCCTGGATCGCAACTGGATGGATTGACGAAAGCCGTTCACGTTCTAGACTTAACTCGCAAGTTCCTGAACCGGACCAGCGTCAAACGCCTTCAAGCGGCTGATCTGCCTCTGGCCACGGATATGACAACTCTTAAACTACCTAAGGAGAAACCCTGCGATGTCCGATGTTAAACTTTACCCAGTGCCTGCCGAAGTCGCCGCCCACGCCTGGATTAACAATGATCAATACCTGGAAATGTATAAGCGTTCGGTTGATGATCCCGAGGGCTTCTGGGCGGAGCAGGCGAATCAACTCGTGACCTG
>JAGRHQ010000300.1 GCA_020444905.1 Candidatus Competibacteraceae bacterium
CTGAGGGGAATTCATGCTGCTCTTGAGGAGCGGCCGTCAAGGCTTTTCAGGGAGAGAACTTATGACTGATGAGTTATGAATATGGAACAGAGCCCTTTACCACATAAGGTTCTTTTTGGAAATCAACTGGGTATTTAATACTCCATGCGTTTGGGCGCCATCGCTTTTCTGATCGGCGTTCTGCTTCTGGAAGCGTTGCCGGAATTGCCTGATCGACGCTGGGCGCTGGCGTTGCCCGGCGTCGCGCTTATTGCATGGCGCATCCCCTGGTTGCGATTACCGACTTGGAGCCTGGCAGGATTTCTGTGGGCCTTGTTACTGGCCCCTTCGGTTGCCGTGTTACCTAATGAACTGGAAGGTATGGAACTTTCGGTCGAGGGCTGGATCGCGACGATCCCGGAGCATGAAGGTCGCAGCATCCGTTTCGTATTCGAGGTCGCTTCGACCGGCGGCAACGAGCAATCTTCGATGCTCCTGGCGGGTCATCGATTGCGTCTGTCCTGGTGGGATAATGGCGAAGCTGATGATGTAGAAGCCGACTCCGCCGCCGATCCGGCCTTGCGAGTCGGTGACCGCTGGCAATTCACCGTGCGGCTCAAAAAACCTTGGGGACTGCGTAATCCCAGCGGCTTCGATTACGAACGCTGGTTATACGCCCAGGGTATCATCGCCACCGGTTCGATTCGCCCCCACCCGTCGCCGCGCCGGTTGGCCGGAGCCGAGCGTTATCCGGTGAACCGTTACCGCCAATTGATCGTTGATCGTTTTCAAAAAGCGTTACCGGGCAATCCCTACGCCGGCATTCTAACTGCGTTGGCTGTGGGTGAACGAGGCGGCATCAGTCCCTGGCAATGGGAAACTTTCCGGCGCACGGGCACGAGTCACCTGATGGCGATCTCCGGGACGCATGTCGGGTTGATCGCCAGCCTGGCGTTTGCGCTGATCTGGAGCCTGTGGAGTCGAGTCCCCGCCTGGGCGCTGCGCTGGCCGGCCACTCGCGCGGCGGCGCTGGGTGCGCTGTTCGGGGCCGGTGGTTATACCCTGTTGTCCGGATTAGCGGTGCCCGCCCAGCGTTCTTTTCTCATGGTCGCCGTGGCTATGCTCGCGTTGATCGCCTTGCGTCCGGCGGCGGCGGGACGCACTCTCGCGCTGGCGCTGCTGGCCGTGTTGATCGCCGATCCTGGCGCGCCGATGGGAGTGGGGTTCTGGCTATCTTTCGGGGCTGTGGCGGTGATTCTCTACAGCGTCAGCGGTCGTTGGCATGAACATCATCCATTCAGCCAGACGGTGCGCCTGCAATTGCACATCACCCTGGGACTGCTGCCGCCAACGCTCTTTTTCTTCCAACAGTTCCCACTGATATCGCCGGTAGCTAACCTGATCGCTATTCCCTGGGTCGGTCTGACCGTGTTGCCCCTGAGTTTGCTGGCGACGCTGCTGACGCCGGTAAGCGCGACCTTGCAGGTGCTAACGCTGGATTTGGCGGCCATGGCTATGGAAGGATTATGGCACATTCTCAGCGGACTGGATCAATGGCCCGATCTGGTGTTGCACCGCCCGACGCCGCCGGTTTGGACGTTGGTCCCGGCCCTGATCGGTGTGGCCTGGCTCCTGGCGCCTCGCGGCCTGCCGGGGCGCTGGCTGGGCATCCCTCTATGTTTGCCGTTGCTGTGGCCGCCGATGCCGGGGCCGGTCATCGGCGGATTCTGGTTCACCTTGCTGGATGTCGGCGAGGGTCTGTCCGCCGTAGTGCGCACCCGGAATCATGTCCTGGTCTACGATACGGGCCGGCGGCTCGGTTTCACGCTGGACGCTGGACGTGCAGTACTGGTGCCTTTCCTGCGCTGGCAGGGCGCGGAGCGGGTCGATACGCTGATTGTCAGCCACGCCGATAGCCAGCATATGAGCGGAGTGCGCTCACTACGAGAGTTGTTGCCAGTAGAGCGCATTCTGACCTCGGCGCCTGAGCAAACACCCATTGACGGCGCGGAACCGTGCCAGGCCGGCCAGGCTTGGGAATGGGATGGAGTGCGCTTTCAGGTGCTGCATCCGCCCCCGCAGGGTTTCAGCGACGATAATGCCTCCTGCGTTCTCAAAGTCGAGGGAACCGCAGGTCGAGTGCTGCTGCCCGGCGATGTCGAAACCCGTGCGGAAATCGCGCTGGCGAAAACCTATGGGAACGGGTTAACCGCTGAGGTGCTGGTCGCCCCGCATCAGGGTCGCCGTAATCTATCCACGCCGATCTTTCTGGATGCGGTTCACCCACGCTACATCCTGTTTGCAACCGGCTACCACAACCGCTACGGCTACCCGCGCGCCGAGACCGTAGCTCGGTACCAGGCTACCGGCGCGGCCTTGCTCGATTCCTCCTATGAAGGCGCGCTGACCTTTCGCCTGGAGCCAGGTCAACCGTTAGTCCCGGAACGCGAGCGAAGCAAGAACCGGCATTATTGGGATGCGCCTTGAACAGATGTGCAACGAGTAGCGGAACCGCAGAATCTACGGTACATGCGGCCGTTCCAGGTATTCATGCGACTGCATTTCTTGCAAGCGGCTCATCGTGCGCTGGAACTCGAATTTCAGTTTCTGGCCGGTATAAAGTTCGTGGGGCGGCGCAGCGGCGGAGATGATCAGCTTTACGCTCCGGTCGTAAAATTCATCGACCAGATTCACGAAACGCCGCGCCTGATTCTCCATTTGCCAATCCATGACCGGGATATTGGAAATCAGCACCGTATGGAAACAGCGGGCGATTTCGATGTAATCGTTCGTGCCGCGCGGCCCATCGCAAATAGCCCGGAAGTTGAACCAGACAATATCGTCCGCCTCGCGCAGGGTGGGAATAAAACGGCCTTCAATTTCCAAATCGCCGCCGCGATGCCCCGGCTCAGGCGCAATGTTGCTGAATATTTCATGCAAAATCTGCTCGGCCCGGTCATCCAACGGATAATGATAAATCTCGGCCTTTTCCAGATAGCGCAACCGATAATCGGTGCC
>JAGRHQ010000301.1 GCA_020444905.1 Candidatus Competibacteraceae bacterium
GGATCCGGGCAGACAGCCCACTGGCCGGACAGCAACTCGGCGAACTGCGCCTGCGCGAACGCCACGGTGTTACCGTTATCGGCCAATGGCGCGGTGGGCAATTCGCTATCGCCAAGGGGCCGGATATGCGCATTGAGTCCGGCGCAATCCTGGTTGTGGTCGGCGCTCATGCTTCGTTGACCCAGATTGAGCGCTTGGCCGCGCCGATCCGCCGCACCGGCCCTATCGTGGTGGCGGGTTACGGCACGGTCGGCGGCAAGGTGGTGCAAATGCTGCGCGACGCCCATGAAATGACGGTTGTCATCGATCAGCAACTCGCGCCAGGGGTCGATATCGTTGGTAACGTGCTTGAACACACGACGTTAAACCGCGCGAACGTGCGGGCGGCCAGCGCGGTGGTGTTGGCGTTAAGCAACGACAGCGAAGGGGTGTTCGCTACCGCGGTGGTCCGTGATTATGCGCCCGAAGTTCCGCTGATTGTCCGGGTTAACCGGGCGCTGAATATCGCGCGATTGTATCAGGCTGGGGCCGATTTCGCCCTGTCGGTGGGGCAGATGGCTGGGGAAATCCTCGCTTACCATTTGCTGGGCGAGCAGGCGGTGACCGTTGAGCCGCGCATTAAATTCGTGCGACTGGCCCCAGGCGCGCTGGTGGGTCAACATCCTTGGCGCGCCTGGGTGCGCGAACGAACCGGCGCAGCGGTTGTCGCCGTGGAGCGAGACCGGGATGTGTTTGTCAAATTCGATGATGATTTCCAGGTAGACCCTGGCGACATTCTGTTCGTCTGTGGAACGCTTAGCAGTCTGGATCAGTATGTGCGCGAGTTTCAGGCTGCGCCCGCTGAAAGCGCGCTGACGGCAGACGAACCAAATGATAGCGCTTTGTAGATGATCCCGCAGGTATCGCCCGTTATCTGAAACTCGAGGCGCTGGAAACCAGCGCTATAGGGGACACTATGGAAGTTGCTGAAATCATGAAGGGTTGTGCAGAACTGGACGTGCGCTTTCTGCAGGAGAAAGGTTGGGGGAGAGAGGATTGGCTGGCAACGGGGGCAACTGATCGAGAATGCGTCGAGCCACGCCCGGATAATCCTCGTCGAAGTGATGGTCGCCTGGCATGGGTTGCGCGATAACGCCCAGGTCGACGAGCTTTGGACAGGAAGCATCCTCTTCTTCGGCACCGTAGATGCACAGCCGTTTAATGCCGCTCAACTTGGCGATTTCTGGGCGCACCGGCTGATCGCCTTCATCCGGGTCGTCGCTGATCCAGTTATTGAGATGAAACTCGAAAGAGGCGTAATCCGACAAGCCCAAGAGCGCTATGAGATCAATCTGTTCGCGCAACGTCGGCGGCAAGCGATTAACGATGGCTGGCAACGCATCGGCCCCGAAGGAATAGCCGATTAAAACGATGCGCTCTTTCTTCCAGACATCCAGGTACTTGTGCAGCGTCCGCTCCAAGTCCAGCGCGACCTCATCCGGTTGGCGGGCTTTCCAGAAGTAGCTTAGCGAATCCCAACCGACAGTCGGCAAGCCGTTTTTGGCCAGTTCCGCCGTCACCGCCCGGTCGAGCAGCGCCCAGCCGCCGTCTCCAGACAGCATGACCGCCAGTTGTGGCCGGTTGGGACCGCCGGTCGCGGGTACTTCGGTGAGCGGTACGCCACTAACGCTGGCATCTGGTTGCACCTGTTTAACAATGCTGGGGTCCAGCCATTGCAAGAGCGCAGACACCTGTGGCAACCAGTCCTTGACTCCCTGATTGCCAGGCGCTTCGGTCAGTCGAGCTAACGAGATCGACTGGATAAACTGAGTGGTGGTTACTGCGTCACAGGCAGGCTGATTCTGGAACACAAACCAGGTAGTCGGCAACCGGGTGACCGCTTTTAAAAGCGCTCCCTGCGCATTAGGCAATGCGCTGCTTTCCAGTTTCCCGGCCCCAGGACATAGGGGTTGGCGCAGAGGCAGTTCCGGGCAAAAGTTGACGCCCACTCCGGCATGAAAGCGGTCCGCTGACGCCTGAGCCAGTGCGGCGTAGCCCAGCGTTGCGCCCGCGCCATACCCCAGCAGAATCGGCGGCAAGGGAGTCGCTAGCGGGTAACGCTGCTCCATCCGCTGGTTCAATCGCTCAAGATCCGCGGATAAGTCGAGGCAAGCGGCCTTTGACGATTCTAGGCGCGTCAGATATTGATCCAGATCGATGCCAGCGACGACATAATCCAGACCGGCAACGTCTCGCGCTACAGCAGTCAGGTCGGCATTCCAACCGCCAGCGCCGGACGCGAACAACACCACGCCTTTCGGTTCGTCAGTCGTATGGTAAATAGCCAGACGGCCAAAGACAGCGTCGTCCAGCGTTTCCTCGGCGATTTCTGCCTGGGCGTTGGACAGCGCCAGCAACGCAATGGTCAGGTACAGCACTCGTAGTAGGAGATGCATGGTGTTTTTAGAGATTAGGGATTGGGAATTGGGGACTGGGGATTGACCGCTTTTTGAAACCGCCGCCAATCAGCGTCGTCAAATCGGCTAACACCCGGGGCAGCGTCACCATACCGCTCGGCGTAGCCAGATAGCGGGCTTCCCACTGAGGATCAAACTTTTCCTTGTACTGGCGCAGACCCCGGAAATTGTAAAACGTCTCGCCATGCCCAAAGACCAGCGCGCCAAATCGGTTCCATAGCGGCGCAAGGCTGCGGTTCTGCAAACCGGACAGCGGCGCCATGCCCAGATTGAACCAGGCGTAACCTTGCGCGCGGCCCCACAACATGATTTTGAGCAACAGATACTCCATAAGACCTTGCGGACTATCGGGCGAATAGCGCATTAAATCGACCGATAACTCCTCGCCTCCGCTTTGCCAGAGGTTAGCGAAGGCGTCTATTTGCTGATCGCGCCAGACGACAGCGACCGGCCCCATTCGCAAGTAAAAAAAAAAAAAAAAACCCAGGGAAAAGCCTTTTTCCCGCCTG
>JAGRHQ010000302.1 GCA_020444905.1 Candidatus Competibacteraceae bacterium
TAAAGCCGCGTAACGCGCGGCGGCGGCCTGAGTATCGGGTTGGCCAAACACCCCGCTGATGACCGCCAGCGCATCCGCGCCCGCTTCCAGCAGTGGGCGCGCATTTTCCGGGATAATACCGCCAATGGCGATGATGGGAACGGTCAACGCTGCGCGCGCTTCCCGTAGCAATTCCAGCGACGCGCGGATTTCCGTCGGTTTAGTCGGTGACGGGAAAAAGGCCCCAAACGCCACATAATTCGCGCCCGCCTGTTCAGCAGCTAGCGCTAAGTCCAGACAGTTATAGCAGGAAACGCCAATCAGCGCTTTCGCGCCCAGGCGGGCGCGGGCCGTAGTGTATTGTGGATCGTCCTGACCAATATGGACGCCCGCTGCGCCAACCTCAGCGGCCAATTCCACATCGTCATTAATGATCAATGGCACATCATGACGTTGGCATAAAACATTCAGCGCCTGCGCCTGCGCCCGTCGCCGTGCGATATCAGCGCGTAACCGTTCAGTCCCCCCCTTTTTCAAAGGGGGGAGGTGAACGCTTACATCAGCGCTTTTATCCCGGTACTGGACCATCTGTGCGCCGCCGAGCAGGGCTTGCTCAACAGCAATGAGCAACCGTTCGTCGGGAATCAGCAAGGCGTCGGTAATCACATAAAGCCCTTGAAAAGCAAAGGTTTGACCCATATTTAACCTCGGGAAGCGCTGGCCCAGTACATGCGATTGGGAATTTGTTGCCCACTGCCAATGGCATAGCCCGCTTGCAGGGAACGCCATGTATGGTACTGAGCGCGATGGATAACCGTAGGGATGACTTCCTCCGGGATCAGGCCGCGGCTTTGCGCAAGCAGGGCAGCGATCGCAGCGGCTAGAGTACAACCAGAGCCATGATAATGAGCGGGCAGGCGCGGCCAGTGATAGGTTTCCAGTAACCGGTTATTGCCATATAACCGGTTGATGACCTCAGTAGACGATTCAGGTTCATGTCCGCCAGTAATCAGCGCATAGCGGCAACCGCGCGCCAGCAGGGCCATAGCGCAGGCTTCCAGCGTATCGGCCTCCGGGGCCAGTCGGCGCGCCTCGATACTGTTGGGCGTCAGCACGGTGGTCAACGGCAGCAGCAGCGTCTGAATCGCTTCAATCAGACCGTTATCCGCCAACGCGGCCCCGCCGCCCGCTGCTAATATGGGGTCCAGCACGACCGGGATATGGGAATAGGCGCTGAGTAAGGTATGCAGAGCCAAGGCATTGTCGGTATTCCCGATGACTCCAATTTTAAATGCCAGCACCGGCAAATCTTCCAATACCGCCCGCGCCTGCGCCAGCAACTCTTCGGCGGCGACCGGCCATAACGCCTGGACGTTGCGCGTGTCTTGCACGGTCAGGGCGGTAATGACCGGCGCAGGATGGCAACCTAGACTGATCAGGGTTTCGATGTCGGCGGCGATGCCAGCGCCCCCGCAAGGATCATTGCCGGCCAGGGTCATGACAACCGGCGGTGTGGAAGGAAGGGAATCAGTCAAGCCGATGCTCCAGTGGAAAATGAATACATGATTGGAGTCCTCATCAGGGCGGATGTTGCCTAAAATTTCAGCAAGGCAGAGGCTTTTTCAGGACGCCTCTGCATGGGACAATGGTTACCCGCCAAATGGCAACTATTAGGAAGTATATCGGATGAAGAAGTATATGTGTTTGATTTGTGGTTTCATCTATGATGAGGAAAAGGGATGGCTTGGAGACGGCATTCCACCGGGCACCCGTTGGGAAGATGTGCCGGCGGATTGGATCTGTCCCGAGTGTGGCGCGACCAAGGACGATTTCGAGATGGTGGAGATTTGATGATTGATCATCTCAGGGCTAGAGGTGTGACCATCAGAGAATAGACGAACCGCCATTACAACCAGGTCAGCAAGACAATATTTGTGAAAGTGAGATCCCCATGTCCGAAATCACCTGCCTGAACGGCGCCTGTCCGCCCCCCCCACTGGGGATCAACAGTGGTTTACCTGAATACCTCAAGCTCGATCCACGCGGTTGGGATCGCGGCGATATCGAAATGGCGATTGCCCTGAAGCGCGCCGAGCTGAATCAGGCGATGGGTTACCGAAAAAACTATGACGCCGAGGAGCATAATATTTGCCTGGCGCTGGTCCGCTTCCAGGATGGCTCCTCCGAAGTTTTGACTGCGTACTCCAACGACAGCGCCATTGCCGAATCGGTCCGGCTGGGCTTGCATCTGATCCCAAATGTGTATGACAAGGTTCCGGCTAACGAGCGTTTCGGTTGCGATGGCATGGCGCAGTACCATACCGAGCCGAAGCTGTTGAACTATCTATGTGCGACCCTGGAGGCGCGGCAGGCTGCTTACCGGAAACAATTCCTGCCGCGTGATCCGCTTTACCGCTTCATTCTCCAGCGTCAGCGCCAACACGCCAGCGAGCAGGCGGCGCTCTCCCGTGATATCAAGAAAGTGGCGGCTGTGGTAATTGTGACCGAGATCGATTGCTGTCCGACCTGCACCGCCTATTCCATCGAACGATTCCGGGAGCGGTTTCCCGGAATTCCATTGCGAACTATCGAACTGGGCAAGCAGGTCCGTGGCGGGGTCAAGCCTCAGTACCGACAAGTGGCGGTTGGCCGCAAGTAAGGCAACTCGCGATGAATTGCCATAACCTGCCGTTCTCGTCCCTCCATCGGTCTTGATCTCCCCCCTTTGAAAAAGGGGGGGTGGGGGGATTTTGACAGATGACAGGTTCGGGATTAGGCGGTTGGCTCCGGGATCGTCTGCACCGTGCCATCCAGATTCATCAGCAAGGTTTCCACTTCCAGTTTCGGATACTTCTTCTGGATCGCCTGCTTCAAGTCGCGCAGGTATTTAGCGTGGACATTCTCCTCCAGCGTCGGATCCTTGGCAAAATCCGCTTTCAGAATCACCTTGTAAGCGCCACAGTCCCGATGATCCATCACGATCA
>JAGRHQ010000303.1 GCA_020444905.1 Candidatus Competibacteraceae bacterium
CTTGATGTTTCACTGCTTTCCGGCGCCGGCTGTTCGGCGAACCGCCAATCATTCTTGCCTGCTCGCTTGGCTTCGTACATCGCGACATCCGCCTGCCTGAGCAACGACATAGCCTGCTCCAGATTCGCTGGCCACTCTGGCCGGTAAAGCGCAATCCCGACACTGGCGGTGACCGTGGCTCTGGCCTCACCCACGGGCACCGGCTCCGCCAGACTGGCCACCAGTTTCCGGGCCACTGCTTCCGCCGCATCGGCCTGTTCCAGATCGGTCAGGACAATGGTGAATTCGTCGCCGCCCAGCCGCGCCGCGGTGTCGGTCGCACGGATGCATTGACGCAAACGCCCGGCAACTTGCCGCAGCAACTCATCCCCCATATCGTGACCAAAGGTGTCATTCACTTCCTTGAAGCCATCCAGATCCACCAGCAGTAACGCTAATAGTCGCCATTGACGCCGGGACTGTTGCAAGCTCTTGCGCAAATGCTCGAAAAACAGATTGCGGTTGGGCAATCCGGTCAGGCTGTCGAAATTGGCCAACCGCCAATTGCGCAGACTCACTTCCGTCAGCATCCGAGTGCGCTCCACCACCTGCGCTTCCACCTTCGCTTCCAGGGTCCGGTCGTAATCTTGCAGTAGCGCTTCGGCTTGCTCACGCAATGCTTCAGCTTTCTTGTAATCACTAATATCAGTAGTGGTGCCGCGATAACCTCGAAATTCACCGCTGTCGTCGAACAATGGCAAACCGCTGTTACGCGTCCAGATCGGCGTCCTTGCGCCAGGCAACCGCACCCGCAACACCCATTGTTGAAAGCGCTGGCGCCGGCGAAGCGCCGTACGAAGTCCGCTGAGATCGGCATCTTGATCCTGCAGCACATATTCCCGCCAATGCCGTCCCAATTGTCCTTTGGATGCTTCCCCGGAGCGAACGAAATGTCCCTGGAAATCACACAAACGCCCCTGCTCGTCGAACTCCCACAGGAGATCGTTGGACACTTCGGCCAAATCACGGAATCGACCGATATCCACCAGTCGCGCCTGGGACACGGCGCCTGTGAGCAGTCCCGAGGCCGCGATGACCGCCATGGCGATCTGGTATTGGAACGCCAATATCGGTTGAGTGAAATCCAGGACCAGCACCATGATGCTCAATTGATAAAGCAGCACGGTGGGCATAGTCCCTCGAACCCCATGAGTCGCAGCGATCCAAGTCAATACGGGGAGCAACAACAAGGTCATAAAGGGGTAGGACTGACCAAACCATTGGGGGAGAGGCGTCCAAAGTAACCCCACAATCAACGCAATGGATACCCCCCCTTGTAGAACGCCCAGGCGCACAGATAGAAATTCGGCGGCGGGAGCCGCTGTTGGTCGATATAAGGGTTCCTTCCGCACAAACCGTCGTGCGAGGGGCGCGGCGAAGATTAACGCCAAAGGGGTGACAGTAACGACGCCAATGAAAGCGCCGATCCACTCTTGCCCAACCATTTCCAGCCATGACAGCATGGGCGGCGATAATCCGGCTGCCTGTAACAACGGGGCGCCCGCCAGCGCCGCGAACAGCGTACCCAGCATGACTGCGCCCAGAAAAGCCGCTACCCGTCGCGGATCATCGAAACGCCATGCGCCGGGACGCTTTCCACCTGGACGATGGCGCAGAATGCAGGCGGCGATCAGATAGCCAAGCAACGGCGCCAGGCTGGCGGCCAAGCTATAGGGCCAGCGCTCCCCGAATCCGTTGTTTGACCACCCTGCCAGTAGGGTGGCCAGCAAAGGCAAGGGCAGTGATCGCCAGCCATACTCCAGCAGAATGGCAAAGGTTAGACCTGCGCATGGAACCCAAAGATTAACGCCAGCTATTTGATTAAGCCGGTTGACCGCATGCCAAAGACCCACCCAGATAACGATATAGGCCACGGCCAGCATGGCTGTCCGCGTCCATGAACGTCTGTTGCGCGGGGCTTCGCCGGCGTTTTCCTCCGCACTCATGATCGATATTCTCCCAGAATTTCGAATACAATTGTCAATTGTTATACACGACTATGAACGCCCTCAATAGTGCTATCGATTAGTAATGGCGAACCTCGTATAAGGTTTTATCCAGTAGAATGGCCTCAAGCGCATCACCAATTCGATCCGCCCAGTATGTGCAACCCTCATCATCGACCAGTAAATCCTGACGGATCTCTACCTCCACATGCGGCAACCCGGCAGCGCCGCCATGCGTATCCATGGTGAAACCGACCTCGCGGCCCGAATACGGTTGATTGTCGCCGACACACCATTCGATATTGGCCCCAAATCGGGTCAATAACGGTTCAGCCAACCGGGGATCGCGATTCCACAGCACCCCAAGCTGCCAGGGACGACGAAACCCATTCATCACTGGGGTGAAACTGTGAATCGCGATCAATGCGGGCGCACGACCGTGACCATGCCGCCAGCGATGGGCCAGCGCTTGGGTAATCGCGTGGTGATAGGGCCAGAACACTTCGTTTAACCGAGCTTCGGCTTCCTGGTCACTCAGATCGCGGTTACCAGGAATAAAAATACCGTCGCTAACCTCGGCCATCGAAGTGGGATGACCCGGCGGGCGGTTGCAATCAATGACCAACCGTGAATAGCCGGCCAGGACGGTGGGCGCATTCAGACGCGCTGCCAGTAACTGAGCCACTTGAGCAGCGCCGATATCCCAGGCAATGTGTTGGCTGAGTTCGTGCTTCCCTAGTCCCAAACTGTTCAACCGGGCTGGAATTACGTTACTGGCGTGGTCGCATACTAAAACCACGGGCGCTTGACCGTTCGGATTGACCAGGGTGAACGTTGGCGGATCGGTGGAACCGATAAGTACGGGAGGGGCAACCGGTTGTGTAGCGGCATCC
>JAGRHQ010000304.1 GCA_020444905.1 Candidatus Competibacteraceae bacterium
CGGAGCCTCGGTAATATTCTTCAACGCCACGCTTGCCATGATACTCTCCTCGACTCAAGGTCTTGATTCAGATGCCGGTTTCTCATGTTTCCCGGCGGGTTTCAACCTTTGTTGAGGTTACTTTAGCAAGCAAAATTAGAGCGAACATACTATTGAAACCAGGCATCAGGCTCCAGGCAAGCCATTCAATCCGCCAGTCGCCAACTCAGAATTTCCCCGGCCCGCAGTGGAATCAATTCGTCCTCGCCGAACGGGAAAGATTCGGGAATTGGATTTGCCCGGCGTTGCAGGGTGATTGTTGCAGTATTACGCGGTAGACCGTAAAAGTCCGCACCATGGAAGCTAGCAAAGGCTTCCAGTTTGTCCAGCGCGCTGGCGGCCTCGAAAATCTCGGCATACAGTTCCAGCGCAGCGTGAGCGGTGTAGCAACCGGCGCAACCACAGGCAGTTTCCTTGCCTTGGCGCGGATGCGGGGCACTGTCAGTGCCGAGAAAGAATTTGGAATTGCCGCTGGTCGCTGCTTTAACCAGCGCCTGGCGATGCCGCTCGCGTTTCAGCACCGGCAGACAGTAGTAGTGCGGGCGAACCCCGCCCTGAAAGAGCGCATTGCGGTTGTAGAGAAGATGATGAGCAGTGATGGTCGCCGCCACCGTGGCCGGCGCATCCCTTACAAAATCGGCTGCTTCCTGCGTGGTAATGTGTTCCATGACCACTTTCAGTTCCGGGAAATCATGGAGCAGCGGGATCAATACCTGCGCGATGAACACGGCCTCGCGGTCAAACACGTCCACTGTCGGATCGGTCGCTTCACCGTGAACCAGCAAGGGCATGCAAACTGAGCCTGCATGGCCTCCAGTACGGGACTCGCTTTTTCGATGGCAGTGACGCCGGCGTCAGCATTGGTGGTAGCGCCCGCCGGGTAAAGCTTAACCGCATGGACATGACCCGAATCCTGGGCGCGGGCAATCTCGGCGGGCGATGTATGGTCGGTCAGATACAATGTCATCAGGGGCTGGAAATCCATTCCAGCGGGCGTCGCGTCCAAAATGCGCGTTCGATAGGCCAACGCCTGTTCGGTGGTGGTCACTGGCGGGCGCAGGTTGGGCATGATGATCGCGCGGGCGAATTGCCGGGCGCTGTGCGGAACAACTGCGCGCAGCGCAGCGCCGTCGCGAACATGAAGGTGCCAATCGTCGGGGCGGGTCAGCGTGAGCGTCTTCATAACCGGTTCCTGTGATTGAGAGAAGGACTCTCTCAAGCAAATCTCCTGTCTTCTCCGGCCCCAAACGCATTTTCCACACAGCGCCCGCACAGTTCCGGGTGCTCGGCGTTTTGCCCCACATCCTCGCGATGGTGCCAGCAACGGATGCATTTAGCGTGGGCGCTGGCAGTCACTTGAACCACCAGTGATTGACCGTTCGCAGACAGCGTTTCAGCGTCTGCCGGCGCTTCTGTCAAAGGACGCACGCGGGCGTAGGACGTAATCAAAAAGAACCGCAACTCATCGGCCAGCCGTCCCAGATCCGCCGCCAGTTCGCCATCGCAATACACATCCACCTCGGCGTCCAGCGACGAGCCAATATCACCCGCGACCCGCGCCTGCTCCAGCTTCTTGCTCACGGCCTCGCGCACGGTGATCAGGCGCTCCCAGCAGGCGGCGTTCAGCGCTTCCCCATCGTCCACGGCGAACAAGCCTTCATACCAGGTCGTCAGGAACACCGAAGGACCGTGTTCACCAGGCAGGTTCCGCCAGATTTCCTCAGCGGTGAAGCTGAGAATCGGCGCTAACCAGCGGGTCATCGCTTCCAGAATATGGTGCATGGCGGTCTGCGCTGAACGCCGGGCGATGCTGTCGCGACCGGTGGTGTACTGGCGATCCTTGATGATGTCCAGGTACAAACTGCCCATGTCCACCGAGCAGAAGTTGTGAATTTTCTGATAAATTAGATGGAAAACGTACTGATCGTAAGCCTCCAGAATCTCCTCCTGCAAGCGCCGGGCGCGATCCACCGCCCAGCGATCCAGCGCCAGCATCTGTTCCGGGGACATTTGATGCTGCACCGGATCAAAGCCGTTCAAATTCGCCAGCAGAAACCGTGCGGTGTTGCGCATCCGCCGATACGAGTCTGCGGTGCGCTTGAGAATTTCGTCAGAAACGCCCATTTCAGCGCGATAATCCGTCGCCGCCACCCACAGGCGCAGCACGTCAGCACCCAGCGAATTGACCACTTTCTGCGGCGCGACCACATTGCCCAGCGACTTGGACATCTTGCGGCCCTGGGCATCGACGGTGAAACCGTGCGTCAATAAACCCTTGTAAGGCGCGACTCCGCGCATGGCGGTTGACGCCAGCAGCGAGGATTGGAACCAGCCGCGATGCTGATCCGAACCTTCCAGGTACAGTTCCGCCGGAAAATGTAGTTCGGGACGCCGCTCCAGCACGGACAGATGCGTCGTGCCGGAATCGAACCACACATCCAGCGTATCCGGCGCTTTGTCATATTCCGCCGCCTCTTCGCCCAGTAAGTCCACCGGGTCCAGCCCAAACCAGGCGTCGATGCCGCCCTGTTCAATACGTTGCGCGACCTGCTCCATCAGTTCCTGGGTGCGTGGATGCAACTCCCCGGTTTTTTTATGGGTAAATAAGGTCATCGGTACACCCCAATAGCGCTGGCGGGAGACGCACCAGTCTGGACGATTAGCGACCATGCCTTGCAGTCGCGCCTCGCCCCAGTCCGGAGTGAAACGAACTTTTTTGATCTCTTCCAGGGCGCGCGCGCGCAGTCCTTGTTGATCCATGCCGATGAACCATTGCGACGTAGCGCGGAAAATGACTGGGGTCTTATGCCGCCAGCAATGTGGATAAC
>JAGRHQ010000305.1 GCA_020444905.1 Candidatus Competibacteraceae bacterium
TAGCGGTGGCGGCGGCAACTCGCCTGAAGCCACCGCGTCCAGCACCGCCCGCAGCAATCGACCGCCTTCCGCTTCGCTGGCGGCATCGAGCGCGACAATCCGGTAATCGACGGTGGGGAAGCGGGCGGCGACCTGTTCAGCGCTCCAGATACCGGCGCGCCCGATTTCGATAAAGCGTCCTCCCGGTTTTAACACGGATAGGCTGGCGGGGATCAGGTTGCCAGTCAGGCTGTTCAGCACCAAATCCACGCCCGCGCCCGCAGTAGCGGCCATCACTTCAGCGGCAAATCCGGGATTGCGTGAATCGAAGACATGCTGGATGCCGATCCCTTGCAACCAAGCGCGTTTCCAGGAGGAGCCAGCGGTTGCCAACACCTCTGCGCCCGCCACGCGGGCCAACGCTATGGCAAACCCGCCCACGCCGCCGGTCGCTGCATGGATTAGCACGCGGTGACCGGCTTGCACACATCCCAGTTCGCGCAAGGCATACCAGGCCGTGCTGGCCGCGACCGGCAACGCGGCGGCCTGCACCCACGTCAAGCTCTTTGGAATTCGGGCGACGCGACCTACCGGCGCGATAACATGACTAGCCAGGCTGCTCCCAGCCAGCGCCAGCACCCGGTCGCCGATCTGGAATTCGGTGACGCCTTCGCCCAAAGCGGCAATGGTTCCCGCGCATTCGCCGCCCAAACTTACCTCTTCTCCCAAAGAGCGCGGTAACTGTTCAGTCCCCTCCTTTGCCAAAGGGGGGTGAGGGAGGATTGTGGCGCCATCGCCCGTGCGGAATCCCCCCCGACCCCCCTTTTTCAAAGGGGGGAGGTGAATGTTTACAGAGCGAAGGGAGGGGTTGAGCACGGTCAGCACATCCTTGAAATTCAGCCCGGCGGCGGCGACGGCGATCTCGACTTCGCCCGGTCCCGGCCTTTGTTCCGGCAAGGGCGTCGGCGCGATATGGTCCAATTGGCCAGACTCCGTTGCAGTCAGGCGGAAACGTTCCGGTAACAGCGGCTCGTCTTCAGTCCGGGTGAGCCGCAAAGCGTAACGCTGACCGTCACGCCAGGCGACTTCGCTTTCTCCATCGCCAATGGCCGATTCAGCGGCTAACGTGGTTTCGGTGTGGTCATCCAGCGGGTCCAAATCGACCAGCCGGACCTGAGTCCCCGGATATTCCAGCGCTGCGGCCTTGGTCAAGCCCAGCACGGCGGCTTGGGCGGAATCCGGCGTTTCCCAAAGCCGCAGGCGCTGCGCGCCATAAGTCGCAACCAACAGGCGCGGCGTCTGGCCTAACTCAGTTTGCAAGACGGGCAGCACCGCCGCTGCCGGGTTCACCGCATCCAGCGCCGCGCGGCAAATTACGGCCTGCGCTGGCGCGGGAGACGACTTGCGCGCCAGGATGACGCCTTGATCGGCCAGCCGACCGGAACCGGGAGTAAGCGCCGCGACATCGTCGAAACCCTGCGCAGTCAGGAGTTGACGCCATTGCCCGGCGTCGATTAGCGGGTCATCGGGGCGAAGTTTTCGATCCGTGCCACGTTGCCAGCCCTCGGTTAGGCCGAAAGTAAGATCAAGCCAGCGCGAAGGCCGGAGACCCTCAATCAGCAGCAGCCATCCGCCCGGCGTCAGGGCAGCGGCGGCGTGGGCGACCGCTTCGCTCAGGTCGCGGGTGGCGTGCAGTACATTGGCGGCGATCACCAAATCATACGCGCCGGTTTCAATACTTTGCGCCGCTAACTCTTGTTCGATGCCGAGCAGGGCGGTGCGTAGAAACGGGTATTGCGCAAAGGTCTGTTCCGCCGGTGGCAGGAAGGCCGGAGACACGTCGGTAAATCGGTATTCCGCCGTAGTCGTCGGGAAGATCGGCAATAAATGACGCGTTGTTCCGCCCGTTCCGCCGCCGATTTCCAGCACCCGCAGCGGTCGATTCAATGGTAGGGCGCGAGTTAGCGCGTTTGCGGCAAGTTCGTTCAGGGCGCTGGCGTAGCGCGATTCGGTGTAAACCGCGCTGGCGTCGTCCGGTTCCGAAGGCGCGAACAATAGATTCAAAGGTTCGGCGGTTCCAGTCAGCACGTCCGCCAACGCCGCGCCACAGCGGGCCAGCATTCCGGTTTCCGGGGCTTGAGCCGGATAGCGGGCGCGAATCTCTGTCAACCGACGTTCGGGGTTGGCGTCGGGAACGCGCAAGGTTCGATGATCGGCGTCGATCAGACCGTCTTCTTTCAGCATCCGCCACAGGCGCGGCAGCACTCGCGTAAATCGGGGCGCGGTGGGAACCGATAACTGAACGGGTTCATCCACGGCAAAGCGCGCACCAAGCGCGATGAACGCTCGCGCCACGTAGGCAGTGCTCAATGCATCCAGTTGCGGCAAGTAGTCGAGGTAATCGGAAAGATCGGCGCTGCAAGCGATTTGAGGGGTGATGGTCGATGGCTTAGGCCAGTGGTCAGGATCGCAAGGCCGCCAAACCGGGGTGTAAAGATGACGGCGAATATCTTTCCCCGAAGGCCGACAACCTAAACCTTCGACTTGCAGCAATCGAGTTCCATCCGCGGCGAGCAAGTTCAAGTCACCGATGATGCCGTTAGCGCCAGGTTTTGTTGGCCGCAACGTTGCGTGACACCAAACGGCGGTATTGGGATTTGCGCCTGTTCTCAACCGCAATTGATCCAGCGCCACCGGCAAATGTGCGGGTAAATCGGTGGTGATCAACGCCGCGCCCAGAGTTTGAAACAGGGCGTCTAGCACCAGCGGATGCACTGGCAGACGTGTGCTCTTCCGATCTGAGCTAGCGATGCAATGATTCCAGGCCAGGGAGAAGACAATACACGGATGTTCATTGGGGAATGGGTTGTTGCTGGT